>CALWRE010000181.1 GCA_944383835.1 uncultured Lachnospiraceae bacterium | reverse complement strand
CAATGGCTCTCAACATTCTCTGTAAATCAGGACGCTCCATATTAAGACCTGTGAAGCCATCGTCCTGATAGACTGCCACAACCTCCCATCCCTGCTTTTCGCAGTATTTTTCCAGCATATCACGCTGAGACAAGATTTGTCAAGGTAATTCTCTGCGAAAAGCACTCTCTAATGATAGCGTCACAAATAAGCGCATGAATGCTCTTGTGTATGACAGGATTGCCGACAACAAAAATCAATTGTCAATTATGGGAACAATCATATTCTCAAAAGCGCTCCGCATCTTCGGATGACGGATCAGGAAGTGGATCGCGGGAGCCTTGTTTTTGGAGACAATGACCCACTCCCCTTCATGTATATAAATCTGTATATTTCGGAATGGGGATACCATAGTATCCACTATCGTATAATTTGGATGCTCCTTTTTATATTCCTGTATCTGGTTCAAATGCTCTCTGTAATCTTCCCAGCTATAGAAAACATCCTTTTCCAAAAACATACCGGAAAGGGGCAACGTCATCGGGTATTGCTGAAATTCCGCTTCTGTAAAGATGGGTATTTCCTCCGTCATGCTGCCATGCCGTAAAATCTCATCTGATATTTCCCGTTGCGTGGAAACATATTGAAGGATTTCCGCCTGTTCCGCATCAGGAATCTGATTTTTCTGCAAAACTCTGCGGATCAGCTCATCTGTCGCCGTATAAAGCGGGAGGGAGGAAAGAACAGAATGCCTGTTTCCTTCTGTTTTGGCATCCGCCTGCAAAAAGGTGCGGTAATCCCTTTCGCGATCCTGCCGATAAATTTCCATAAGAAGCGAAGCCTTTGATAAAAGGCATTCCGCCCGCTTTTTATAATAGGCGACTTCGTCTTTGTTTTTTGTCAGATAATATTTCCCTTTACTGTGATATCCGTTGATTGCCTCACCCGCTAAGGCAACGCTGCCGGAAACCTTCAGAAAATGTAAAAACACGCTATCGTTCGTCCCCGTTAGATAGTAGGGGGAAATCTGTCCTGTCATATACAAGGGTATCCAGCTTTCCAGACCGAGCATCATATCCCCAAAAGAACGGTTTATATTATGGATCTGGTTCAGATGCAGCCCCTTTTTCAGCATCATAGTCATGCCGAACATCCATTTTTTAGGAAATTCTTCATCCTTCGCCATTTCTTCCATCGGCATGTCGCTATACATGATAACAGGCTCCATGGATTTGGACAAGACGGTTGCTTTCAGGAAGGCAAGCTCGCTGTCCATCATTTCTTTCAGTCCCTGATAACTTTTGGATGTAGGAAGCTGGAAAGGAGCGGAAGGAACCTTCATTTCGTCAAAATGGATGGCACGGATATATTCATTGAGATTAAACTTATCCAATTTTTCCAGAAAATCCGACAGATCATTTTTGGGGATGTCACTTCCGTTCATAAGCCACTCGAAAAGAAGTGTCTGGTACGCCTCATAATCTGCTAGGCTAGCTGGCTCGCAGCCGATAAGATCCGCAATTAGAGCCTTCTGCGAATCATTTTGATAGCGTCTGGCTATAAATTGCGCGGTTCCCCATGCAAATTCTTTCGGGCTGGCAGTCTGCCTCAGGCCGTTTCTGATACGGGAAACATAAGAAGGGTCATAATTCAAAAATCTCGAAAGCTCTGCGACGTTGACAGACAGCAGGGTAAGCAGAGTATTAAAATTTGTCTGAAGCTTTGTAACTTCAGACACCCTTCCTTTCACAAAAGGAGAGAAAGCTTTCGATACAGACTGCTCTGTAATGTCAGCAATTCTTCTGTTTTCAGCGATTCGTACAATCCCTTTCATCAGATTTACAAGGTTTTCTGTGCCCGCTTCCGGAACGCGCTCCCCGGAACGGTAGCGGCTGATTGTGGCTGCCGAAAGCCCTGAATTCTCACACAATTCTTTTGCTGAACAGCCTAATTGTTTTATATACTCCGCCAAGATATCTTTAAACTCCATATCTTTACTAAGCCTCTCTTCTGCTCAAAAATCTTTTCTGTCATTATACAGTGGGAAAATTTAAAATGCAATGCGAATTTTCCGAAAATGTCATTGCCAGTTTTGGAAAAAGCAAGGAACTTTTTGGTGAAATTTAGTAAAATAAAAATGATCTGAAACCAAATATGGACTTATTTGAAGCAAGAAATAGGGAGGATTAAAAATGGCAGAGTCAAGAATGTTTCTATTAAACGGCACTGATATACAGGCTGTTGTTGCTCGTCTGGAGAGCTTTCTCCGCACCGAAAAGGGAATGGAAGTACAAAGCTCAAAAACCACGGATGGATTTGTCATGCAGGCAAGCCAATCAAAAGATGCGTGGAAAACAATTACCGGAATGCGTCTGGCAATCAGTATACAGATGGTGATTGTGAATGATCAACTGAACGTAACAATAGGTGAAGGGCAGTGGTCCGATAAAATAGGCGCCGGTGCTATTGGGCTGTTTATTGCATGGCCGCTGGCAATAACAGCCGGATTGGGAGCATACAAACAGAAAAAACTTCCTTCCGAAATTTTCCAGTTAATAGAAAGCTGTATCCTTTCCGGGGGACAGCCAATTATCGTGAACAGCGCAGGCGCGGCGGTTACAGCGGGAATGACCGTTTGTCCAAACTGCAAAACACAAATTTCCGCAGGCTCAAAGTTCTGTAACCACTGTGGCACGAAGCTGGACAACCTATGTCCTAACTGCGGCGCAACCATCGTACAAGGCAGCGTCTTCTGTGCGGAATGTGGACACAAGCTATAAAGAGGGAGGATATCCGTGAAAGGAAATAGATTGATGAAACAAACCATGGTTATTTTTTCTGTCTGCGTGTTGTGCGGTCTTGTATGCATTTCGTGCGGCAATCTGGATTCCGAAGCAGAGCAGACGTCCGTGCAGGCTGCGGCTGCGGCAACAGAGCAGTCCGCAGAACAGACATCTGATACAAATACAGCCCCCTATGCCGCTTATAACGGCTACGCTTTTTTTGAAAACGATGGACATATTAAATACTTTATCGACACAAAGGATGGGTTCCGGCTGCATTGTTTTTTTCAATCCGGTTCACCGGAGTACGAAGAAAAGACTTACACTCTGGATATCTCAGCCGCAAATACTTCAGACGCCGTCCTTACCATTTCGCATATCACCGATGAATACGGTAGGGACTTATCAGAATCCTTCGCCCATCTGAGTTTCACCTTTTATCCTGATAAAGTTGTGATGAAAGTGGAACGGAAAGATGAGCTGCTGGCAGGGGGAGACTCCGACAATCTTCTCACAGGCGAATATACGCTGCTTCCTTCCCAACAGTCTGTAGCTGCGCCAGCAGAAGAGGAAAGCGTTGCTGACGAGCCGGTTCACGCTGCTTACGACAGCGGTGAGCTGGTTGCCATGGCAAGGGCCTATTACGAGGCTCAGAGCGGCTTTTTCGCCCCGGAAACGGAATGTACGGAAAATGAAGATGGAACGTATACGATTCATCTCTATGAGATTGTTGAAAATGAAAAAGAGAATACATGGCATACGGCGACATCCTGCTGGTATACAGTGGACGCTTCCGGCAGAGGAAGCGACGATATTACCGGAGCGCAGATTACGCTTCCTCCTCTTTCGCTGGCGGATACAGCCACTTACGTCGGTTCTCCTGTAAAGCTCCGGTACATAGAGAATGGAGAAGCACGTAACGAGTGGGAAATCACAGATTCCAAGGCTCTTACCTCATGTCTGGAAGCTCTGCGGCAGCTTCAGACAGGCAGGGAGACCGAGCTTCGTGCGACGGATGTGGAAGAAGCCTTTATCTTTGAATTTCAGGACGGAAGTGTCTGGGGGCTGTCCTTTGAGGAGGGGGATCTGCTGAAAGACAACGTGCGCTATGAGACGGACGGCTATGCGGCTGTGAAGGAACCGATAAGTAACTATCTTAAGGAGGAATGGCAATGAAACGATGGAGTATATGGTTGCTGTGTCTTCTGTTTTCCCTCTTTTTTCTGAATAGCTGTGGAAAAACAGAAGGAGCAGATGCCAGCCAAGTGGAAAGCATGAGTATGTCAAATCCCGTTGTTGGAGGATGGACGCTGATCCGTATGTCCTATAATGGTATTGACGTAGAAAAAGAAGAGCTTGATGAAATTGGGACTTCCCTCACATTGGAGCTTTTGGAGGATGGAACGGGAACGATGGATTTTGACGGTGAGATTTCGGAATTGACATGGGATGAGAACAGTATCACGGTGGATGAAGTCCCAAATTCCTACACGCTTTCGGATGATCTGCTGATACTTGCGGAGGAAGGGACAGAAATGGTCTTTGCCAAAACAGAGAGCTTGGGGGCTGCGTCTGATGCATTTGCGAACGGAGACTTTGACGATTTTGATGAAGACGATTCCCCTGCAGAGGAAATAACAGCAGCGTCAGCGGACGAACAAATTACGGTAGTTCCGGCAGCGTATGCGCAGGAATTAGTTCCCTACAGTTGCAGCGATTTTTCCATGCAGATTCCCCAGGGCTGGACGGTAGAGGCTGCCCCGACAGCCGCCGGGATGTTCCACGTCCTTCGCGCATACGATCCTGAGTGTCCGGTCAATCAGATTTTGTTTCAAATTAAATACCAGCCGCTATTTCCAAGCGAGGATGCCCGTGCTTTTATGGCTGTTAATTCTCCTAATATGCAGCGCTGCCCTGTGCTTTATGATGTTTCCACGGAGGGGTTCTTCGCTGTTTTTTCAGATTACGCCGCTTCTTTTGAGCTAGAGCCTGTCCTGAGTGCCTTCCGTATGCCTGATATTCAGAATTTCGCAGTCCAGGAAAGCTTTGCGGGTAACGGACAGATGAGCAGTGTGGCGGTTTCTTCCAATGTAGTTCGCGCCACCTTCACGCAGGATGGCGCAGAGGGAGAAGGAATGTTCTCGGTGGAGCTTGTGCCCTTCGCGATTGAGTCTGGTTTTGGATATTATATGGCATATAGTATTGTTGCCGTCACGGCGGAAAAGGATTCCTTCCAGGATTGGGAAGATGTGCTCTCGCGCAGCCTGGGCAGTATTGACTATTCGCAGGAGTTCGTCAGCTATGCCATGGCTCAGAGCGATCAGACAGTCACAACCTCGCAGCAACTCAGCCAGGCCGCCGACGCGATGCAGGACAGCATCATGTCCTCTTGGGAGAACCGCAACAGGAGTCAGGACATTATGAGCCAGAAACAGAGCGACGCCACCCTGGGCTATGAAAGGGTCGTAGATGTCGAGACAGGCGAAATCTATAAAGCGGAGAATGGATTTACCGACTGGTATGACGGGGAGAGATACAAACCCATCACGGACGATCAATACACAGAAGGTGTAGCAGGAGAAATTGTAAGGAAATATTAAAACAGAAGACCTGGCCCCCAAATCATCTGAATCAAGATGATTTGGGGGTATTTTCATTCTACAGTTGTCCCGCAATCTGTAATAAACGGATGTATGTAACCATCACTGCAACAACAGGCAGAAGTAATGTGCCGCACAAAATGAACATAATCAAAAAAATCGTTTCATAGTACGCAGCCATAAGATACAGCATCAAAAAGCACAAAGCCAGCAGCACGGCGGCAAGAACAGCGAGCAGCACAACAAAAAGCCACAGCTGCTTTTGGGTCGGAAGGATCATCTGGAAGTCCGGGTTGTCTTCTATGTCATCCGGCCCCTTTTCCCGAAGCTTGCGCTGCAGATTCCTGTATTGTTTTACGTTTTTGGCAATCATCGGAAGAAAGAAGACAAATGCAATAAGCGTGACCAGGCTTGACATATCCAGTCTGCCGCTCTTTGTGACAGCAACCAAAGTACCCAGAAGAAGTGCCAGGGACATACTTACCAGGGCAGAAATGCCGGCAACAACTCCTATTTTCGTATGGATACAGATATAATCGTATTTTGTGTAAGCTTTCCTCTCATGGTTTTTTCGCATAGTTTGACCTCCCTATATAATGTATAGTTAGTTTCATTATGCCAGAGATTGAGGCCTTTTACAAAAAGGTTTCCATATAAAATGCGTCCTATTTGTCGATCCATATTTTAGATAATATTGGATACTTGGTATATTCATGACACTAATTTTCTCGTTCTCCTATAGAAAAAAAGGCGAAGACCGACAGATTACCGTTCCTGCTCGTGGCGTTTTGTTTTTCTTTGCGGTTGATCCCGCTTCGGCCTCTGCTGCAGGCGCTCATGGATGGAGCGCGGTTTGGCATCCTCGTGGAGCAGGGCGGCAACATCCCGCCTGCTGTCTGACATGATCAGGGGATCGTACTTTTCGCCATAGGCAGACCGCACACGGGAGGCAGCGGAGCGCTCCCTGTCAGGCCGCAGGGACAGCCTTGTTTTTGCCAGCTCATCAGCGTCAAATCCTGCCGCCTGTTCCTCCAGCTTCGCATACTGTTTCAGCGCATCGTCCAGTTCGGCGGCATACTTCGCTTCCTGCTCCGCAAGCCTTTTCAGGGCGTTTTCCATCGCGAAAACGTCTTTCCTCATAGCGGAAACACCCGCATCATCAGCGCAATCCAGCCTGTGCAGGAGAATATCCTTTTTGGTTTTCAGTTCCTCCAGATCCTCTGTCAGCTCCGTAATGCGGCGTGACAGTTCACTCAGCTTTGAAATCTGATAGAACGGCGTTTCCTTTTTCTCCGCAAGCAGGTTTTTCCGCTCACTTGTCTTGGCCCTGATCTGCTGCACCAGCCCAGCGTACCGTTCCAGCTCCGGCTTTACTGCCCCGATATACCCGTTCATGCGGCATTTCCCTTTTTCTATATGGCGGAGCTGGTAGCGGAAGATGATCATGTTCTCCCGTAGCTTTTCCATCGCCTCGGCGATGGCAGGGAGGGTGTCTTTTACCGCCTGCGCCATTTTTTTCACCGCCGCCCTCAGTTCACGGAGCAGGGCGTTGTCCGCCTTGATCTGCCGGTTGATCTCACAGCGGTCGGAGACAATCCCCTTTTTCTCCAAGGCCCTCGCCGCAACGCCCTCATGGATTGTAGGCTGTTCGGTCAGACCCCGGTCAGCGTGGCTGCGGTGATCGATGCGTTCCTCATGGCCGTACCGCTCCAGATAACGGTTGGTCACATCCGCCCACGCCTTGCGCCACTCCACAAGCTGTTCCTCACTGTTCCAACGCTCGGCAATGGGATTCTGCCTGCCGTACTTCGTGCTTTTCGGGTGCTTACTGGCCCGTTCATACCCGTGCTTCTCAGCTTCCGATGGCGGCATATACACCTTTTTGCGCCCGACCTTGAAGGGGTATTGCTTCTCCCAGCCGTCCGCCTGCGCTGCCTTAAACTCAGCAGCGGTGAATCCTTTTTCTTCTCTGTCCCGGACACAGAGATATTCTTTTTCAGTCTTGTACTGCCACCTGCCCTGTCCGTCCAACGGGCGCACCGTCAGCAGGATATGGGCGTGGGGGTTATGGCCGGGCGGGTGCGGATCATGAATCGCAACGTCAGCACACATCCCCTCGGCAACAAAACTGTCCTGAATGAAATCGGTCAGAAGCTCCTGCCATTGTGCCGGCGTCAGCTCAACGGGCAGAGCGGGAACAAACTCACGGGCAAGGCGGCTGTCTTTGGTTTTCTCTGCTTCCTCCACAGCGTTCCAAAGTATGCCTCTGTCTTTCCATTCGGGTGGAGCGAACTCCGGCAGAAATACTTCCCGCCATACAAGCCCTTTCTTTCGTGTATAATCATGCCGTACTCCGTCATAGTCGTTCAGGATATTGGTACAGCTCAGATAGGCCGAAGCCGCCACGGCGGAGCGTCCCGTCCCACGGCTGACTACCTTGCCTTCCAAATGGTAAATCGCCAAATTTACACCTTCCTTTCTAAGAATCACTCCTGTGTTCTGGCAGACTGCCGTATGGGGCGTTTGGATATACGCCGAAGCGGCGGACAGGGATGGGCGAAGCGGCCATCCCTGCGAGCTGCGGCAAAGCTGCCGGTGGCAGGTTTGCGCAGGCAGACGGCTGGCAGTGGAACTGCCGGGTTGCTGCGTCAGTCAGCAATCCCTGCGGGCAGCAGGGGAGCCGTCTGCACAGGCGATGGCGCTTGCGGCATTGCCTGCCCCCTCTGGAGAAGCGTCCGGCGGACGCTTCGGGAAGAGCGCACGGGCCCGACCAACGGGAGGGATACCACCGCCCCTTTGGGGTGGTGAGTAAGTGCGCCCTTCGGGAGAAAAAAGAAGAAGGCCCCCGGTTTTCCGGAGACCTCCATGCGGATTCAATCGTGCTGCGGCAGCTTCTGTATCAGATAATCTTCCAGCACAGACGGTTCCATCGTCCGCACCTCCGGCAGTACCTTTTCCAGAATCGCGCCC
>CALWRE010000180.1 GCA_944383835.1 uncultured Lachnospiraceae bacterium | reverse complement strand
ATCTGTACGGCACCGTGCCGCTGACGCCGGCCCTGATCCGGAAATATTACCAGCAGTTTATGCTGCTGATCCACCCAGCCTACGTCAAGCTGATTTTGGACGAGGCGGGAGAGTTGGTGGGCCTGGGCGTGGCGGTCCCCTCCGTAAGCCGGGCAGTGAAAAAAAGCCGCGGGCGCTTGTTTCCCCTGGGCTGGGCTCGGCTGCTGCAGGCCATCTACGGGAAAAACCCGGTGCTGGACCTGTATCTGGTGGGCGTGGACGCGGAGTATCAGAAAAAGGGCCTGCCGGCGGTGCTGCTGCACTCTATGACCGAGGAGGCGCGGAAACGAGGGGTTCAAGTGGCGGAGACTGGGCCGGAGCTGGAAACCAATACCTCCGTCCAGGGACTTTGGAAATATTATACGGCCCGCCAGCACCGGAGACGCCGCTGCTGGGTGAAGAAACTGTAGGAAACGGGAGGCTTGACGGAAGTTGGGCCAGTGATTATAATTGAGGGAAGAAAAAGAGGATGCCGGCACTTTCGTGCCGGCGCGTTATGAAAAAAAGCTTTGCTGGTTGGCGATCTCTTTATGATTCTAGGATAGGAAAAGAATGTGAAATTTTCTGCCGGTTATTGTGAATAAATTGTAAACTTTTGAGAGGAAAAATGCGCAATGGAAGAAAACACAGTCTCCAAAAACTTTATTGAGCAGGCGATTGAAAAGGATCTGGCAGAGGGAGTGTACCATCATGTCCAGACCCGCTTTCCGCCGGAGCCCAACGGCTACCTGCACATTGGCCACGCCAAGTCCATCCTGCTGAATGCCGGCTTGGCCCGGGAGTACGGCGGCAAGTTTAACCTACGGTTTGACGATACCAATCCCACCAAGGAAAAGACGGAGTTTGTGGACGCCATCCAGGAGGACGTCCGGTGGCTGGGCGCGGACTGGGAGGACCGGCTGTTCTTTGCCTCCAATTACTTTGAGGAAATGTACCAGCTGGCGGTGAAGCTGATCCGCAAGGGAAAGGCTTACGTCTGCGACCTGACGGCGGAGGAGATCCGGGAGTACCGGGGCACGCTGACGGAGCCGGGGAAGGACAGCCCTTACCGGAACCGCAGCGTGGAGGAAAACCTGCGCCTGTTTACGCAGATGCGGGAAGGAAAATATGCCGACGGGGAGAAGGTGCTGCGGGCTAAGATCGACATGGCTTCTCCTAATATAAATATGAGAGATCCGGTTATCTACCGGGTGGCTCATATGAGCCACCACAATACCGGGGACAAATGGTGCATCTACCCGATGTACGATTTTGGTCACCCCATCGAGGACGCCATCGAGGGAATCAGTCATTCCATCTGCACCCTGGAGTTCGAGGACCATCGTCCGCTCTACGACTGGGTGGTGCGGGAGTGTGAGTTCCCGATGCCGCCCAAGCAGATCGAGTTTGCCAAGCTGTACCTGCGAAACGTGGTCACCGGCAAGCGCTATATCAAGAAGCTGGTGGAGGATGGAATCGTGGACGGCTGGGATGATCCCAGACTGGTGTCCATCAGCGGCTTAAGACGCAGAGGCTACACCCCGGAATCCATCAAGATGTTTGTGGAGTTAGCCGGGGTGTCCAAGAGCCAGAGCGCCTGCGATATGCCGATGCTGGAATACTGCATCCGGGAGGACCTGAAGTTAAAGAGGAGCCGTCTGATGGCGGTGCTGCGTCCCCTGCGCCTGATCATTGACAACTATCCCGAGGGACAGACCGAATATCTGGAGATTCCTAATAATCCGGAGAATCCGGAGCTGGGGAGCCGCCAGGTGCCCTTCTCGCGGGAGCTTTATATCGAGCAGGAGGACTTCATGGAGGTGCCGGTGAAGAAGTATTTCCGCCTGTTCCCCGGCAATGAGGTCCGGCTGATGGGGGCCTACTTTGTCACCTGCACCGGCGTGGATAAGGATGAGAACGGAGAGATCACGGCGGTGCACTGCACCTACGATCCTGAGACACGGGGAGGCAACTGCACCACCCGCAAGGTCAAGGGGACGATTCACTGGGTGGCGGCGGAGACGGCCTTGAAGGCGACATGCCGTCTCTATGAAAATATCGTAGATGAGGAGAAGGGCGTATACAATGAGGAGGACGGTTCCCTGAACCTGAACCCGCATTCGATGGAAGTGCTGGAGGACTGCCTGCTGGAGCCCGCCTTTGCCGGGGCGAAGGCCTTTGACAGCTTCCAGTTTGTCCGCAACGGCTTCTTCTGCGTGGATTACAAGGATTCTGCGCCGGAGCATCTGGTGTTCAACCGGATCGTATCCTTGAAGAGTTCCTTTAAGCTGCCGGCACAGAACGGCTGAGAGGGCAGAGTCGATGATCAAATGCGAGAACTGCGGGGCCACATATGATGAAACGCTCCGCCAATGCCCTTACTGCGGGGCGGAGAATCTGGTACTTACCGAGCGGGAGTACCAGGGCAGGATTCAGGATATTGAAAAGAAAACCAGGCAGCTTTCCTCGCTGCCTGGTCAGCTGGTGCGCCTGTGGTCAAAGCGATGGGGGAAGGTTCTGCTCCTTGCGGTTGCCGCCGCCTTTGTGATCGGCATCGTGAGCGCAGGGGTGCAGGCTGCGGCCGGATATATTGAAAACGAACAGGCGCCGGCCAGGCAGCAGGAGCATCTGGAGGAACTGGATCGTTTGACTGCGGCCGAGGACTATGAGGGTATCTGGGATTATTTGAGCGATAACGATCTGCACGGCGGCCCCTATCAGGAATATTCGGATATTTATTTTGCCTCCTATCCCCTCTATTACGTGGAGGAGGACCGGAGCCTGATCGAAAGCTATGGGGCTATCTGGGAATCAACCCTGGGCTTTTCGCTGCTGGAGGTAGGCCAGGGAATCTTGGATATCGATGAGATGCTGGAGGCGGGCAGCTTTGTCCGCGGAGGGGACGAGGTGATTCGTTCCATCCGGGAAGAGCTTTTCTCCTTCCTCACCGGCGATCTGGGCCTTTCCGACGCGGATGTGGAGAGCCTGCTGGAACTGTGCCGGGAGGCGGGGGACTCGGCGGACAGTGAGGAGACGCGCACCCTCCTTGCAAAGACCTTCCGCAGCACTGTGGAAAACCATGGGATACGGATTGCCGGCGATGAAGAAGAGCTGGGGCCTGCGGCCTGACAAGAGCCGGGGCCTGCGGCTTGACGTAAGACCGCCGGAAGAAGAGCAGGAGAGGAGAGAAAGGCATTATGAAATGTAAGGGATGCGGAGCTACCTATGATCCGCAGCTGGAATATTGCCCCTACTGCGGAACGGAAAACGTACGGCTGAAAAGGCAGAAGGAGGCCATTGCCAGAAGGACGGCCCGCTATGAGAAAAGAAGAAGCCAGGTGCTGGAGCAGTCGGCGGAGGATATAAGGCTGGGAAAGGCCCGGCGGCTGATGTGGATTGCGGCGGGGCTTCTGGCCCTTTCGATTGTGGTGTCCGTGGGACTGGGCGTGATGCTGGAGATGGCAGACGAGCCCGGCCGCGGCGGGGTGAGCACACAGGAGCTGGAGCAGCTGGTGGAGCAGGAGCGCTGGCAGGCATTGGAGCAAAGCCTCTATGAAGCGGATATGGAGGATGAATCCTTTGATGAATTTTACCAGATTGAAATTTTTTCGCGGGATATGGAATACCTGCAGGAATACCGAAACGAGTACCTGCATTTGGACCGGGCGGAATACGAGGCGGCCTTTCGAGGAGACGCCTCCATGGATTCCTATGACAGGGAATACTGCGAGAGTCATTTTGCCTTTCTGGTGGAGCAGATCTTAAGCAGCTGCCAGGATATCCTGACGGTAAGGCAGGAGTATGAAGAGGGCTATCAGATCGAGGCTTACGGGGAAATAACGGAGAGGGCCGGTGCGCTTCTGACCTCGTTTGAGAAAGAGGCGGACGCTACCCTTCGCGTTCTTTTTGGCTTTGACGACGGGCAGATCGAAGAGCTTCTCTCCCTGTCCTATCTGGATGAGGAGCAGAGACAGGCTTATGTGGAACAGATAAGGGAGGGGTGGCTTAAGTGAGCAAAAAGGCAAAACTGGGTATATACATAGGAGTGACTGCGGTTTTACTGATCTTTTTGGCGCTGACGGTCGCCTCGTCCATCTCCCTTATTACCGAAAAGCTGGATGAGCGAAACTGGGGCCAGAGCATTGAGGATTACGACTATGACCTCTATGAGGGGGAGTACGATTCCATGCGTTCCTCCCTGTCCCTCCATCAGCCCGAGGGGGAAGAATTCGATCTCTATTGGAATGTGGCTGACGCCTACCGCTATTACTCCCAGTACTCTTTCTGGACGCTTGCCGGGGAGCAGGGACTCGACGGGGCGGACGAGGCCGCCCGGTATCGCGGGCTCCTTTTGTCGATCTATGAAAAGAGCGACGCCCAGGCGAGGGAAATCATCGAGGGCTTTGCAGGGGAACTGGCGTCCCGTCCATAGCCGCCGGTTATGGGAAAGTATTCGTGATAAGTATTTGCCGTCCGGCAAAGTCTGTGCTAGACTGGGAGACGGGAATGAAACAAGAGGTGTAAATGATTAGATTTATGAATGAAGAACTCATCAGACTTTTAATAGATTCGTTCGGAAGGATTTTGCTGCCGGGATTGACCGTGACCATTCCGCTGACAGTGATCGCCTTTTCCTTTGCGATGATTATCGCCGTGATTACGGCTATGATACAGTTTGCCCATGTAAAGGTGCTGACCCAGCTGGCCCGGTTTTATATCTGGGTAGTGAGAGGAACCCCTCTGCTGGTTCAGCTTTTCGTGGTGTTTTACGGGCTGCCGAACCTGGGAATCGTCATTGATCCCTTCCCGGCGGCGGTGATCGTTTTTTCCATTAACGAGGGAGCTTACTGCGCCGAGATCATGCGGGCTGCCCTGGAATCGGTGCCCTCCGGCCAGATGGAGGCGGGGTACTGCGTCGGCATGTCCTATCTGCAGACCATGCGGCGGATCGTCCTGCCCCAGGCCATGCGCACGGCCTTCCCCTCCCTGTCGAATTCCCTGATCGCCATGGTCAAGGATACCTCCCTGGCGGCCAATATCACCGTGGTGGAGATGTTCATGGCCACCCGTCAGATCGTCGCCTGGAGTTATCAGCCGCTGGCTCTGTACATAGAGGTGGGGCTGATCTATCTGATGTTCTGCACGGTGCTGACCAAGCTGCAGAGTATCGGGGAAAAGAAGCTCAGCGTTTATGAGAAGGTGGGAGGAAAATGATGCTGGAGGTCAGAGATATAAAAAAATCCTTCGGAGACCTGGAGGTATTGAAGGGCGTGGATTTGAAGGTGGACGCCGGCGAGGTCATCGCCATACTGGGCCCCAGCGGTTCCGGCAAGACCACCCTGCTTCGCTGCATAAATTTTTTGGAGACGGCCGACGCAGGGACACTGCATTTTGACGGCGAAACCTTTGATTTGGCCCATGTCTCGAAGAAGGACGCAGCCAGGCTCCGCAAAAAGACAGGTTTTGTGTTTCAGAATTACAATCTTTTCCGCAATAAGACGGCCCTGCAGAATGTGATGGAGGGGCTGGTCATTGCCCGCAAGGTGCCCAAGGGCGAGGCGGAGGAGAGAGCCAGGGCTGCCCTGGAAAAAGTAGGGTTGGCGGACCGCTGCGATTATTATCCCAGCCAGCTTTCCGGCGGCCAGCAGCAGAGGGTGGCCATTGCCAGGGCCATGGCGACGGAGCCGGAGCTCATCTACTTTGACGAGCCCACCTCGGCCCTGGATCCGGAGCTGACCGGGGAGGTTCTCTCCGTCATGCGCGAACTTGCCGCCGAGGGGATGACCATGGTGGTCGTGACCCATGAGATGGGCTTTGCGCGGGAGGTGTCCAACCGCGTTATCTTTATGGAGAACGGGGTGGTGGTGGAAGAGGGAAATTCCAAGGAATTCTTCCAGCATCCGAAGGAAGAGAGGACCCGTGCCTTCCTTCGCCTGTTCGACGAGGAAGAATAGAGGTTCCCCGCCGTATAAGCTGTTTTATGGTTTCAACTATGCTTTTTGGAATAGAAAAAGATAGAAAAAAATAGAAAGAAAAGAGGAGAGTGAACATGAAGAAAAGAAATCTGACATTGGCAATACTGATGATATGCCTGCTCAGTGTTTTCTGCCTGAGCGGCTGCTCGCAGGCAAGTGATCCGACGCAGGCTGCGGGAGGAGAGACGGCGGCGCAAGGGACGCAGGCCTCCGGGGAAACCCAGGCCGAGGCCTCCGGCGACTTGCTGGAGCAGATTCAGCAGAGGGGAGAGATCATCGTCGCCCTGGAGGGCACCTGGTCTCCCTGGAATTACCACGATGAGGCGGGCAATCTGGTGGGCTACGACGTGGAGGTGGCCCAGAACATTGCAGAGAAGCTGGGCGTAACGGCTACCTTTGTGGAGGGAAATTTCGACGGCCTGCTGGCCGGCGTGAGCGCCGGACGCTATGACATCATGGTAAACGGCGTCAATATTACCGAGGAAAGGCAGCAACAGTACGATTTCAGCGAGCCCTACGCCTACAACCGGGCGGTGGTAATTGTCCGCGGCGACTACGATGAGATCAACTCCCTGGAAGATCTGGAGGGAAAGACTACTGCCAACACCATCACCAGCACCTATGCGCAGCTGGCGCAGCAGTACGGGGCGGAGGTGACCGGTGTGGACGATCTGAATCAGACCATGGAGCTTCTGCTTTCCGGCCGCATCGATGCGACCCTGAATTCACAGGAGACCTATGACGACTATCTGCGGGCCCATCCTGACGCCAATGTAAAAATCGCCGTGATCACCGATACGGCGGATCCCGTCGGCATTCCGATGCGGATGGGAGAGGAGACGGCCAGCCTGCGGGAGGCTGTCAACCAGGCCATCGATGAGCTGCGGGAAGAGGGCGTGCTCTCCGAACTGTCCGAGAAATATTTCGGCAGAGATATTTCCTCCCTGTCCTGATGAGAGGCTTATAACGATGATGCATGCAATCTAAATGCGTCAAATAAGTGTATCAAACAAACGTATCGATTAAACGTGTCAGTTAAACGGGAAATAAGAAAACTCTATGTGAGTGGATACGGATCCGTACGGAGCGTACCCCATTTGCATAGAGTTTTTGTTGTGCGGTGGGAGGCGTCATGATTTCTTCACAAAAAATTCAAGAGTATTTATGAAAAATCTATTGACCGGTTGTAACAATCGGTAATTATAATCGGCAGTAACAAGCGATGGAATCCAGTTGATTACATAAATTTTGGAACGGATCTCGGATGCAAAGGAGGAAAAATAAAAATGAGTAAACAGGTTTTAATTCTATCGTCCAGTCCCCGGAAAAATGGCAACTCGGAGACTTTGTGCGACCAGTTTCGGAAAGGGGCGGAGGAAACGGGAAACCGGGTTGAAAAAATCCGGCTCGCTGAGCTGAAAATCGAGTATTGTTCAGCCTGCTATGCCTGTAAACAACTCGGCTATTGCGTGAAGCAGGATGATATGGCGCAGCTTCTGGAAAAAATGCGGGCGGCCGATGTGATTGTGCTGGCGACTCCCGTTTACTTCTATACGATGTGCGCTCAGATGAAAACGGTCATTGACAGAACTTTGGGCGGCGCACAAAAGCCAGGATTGGAAAATAAAGAGTTTTATCTAATCGCTACTGCTGCGGATGGAAAAGCAGCGATGGAGCGGGCGATTGACGGATTGCGCGGTTACCTGGAATGTTTGCCTGGAGCAAAGGAAATGGGTGTTATTTATGGCGCTGGTGCCTGGCAGCTGGGGGATATTCAGGGGAACCCCGCTATGGAAGAGGCCTACCAGATGGGCAGGAGCATCTGTTGACATAGACCAGAAAGCAGAAACGATTGCAGTCCACCAGCCCACGGTCGGTGAGACGAAGCTCAGGCAGGCAGAGGGAGCAGGGCCGGGAATTTGAAAATAAAGTGAATTTGTCATCAAATGATTGCAAATGAAACCAAAACGCGATATAATATAGATACCAAAATAAGCGAGGAGGAATGGTTATGGCAAATACATTAGTTCAGTTCCGCACGGAGGAAACCTCCCGCATCAAGGCAGTCAGCATTTGTGAGAGGCTTGGTATCGATCTTGCGACATATCTTCGGATGTGCATATCGCGCCTGGTACAGGAAAACGGCATCCCGTTTAGTATGAAGGTGGATGATATTGCTGAAAACCGCGGTGTGAAAGCGATGAAAGAAGCCAGCCGGATTGCCGCTGCAAATGGTATAGCGGATATGACGCTTGATGAAATCAATGAGGAAATTGCCGCGGCAAGGAAGTAGGTGATGGCGTGAAATATTATGCGGTCATCGACACCAACGTACTTGTTTCCGCTATGCTGAAATGGGACTCGACTCCCGGAAATATTTTGGAACTTGCTTTCAGCGGGATGATTGTTCCGCTTTTAAACGAGCATATCATGAAGGAATACCGGGAAGTCCTAAGCCGTGCGAAATTTCATTTGACCGAAGAGATTATCTATGATGTCCTTGTTGAGCTCAACCGCTTCGGTGTGTATGTGGATGCACAGGAACTTGACATCGACCTGCCTGACCCCAAGGACAGGATATTCTATGAGGTTGTGATGGAGGAACGAAAAGCGGAGGACGCTTATCTGGTTACCGGAAATATTCGGCATTTCCCATTGGAACCTTATATCGTAACGCCGAGGCAGATGCTGGACATCATTATTGGGGACATGAACGAATGAAAATAAAATAAGCATCTGTTGACATAGACCAGAAAGCAGAAAGAGGCAATCCCATAGAAAGTGCGGCTTCTAAAAATACCCAACCGCCGAACTCTATGGGATTGTCTCTTATTTTCAGAGCTCAATATCCACAAAGCAGAAACGATTGCAGTCCACCAGTCCCCGGTCGGTGAGACGAAGCTCGGGCAGGCAGGCCAGAGGGATCAGAGCCATGGTCATGAAGGGGGAGGGCATCGTGCAGCCAATCTCCTTCCAGGCTTCTTCCAGGGCGGCCACGGTCTGTCCGATTTCTTCCACCGGCTTGTCATCCATTAGGCCGGCGATGGGAAGGGGAACCACGCCCAGCACCTGTCCATCGCAGACTACGCACATACCGCCGCCGCAATCGATCAGGGTATTGGCGGCCAGAGCCATATCGGCGTCATTGGTGCCAATGACCAGCAGGTTGTGAGCGTCGTGGGCTACCGTGGACGCCATCGCGCCCCGGCGGATGCCGAAGCCTTTGACAAAGCCGAAGCCCTTTTTGCCGGTGGCATGGTGGCGCTCAAAGACAACCGCCTTCAGCACATCCTGCTTCACATCGGACTCCAGCCGTCCGTTTCTGGCCTGCAGGGTCACATGGCGCTCGTAGTCGCCGACACGGGCGGGGATAACCTCGATAGCCCGCACGGTTACCTGGCCGGCTGACGCGGGGATGGCAAAGGTTTCCGGTGTGATGGTCTCGCCGACGTGGATGGAGTGCGTGGCCCATTCCGGGTAGGTGTAAGGGGTATATTCCTCGGTCACCGCCCCGTTTTCCGCCGCCAGCTCGCCGTCGATAAAGACCTTTTGCACATGCAGGTCGGTCAGGTTGTCAAGGAGGACCATATCGGCGCATTTGCCGGGAGCGATGCTGCCCAGTTCGTGATCCATCTGGAAACACTGGGCGCAGTTGATCGTTACCATCTGGATGGCGGTGAGAACGTCGATCCCCTCCTCCACAGCCCGGCGGACGATGTGATCCAAATGTCCCTGGGAAAGCAGGGTGTGGGGGTGCGTGTCGTCGGAAACCAGAACGGCGAAGCGGGTATCCACCGTGTGCTCCGTGATGCTTTTTGCCACCTCGGCCAGGTCATGCCAGGCCGAGCCTTCGCGGAACATGGCATACATCCCCAGACGCATTTTAGCCAGAGCGTCCTCGGCCCGGGTGGATTCATGGCAGCAGCGGACGCCCGAGGCAATATAGGCGTTTAACCCTTTGCCGGTCTCCGGCATCGAATAGTGGCCGGTCACGATCTTGCCGGCCCGCAGGGTGGCTCCGGTGATGGCATGGGTCTCTTCATTGGAAGAGAGAATGCCGGGAAAGTTCATCATCTCGCCCAGGCCCACGCAGTTATCCCATTTCATCGTTTCGGCCACATCCGCCGCGTCCACATGGGAACCGGTGTCCTCAAAACCGGGGACGGCGGGGACGCAGGAGGGGGTGGTCAGCATGGCCTTCAGCGGGGTACGCGCAGCGTCATCCAGCATGCATTTTACCCCTTCCAGGCCCAGGACATTGCAGATCTCATGGGGATCCATGTAGATGCCGGTGGTGCCGTGGGGAATGACAGCCCTGGCGTATTCGCCGACTCCCATCATCGAAGACTCCACATGAATGTGGCCGTCCAAAAAACCGGGGGCCAGATACATCCCCTGGGCGTCCAGGACCTTCGTGCCCTCCCCGATGCAGTGGGAAGCGTCGCCCACCAGGGCGATCCGGCCCTCGCTGACAGCTACGGAGACATCCTCCTGGATTTCTCTGGTGCAGACGTTGACAAGGTTCGCATGGTTGATTACCAGGTCCGCGGGGCAGGAACCGCCGGCTACCGCCGCCAGCTTTGCGCTTACCTCCCACAGCGGACGTTTGCAGAAGTGATTGATCATAACAGCCTCCTTTATGCAGCCATAATCCGGAAATACGGCCGCCATCTATTTGAGTTAGTATACCTTTTTTTGCGGCGAATGTAAATTGCTATTCGTCCGGAAAAATCAGCCGAATCTTAAGAATTTTTTAAGAAAGAAAAAGTGGGCGGGAAGACAGCTTTACAGAAATTCGGGATTTATGATATAATAATCCGGCAGCATGCGACAAATAAAAGGGAAGGGCCGGTTTACAAAACCGACGGTGATAAAATAAGATGAAAGAATTTACCGTGATGACCGACATCAATACGGACATTGATGCGTCCTATGCAGAGGCGGAGCATATTGTAATTCTGCCGCAGTATTATCATTTCAACGATGGTGTGATCTACGGCGATGAGCAGAAGCTGGATCCGCCGGTGTTTTACAAGAGATTATTGGGCGGCGAGAGGGCCTATTCCATGGGCTGCAACCCGGAGAGGGTGAAGGAGCTATTTACCGCTGAATTGGATGCGGGCAGGGATATCCTCTGCATTATGTTTTCCTCGGAGTGCAGCGGCAGCTACAGCACCGTCAGCGTAGTTGCGCAGGAATTGATGAGCGAGAGAGACTGCAAAATCTGCGTGATCGATTCGTTAAACGGTTCGGTGGCAGCCGGGCTGATGGTGTATCTGGCCCAGGAGATGAAGAAGCAGGGGCGCACTCTGGAAGAGGTGCGGGACGCCATCGAGACCCGCAAGAAGGATTTCGACATTTTGTTTCTGGTTGACCACCTGGACTGCCTGGTGCGGGGCGGCCGCCTGAATGCGGTCAGCGGAGCCGTAGGCACGGTTCTCAATATCAAGCCGATCCTGCATTTTGAGGAGGGCAAGATTGTCTCCTTCTTAAAATGCCGCGGCAAGAACAATGCCAAGAGAACCATGCTGGATACGCTGAAGAAATTAAATCTGGATAAATCCCTGGTGGCTGTGGCCCATTCGGACAATCTGGAGGAGGCAAAGGAATTTGCCGCCGAGGTGGAGGCGGAGCTGGATCTGAAGGTGGTCTATATCAATGAGATTAACCTGACCATCGGCGCCCACACCGGGCCGGACGCTATAGGCGTAGCTTTCTGCAAGCTGCCGGAAGAGGCGAACTGACAGAAAGGGGAATGGGCGATGCAGATTCATTTTGACGGGATTCGAAATGCCAGGGAATTAGGCGGCATTCCCCTGGCGGGAGGTCGGCGGGTGAAGGATGGCTGCCTGATCCGCACCGGCATGCTGGCCGCCATGAGCGCAGAGGATGAAAGGCGTCTCAGGGAAGAATTCCGGGTGACGGACATCGTGGACCTGCGCACAGATCTGGAGACGGGGCAGCATCCGGATCCTGTTCCGGCCGGGATGCGCTATCACTGGCACCCGATTTTCCAGGGGAGGGCCTTAGGGATCAGCCGGGAAGAGGAGGAGGCCGCAGACCCCATAGACAGAAGAGTGATCTATGTTAAGAGGCTGGCGGGGAGAGCCCATGAATCGATGCTGGAGCTCTATCCGTCGATGGTTTCCGATCCCTACAGCGTGGGACAGCTGGCCGGATTTTTTCGCCTGCTTCTCTCCCATGGGGAGGGAGGCTTCCTGTGGCACTGCACGGCGGGGAAGGACAGGACCGGGGTGACGGCCGCCCTTCTGCTGTATGCGCTGGGAGCGTCGCGGGAGGATATTTTCGCCGATTATCTGGCCACCAACGAAGCCACCAAGGACAGGCTGGAGCAGTCGGCCCGTGAGATTTATGAGAGAACCGGCGATGAGAGCTTGGCGCGGGAGATCGTTGTGCTGGACTCCGTACATAGAGATTTTCTGGAAGCCGTCTTCCATACCGTGGAGGAAAAATACGGTGGGATGGACCGTTTCCTGGAAGAGCAGCTGGGTGTGACAGAGGCGGAGAGAGAAGTTCTGAAAGAAAAATATACCTGCCCGGCCTGAGAACGGCGGGCAGACAGAAGAAGGGCGGTTCCGGAGATTGCAGCCGGGCCGCCCTTCTTTGACGTTTCGTTTTACGCAAGTCCTCTGTTTACTGCGGGTAAACCAGCCGCTCGGGCTGCCTCTCCTTTAAAACCTCGTCCATGTATTTGCGGGCATAGTATTTTGCCATCGACAGGTTCATGTCCAGGTAGTTGCCGCAGTCCTTGGGGCTGGCGCCGGGAATCGGCCCCTCGAAATCCAGGACAAAGGAAAACATCTCCTTTACCAGGTCAAAGATATCGTCGGAGGAAAGATCCCCTGCCAGGAGCAGATAAAAGCCTGTGCGGCAGCCCATGGGGCCGAAGTAAATGACCCGGTCTTTCCACTGGGGGTGATTGCGCAGGAAGGTGGCTCCCAGATGCTCCAGGGCGTGAATCGCCGGATTGTCCATCACCGGTTCCGTGTTGGGGCGGGTGATGCGCAGGTCAAAGGTGGTGATCGCCTGGCCCCCTGCGTAGTCCTTGCGGGATACATAGAGGCCGGGCAGAAGCTTCAGGTGGTCGATCGTAAAGCTGGTTATTTTCTCCATTTCTTTCATTGCAAAAACCTCGATTCCGTTTTGTTGGGAGGGACAAAAGCTAAGAGCCTGTCCCGCTTTTCTTATTATACCGGAAACTTCGCTCCCTGTAAAATGAAAAGCATAAAATGAAAAGCAGAGAAAAAACGCATGGACAAGGACAGGGGGCGGGAGTATAATAAACGGACGTGAAAAATACCAATGAACATAAGAGAGGCGGGAATGGAGATGAAATTGGAAAACAATCTGGAGAAGGATAAAATCGGGCCCCTGGTGCTGCGGCTGGCGGTCCCCTCGATGCTTGCCCAGTTTGTCAGCGTGCTCTACAGCATTGTGGACCGGATGTATATCGGAAATATACCGGAGGTGGGGGAGCTGGCCCTGGCGGGGGCCGGGGTCTGCGGCCCGATTGTGACGCTGATTTCCTCCTTCGCCTCGCTGATTGGCTTTGGCGGCTCGCCGCTTTTGAGTATCCGGATGGGAGAGAAGAGGGAAGATGCGGCCAGGCAGATCCTGGCCAACTGTTTTTTGATGATGTGCATCGCAGGGGTTCTTCTGACGGCTGCGGCCCTTTTGCTGAAGGAAAAGCTGCTCTGGTGGTTCGGGGCAAGCGAGGCCACCTTCCCCTATGCCGACGCCTATTTAAGCGTCTACGTTTCCGGCAGCCTCTTTGCCCTTTTATCTACGGGAATGAATCAGTTCATCATCACCCAGGGCTTTGCCAAGGTGGGAATGCTCTCGGTGGTGCTGGGGGCGGTGCTCAATCTGGTGCTGGATCCCCTGTTTATGTTTACCTTCGGCATGGGGACGGCCGGGGCGGCCTTCGCCACCGTTTTGTCGCAGATGGCCTCCAGCATCTTTGTGCTGTGGTTTCTGTTTAGCAAAAAGGTCCCGATTCCGATTACCTTTGGCGGGTACTCCTGGCGGATCTGCCGGAGGGTGCTGACCCTGGGGCTCTCGCCCTTTCTCATCATTGCCTTTGACAGCATTCTGATTATCAGCATGAACATGGCCCTGCAGCATTACGGCGGGCCGGGGGTAGGCGATACCATGGTAGCCTGCGCCACCATTGTCCAAAGCTTTATGCTGATGATCACCATGCCCTTAGGCGGGATCACCGGCGGGACGCAGACCATACTGGGATACAATTACGGGGCCGGGCAGATTCGCCGGGTGCGCCGGGCTGAAATGCAGATTCTGAAGGTGTGTCTGGTCTTTACGGCGGTTATGTTTGTGCTGGCCCAGACGGCGTCCGGCGTTTTCGTAAATATTTTTACCAAGAGGGAGGAACTGAAGGAGCTTTCTGTCTGGGCCATCCGCGTTTATACCCTGGGCGTTATTCCGCTGGCGGCCCAGTACACCTTTGTGGACGGGTTTACGGGAATGGTGATTGCCAGGGTTGCCATCAGCCTGTCCTTTTTCCGCAAAGGGCTGTTTTTCCTCTTCGTCTTTTTCCTGCCGCTGCTTTTCGGCGTTCGGGCGGCCTTCTTTACCGAACCGCTGACGGACTGGATCGCCGCCTGCGTGACCACGGCGGTTTTCCTCAAAGTGAGCGCGCCGATCTATCGAAAGAGGCTGTCAGTCATAAAATCCCAAAGGCATGACTACAATGGTAGTAAACAGATGCCTGAGGGTGGGCGGGATTGAAAAAGAAAATTTTAGCGATGCTCGTGTGCGCCGTGTGCTTTGTCTGCGGCTGCATGTATCCGGCCGGGACGGCGCTTGCCGGGGCCGGCGATCTGCCGGAGACAATCATAGAGACCGAGGAGGCCCAGGCCGTGGAGGCGGACGCGGATGCACAGCAGGACAGCGTACCGGAAAGCGGAGCGCAGCAGACGGGAACCCAGCAGACGGGTGAGACGGATATCCAGGCGGAGGCTGCGGGAGGAGCGCAGCTGGGGCTTACGGCGGCCTCTGCCCTGTTGATGGAGGCCTCGACGGGGACGGTGATTTATGAGCAGAATGCCGACCAGGCCCTGTCTCCGGCCAGCATTACCAAGATCATGACCCTGATTCTGATTTTTGACGCGCTGGAATCCGGACAGATTGCCATGGACGATGAGGTGACGACCAGCGCCTATGCCAAATCCATGGGAGGTTCCCAGGTTTATCTGGAAGAGGGGGAGGTACAGACCGTAGAAACCCTGATCAAGTGCATTGTCGTAGCTTCGGGCAACGACGCTTCCGTGGCTATGGCGGAGTATGTGGCAGGCAGCGAAACGGAGTTTGTCCGCCGGATGAACGAGAGGGCTCAGGGCCTGGGAATGACCCAGACCAACTTTGAGGATTGCTGCGGGTTGACGGATTCGCCTACCCATGTGACATCAGCGCGGGATGTGGCTATTATGAGCCGGGAGCTGATTACGAGATATCCCCAGATCTTTGATTACAGCAGCATTTGGATGGAAAATATTACCCACAATACAGCCCAGGGAAGTTCGGAATTTTCCCTGGCCAATACCAATAAGCTGCTGAAGCAGTATGAGGGCTGCAACGGCTTGAAGACCGGTTCCACCAGTCTGGCGAAATACTGCGTTTCCGCTACGGCTACCCGGGACGGGGTGACGCTGATTGCCGTTATCATGGCGGCCCCGGATTACAAGGTGCGGTTTTCGGAGGCGGCGACATTGCTCAACTATGGTTTTGGCGCCTGCCGCCTTTATACCGACGAGAATCCGGAATCCCTGCCCCTTCTGCCTGTGTTAAACGGGGTCCGGGAGGAAGTCGCCCTGCGCTATGGAGGGAGCTTTTCTTATCTCAGCACGACGGGGGAGGATTTCTCCGCCATTACCAAGGAGTGGGTTTATCAGGAACCGCTGACAGCCCCGGTAAACGAGGGAGATGTGGTGGGCAGCCTTGTCTATTCCCTGAACGGAACCGAGATCGGCCGGGTGGATATCCTGGCGGCGGAAACCGTCGAGGAGGCAGGCTATATGGACTACTGGAAGCAGATGTGGGAGGAGTATCTGCTGTGAATGCCTGCTGCAAGAACATCTGCCGCAAGAAGGGAATCTAGTCCCGGTCCGAGCGGAGCTTGATTGCCAGGGCGGCGAGGGCGGTAAGAATCTGGGCCAGGGCCATGCTCCACCAGACGCCGTCCAGCCCCCACAGGCGGGGCGCCGCCGGAAGAAGGAGGGCCAGAAATACCGGCTCGGCGTATACCAGGATGTAGGAGCGGACATTCTGCTCGGTGGCGTAGAGGGCGGAGGTTGTGACTCTGGTAAAGGAAAGGAAGGGGACGGCGGCGAGGAAGATCGGAAGGGAGGAGGCCACGTCGGCGGACACCTCGGCGGAGGCCCCGAACAAAGCGCCCACCCCGGTCCGGGACCAGTAAATAACGGCGATGCACAGCCCACCGATGATCCAGGCGGCAAGGTAGGAAAGCCCGCGAATCTTATTGACCTCCTCCCGATTGCCCATGCCGTAGTAACGGCTCATCAAAGGCTGGCTGCCGTCGCCGACTCCCTGCAGCAGCAGGTAGACAATGGTCATAATGTAAGCGACGCAGGCATAGCAGGCCACCCCCGGCTCGCCGCCCCAGGACAGGGAATATTTATTCATCAATAACAGGGAGATCATCGGGCACATGGTATTCCCAAAGGGGGCCAGGCCGATGCGCAGGATATCGAGGCAGAGCCTGCCGGCCCCGCGTAAGGAACCGAACAGGGGAATCTTATGCCCGATGAGGTAGAGAAAGCCTCCCGCCATCGTAACGCCCTGGCCCAGGATGGTAGCGGCCGCCGCCCCGGTCATTCCCCAGGAAAAAACCCAGACGAAGGCGTAGTCCAGCACAATATTGGTGAGAAAACCGGCGATCATGCAGAACATGGCATAGAGGGAGCCGTTGTTATTGCGGATCAGGGGGACAATCCCTGTGCCAAAGACCTGGAATACCGAGCCCAGGACAATGATCCGCAGATATTCACGGCCCAGCTCATGCAGCTGGCCCTCGGCCCCCATCAGGGTGAGAAGCGGGCCTGTGGCCGGCAGCAGAAGCAGGGTGAGGACGAGGCTGGCAGCGGCGAGAAAGAGAAGGGTTCCGCGCAGGACGCTCTCCGCCTGCTCCTTTCTTTTTTCCGCCAGGCGGACGGCGTAGAGGACGGCCCCGCCCATGCCTGCCCCGGTTCCGACAGCCTGGATTAAGGCCGTCACCGGGTAAGCGATATTGATAGCGGAAAGTCCCGCGTCCCCGATGCTGTTGCCGACAAAAAAACCGTCCACAATGGCGTACACCCCGGATAAGGCGAAGGAAAGCACCGAGGGGAGCACATAGGCGCAGAAGATTCCGTATCTGTCCCGGCGGACGGCTGCCGTCTCTTTCTCTTTTTTCTTATTCATATATACCTCCTGCAAAAACATTCATTTCCCATTTTTATTTCCCATTTCCGATTCCAGCGCAGACTATCATAATTTCCCCAGGCTTTTTTGTCAAGTAAACCTTCATGCCCGCTGGCGCAGGTGCCGCTAACCCGGAAAGTCTTCGGATTGCGGCCGGCCTTTCCGGGTAAATTATAAGATGCGGGTCACAAAATCGTACCTTTCTTGTACCTGAAATGAGAGATTGGCCTGCTATGCTAAAGACATAAATAATTTTCAAACCTTATCTTAAGATTTTCTTCACATTTAGTTTTTATGATATTAAATATCAGGCTTTAAAATAAAGACATCCTGAAGATGAACAGGAAAGACGAATGCAGCGTTGGAAGCAAGACGGGAAAAGCGAGGGAAAAGAGATGGAGAATCAGCAGAGCGCCGTAATGCGTGCAAACCAAGTCACGATAAAGGAAATGTATAACGACGTAGAAGAGAAAATCGAGAATAAACTGGAAAAACGGCGGGAAAAAAGAGAAGCGCAGGCCAGAGAGCAGGCGAAGACGGCGGCAGAGACGGCTGCCAAGCTTCCGGCACAGCCCCGCAGCGGGAGCGTAAAATGGATTCTGAACGGCTGCACCGTGGCGGGACTTGTCCTGATGGGCCTGTTTGTCTGGTACTGCTGGCAGCGGGGAATTTTCCAGTCGCAGGATGCGCTGGAGGCCTTCTTGGGCCGTTTCGGGCTCTGGGCTCCCCTTATTTTTACAGCGGTGCAGGCCGTGCAGGTCGTGCTGCCGATTCTGCCTGGGGCTGTGGGCTGCCTGGCCGGCGTCCTGATTTTTGGGCCGGTATGGGGCTTTGTTTACAACTATGTCGGCATCAGCATCGGCTCCATCTGCGCGTTTTTGCTGGCCCGCCGATATGGGGCTCCTTTCGTCCGCAGCATTACGAGCCCGAAGCTGTATGATAAATATATCGGCTGGCTGGAGAAGGGAAACCGCTTTGACAAGTTTTTTGCCGCGGCGATCTTTTTCCCGGTGGCTCCCGACGATTTCCTCTGCTATCTGGCGGGACTTACGCGGATGCGTTTGCGAAAAATGGCAACAATTATATTGTTGGGCAAGCCGTTTTCCATCGCCCTGTACAGCTTAGGCCTGTACACCGTCGGGATGAAGCTGCTTTCGTTCATCAAATAGAGTAAGAGCAAAGAATGTAGAGAGGAGTTCGCCATGAAGGTTTTATTGTATTCAGGAGCCCAGAAGATGATTGAAAAGAGCGGAGTGGGCCGAGCGATCTATCACCAGATGGAAGCCCTCGACGCCAACCATGTGGAATATACGACGAATGTGAAGGATGATTGGGATGTGGCCCATATCAATACGATTTTCCCCCGGTCATTCCTGCTGGCCCGCAGGGCGCATCACCTGGGGAAAAAGGTGGTCTACCACGGCCATTCCACCGAAGAGGATTTCCGCAATTCCTTTATCGGTTCCAATCTGGCTGCCCCGCTGTTTAAAAAGTGGCTGAAGATCTGCTACTCCCAGGGGGACGTGGTGATTGCCCCCACTCCCTATGCGAAGCGCCTGCTTGACAATTACCACATTGGCCGCCCGGTGGTCAGCATTTCCAACGGCATCGACCTTTCCTTCTACCGCAGGGACGAGGAGGCGGGAAGGGCGTTCCGCAGAAAGTATGGATTTTCGGAGACGGACCGGGTGGTGCTTTCGGTGGGCCTGCCCATCGACCGGAAGGGGATTCTCGACTTTATCGAGCTGGCAAAGAGGCTGCCGCAGTATCAGTTTATCTGGTTTGGCGACCTGAACCTGCCGATGATTCCGCCCCATATCCGGGAGGCCCTGAAAATCCAGCTGCCCAACCTGCATTTTCCGGGCTATATTCCCAAGGAAGAATTGCGGGACGCTTACTGCGGCAGCGACGTCTTCCTGTTTATGACAAGGGAGGAGACGGAAGGGATTGTCCTTCTGGAGGCCCTGGCCATGAAATGTCCGGTGCTGGTGCGCGATATTCCGATCTATGCGGATTGGCTGACCGACGGCAGGCAGGTGTACAAGGCGGACACGTTGGAGGGCTTTGAAGAGAAGCTTACCGCCATGCTGGACGGGGCGGAGAGGGAAAATCTTCCCCGAGTGACGGAGGCCGGCTATGAGGTGGCGAAGAGCCGCAGCATTGCCGCGGTGGGCTGGCAGCTGGCCAGGGAATACCGGCGGCTGACGGAGCAGGCGCCCGAGCCGGTAGAATTGGATAAAAAGAAAGCGGGGCGCGGCTGGCAGAAAAAGCTGTCGCCGGTTCCGGTACAGTCTATTTTCAACCGTATGAAATAAAAAAATTTACACAGACTTTACAATAAAGAACTTCCTTCTTCCTGCAAAGTCTGATAAGATAAAAGAAAAATAGAGGATTAAACGGATGAAAAGGACTGGATTTGATAATAGGGAATTATCTTGGTTAAAATTTAATGAGAGAGTTCTGGAGGAAGCGGAGGATGAGTCGCTTCCTCTTTGCGAACGTCTCTTTTTTCTTTCGGTTTATCAGACGAATCTGGATGAATTTTTCCGCGTTCGTGTGGGCTCGCTGTTAGACCAGGTGCAGATTTCACAGGAGATTCGGGAGAATAAAACCCAGATGACGGGCCCTGAGCAGCTGGCGGCTATCTCTTCCCAGGTAAAAAGCCTGAACAGCCGGGTGGAGGCAGCCTACCGGACGCTAAAAAAAGAGCTGGAGGCGCAGGGCTTTCATTTGGTAAGCCCCCGCAACCTGAAGAAGGATGAAAACCGCTATGTGAAGGATTACTTCGAGCGGGAGCTGCGCCCCATCCTTTCTCCGCAGATTGTGGGGAAAAAGCAGCCCTTCCCCTTCCTGCCCAACGGCAGCATCTATGTGGTGGTCAATCTGGAGGGACGAGGGGGCAGCGCGAAGCTGGGGCTGATTTCCTGCCTCAGCGGTTTTGTTCACCGGCTGATTCCGCTGCCGGGCGGAAAGGGCAGGTATGTGCTGGCGGAAGATGTGGTTCGTCAGTTTGCCCCGTCCATCTTTGGCAGCTACAGCGTAAAGGGACAGGCTCTGCTGCGGGTTACCCGCAATGCGGATATAGACCCCGATATGTCCGATGTGGAGGATTACCGGGGAGCCATGGAGGAGATGGTTCGCCGCAGGCTGCGCCGCAAGCCGGTGCGCGTCCAGCTGTCCAAGCGCCTGCCTGCTGGGATGCTGGATCAGCTCTGCGCCTATCTGGATATAGACCACAGCGAGGTTTATTACTGCCATATGCCGATGGATCTGGGATTTGTGGATGACGTCCGCCATATCCTGCGCGGTCGCAGCCAGCTGTTCTACGAAAAGAAAATGCCGCAGAAAGCGCTGATGCTCCATGAGAGCGAGAATATCTGGCAGCAGGTGCAAAAGCAGGATCGTCTGCTGTCCTATCCCTTCGAGAGCATGAAGCCTTTCCTGCAGATGCTGGAGGAGGCGGCTGCGGATCCGGACGTTATTTCCATCAAAATGACCCTGTACCGCCTGGCCAGGGGCAGCAAGGTCGCCGAGGCCCTGATCGAGGCGGCGGAAAACGGCAAAGAAGTCCTGGTTCTTTTGGAATTGGGGGCCCGTTTTGATGAAGAAAACAATATCGAGTGGTCCCGGAGGCTGGAGGAGGCCGGATGCCGTATCCTCTACGGGCTGGACGGACTGAAGGTGCATTCAAAGCTCTGTCTGATCACAGCGCGCAAGAACGGACATATTGTTTATTTGAGCCAGATTGGGACGGGCAATTATAATGAGAAGACCGCCAGACAGTATACGGATCTTTCCTATATGACGGCGGATCCGGAGATCGGCTCCGAGATGGTCAGCATTTTCAACAATCTCAGTCTGGGACAGGCTCCGGATCCCATGAAACGGCTGTTGGCCGCTCCCACCTCCCTGCAAAAAGGGGTGTTGGAGATGATCGATGAGCAGGTGCGTCTGGCCCGTGCGGGAAAGCCCGCTTATATCGGGATGAAGATGAACTCCCTGACGGATAAGAAGATTATCGACGCGCTGCTGGAGGCCTCCAGCGCAGGCGTGCCGGTGGATTTGATTGTGCGGGGCAGCTGCTGCATCGTCGGCGGAATTCCGGGAAAGACGAAGAACATCCGCGTGATCAGCATTGTCGGCCGTTTCCTGGAGCATTCGAGGATTTATCTCTTCGGCCTGGGCGACAGCCAAAAGATATATATCGGTTCGGCCGACCTGATGACCCGCAACACGATGCACAGGGTGGAGGTTATCACGCCGGTGGATGACAAGGCGTGCAGGGAGAGGCTTCGCCAAATGTTTGCCATCCTCCTTGCGGACAACCAGAACTGCCATATGCAGATGGCGGACGGCAATTATATGCGGCGGACTCCGATGGAGGGCGAATATATTATGAATTCGCAGGAATACTTTTATCAGCGCGCCTATGAGCGGCGCCCTGCCACCCTTCCCGCCGAATGCCACGGGGCAATGTGCCTGATGGATCCGGAGAAGATGGAGAAGGCAGGCCAGGCGGGAGCCGGACTGCACAGGGAAAGCGGCGTGCAAGATCAAGGAAAGGAAGAAGAGGGATGTATGCAGTGATCGATATGGGTTCCAATACGATGCGTCTTGGAATCTATCACAGTGAGAATGGAAATTTTAAGCAGTTCTTTCATAAGAAGGAAATGGTCGGCCTGGCCGGTTATGTGCGGGACGGTTTCCTGACGGAAGAGGGAATTGAGGCGGCGGCAGCCGTCTTAAAGGAATTCGGAACGATTGTAAAGAATCTGGGCATCGACCATGTGATGGTATTTGCAACGGCGTCCCTGCGAAATGTGGAAAATACGGAGGAGGCCGCCGTCCGCCTGTGGCAGATGACCGGATTTAAGATCCATGTTATCAGCGGCGAGGAAGAGGCTAAGCTGGACTTCAAGGGGGCCGTCTCCCAGATCCGTTCCCAGGATGGAATTCTGGTGGATATCGGCGGCGGCAGTACCGAGATTGTCACCTTCTATGAGAAGAACGTCCTGGACGCCCTCAGCATCCCGGTGGGTTCCCTGAGCCTCTATAAGAAACAGGTAAAGCGCATCCTGCCCAAGGATGAGGAGAGGGCTAAGATCCGCGGCGTAGTAAAAAAACAGCTGAACGAGGCCGGGCTGGCGGCGGTGAAGCCGGAGAGCGGACAGTTGGTGGGCATTGGCGGAAGCATCCGGGCAATCGGCCGCCTGTACCGTCATTTCTATGAGCTGCCGGAGGACTGCAGCGTCATGGAAGTGAAAAAACTGAAAAAGATGTACCGTCAGCTGATGGAAAAGAAGAATGGGAAGTGGCAGCTGATTCTGAAATTATGCCCGGACCGAATCCACACTCTGATACCGGGTTTCCTGATCCTGCTGACAATCATTGAGCGCTATGATATTGAGACGGTGGTAATCAGCCGCTGCGGCCTGCGGGAAGGCTACCTGCTGGAATATGCCAAAGAAGAGCGCGGGGCGAAAGAGGAGAGCAAGGCCGAGACAGCGCCGCAGGAGTCTTCGGCGGAGGAGTCTTCGGAGGGGCCGTCCCCGGCGAAGGAGGTTCCGGCAGAGGAGCCTAAGGAGGAAGAACGTTTGGAGGAAGAGCCGTAAACATGGCAGACGAAACCAAGATCATCCCTACCACAGGCCGCAATAACTGCGGAGGACGCTGCCTGATTTACGCCCATGTGCAGAATGGGAAAATTGTAAAACTGACCACGGACACGCCGGAGGCGGCGGGGAATACCCCGCCGCTTACGGCGTGCTGCCGTGGTCTTCATTATCATGAGACTTTTCTGGATGAATCGAAACGGCTGCGCTATCCGATGAAGCGGGTGGGCGCAAGGGGCGAGGGCCGCTTCAAGCGGATCAGCTGGGACGAGGCCGTGGAGACAATACTTCGTCATTGGATTCGGATTCGCGACGCCTATGGGCCGGGGTCTCGGTATGTAAATTATGCCACCGGAGTCAGCGGCCTGGTGAGCGGACGGCAGATGGCCAAGAGACTTCTGGCCCTGGACGGAGGCTTTCTGGACTATTACAACAGCTACAGCACAGCCTGCGTGGATACGGTCACCCCTTATCTGTACGGGACAAAGCTGACCGGCAGCTCGATGGATACCCTGACGGACAGCAGGCTGATCCTTCTATGGGGGCATAATCCGGCGGAGACAATCTTTGATTCCACGCTGTATTACCTGCGCCAGGCCAAGGAGGCAGGCGTCCCGATTATCTGCTTGGATCCCCGGCAGAGCGATACGGCGAAGGCATTGGCCGATGAATGGATCGGCATCCGGCCGGGTACGGACGCCGCCCTGATGGACGCCATGGCCTATGTAATTATCCGGGAGGGGCTTTTTGACCGGGAGTTTATCGAGAGCTGCTGCCAAGGCTTTACGAAGGAAACGATGCCGCAGGGGGAAGATCCGTCGGACTGCTATTTCTCCTATGTGCTGGGGGAAAAAGACGGTCAGGCGAAAACGCCCCGGTGGGCGGAGAGGCTGACCGGCGTACCGGCCGGGAAGATTGAAGATTTGGCCCGGCGCTATGCCCTGGCCCGGCCCGCGGCCCTGATTCCCGGATACGGAGGCCAGCGCCATGCCGCCGGCGAGCAGTTTGTCCGAGGGGCAATTATGCTGGCCTGTCTGACGGGGAATGTGGGAGTGAGCGGGGGCTGGGCCGCAGGCTGCGGCTATTTAAACCGCCATAAGAAGATACATATTCCGTCGCCGGTTAATCCCTACGACCGCAGCATCTCCGTATTTATGTGGACGGACGCCATTCTGCGGGGAAGGCAGATGACAGCTCGGGCCGACGGCGTGCGCGGAACCATCGGCGATCCGGACGCCCCTTGTCTGGACAGTAATATTAAAATGATCCTGAACCTGGCGGGCAACTGCCTGGTCAACCAGCACAGCGATATCAACCGTACGGCAAGGATTCTGCGGGATGAGAGTCTGTGCGAATTTATCGTGGTCAGCGACCTCTTTATGACTTCCAGCGCCAAATTCGCCGATATCCTGCTGCCTGGCCTTTCTTTCCTCGAGAGTGAAAATATCACCCAGCCCTGGGAGTGCGGGGATTTTCTGGGCTACAATAACCGCTGCGTGGAGCCGCTTTTTGAGGGAAGGCAGGAGTATGACTGGCTGAAAGAGGTGGCTGCAGGGCTGGGGCTCTATCAGGAATTTACGGCTGGCCACGAAACGGTGGAGGACTGGCTGCAGGATACCTACGAAAAGCTGCGGCTGGAGGAAAGGGAGCTGCCGCCCTTTGAGCAGTTTAAGCGGGAGGGAGTGTACCGCTACCAAAATAATCCGAGGACGGTGGCCTTTGCCGACCAGAGAAGGGATCCGGAGCGCTTTCCTTTCCCTACGCCCAGCGGTCGGATCGAGATTTATTCCCCCAGGCTGGCAGCGATGAATGACAGGGAGATTCCGCCGATTCCGAGGTATATGCCGGGATTTGAAGGAGTGGAGGATCCCAGGAGGGAGAAATATCCGCTGCAGCTGGTGGGCTGGCATACCAAGAGAAGATGCCATTCCATCCACGAGACCAACGAGGCCCTGTGTGCCGTTGATCCCCAGGCCCTGTGGATTCATCCGGCGGATGCGGGCCGCAGAGGGATAGCCGACGGCGATCTGGTCCGGGTATATAATGGCCGCGGCGCCACGATTCTCCCGGCGAAGGTAACAGAGCGGATTGTGGAAGGGGTGACTGCCATGTCCCAGGGCGCTTGGTACAGGACAGAGGAAAAACCAGGGAGAACGGCGGAGAGAAACGCAGCGGAAAGAAACACAGCGGAAAGGACGGATCTGGGCGGCAATATCAACGTGCTGACCACCAGCCGCCCGACTCCTCTGGCCAAGGGAAACCCGCAGCACAGCAACCTAGTGGAGGTGGAGAGGATCGTTCGTGATTGATTTCCGGTGATTCGCCAGTGCAGCCAGTGCATTTACGCTGCCGAATTTATGGAGGATGCTTTATAAACGGGTTGAAATGTGGTACACTTTTCATGGGAAACCATTTTAAGGGTTAGGGAGGAAGCCATATGCAGTACGAATGCAAAATAACCGTATTGGAGACAAAGGTGTTTCCGGAGCTGCAGGAGAAATATCTGGCGGACCCGAAATCGGGACCGTGCCCGTTTTTTAAGCCGGGGGATACCTTTGTGCTGAAGAGGACGGCCGAACAGGACGATTTCTATCATCTGATGAACGGCAGATTCTGCGGGGAGGCGTGGGACGCGGTCAGCCGCTATGTCTATGCGGCCCTTCAGGGCGGTTCCATCATGCGCAAGTGGACGAACGACGACCGGATGATGATTGCCTGCTGCAACGATGGAACCAGGCCGGTTATCTTTAAAATCGAGAGGATCGATATTCCGGAGACGCCGGAGGAGGAAGAGTGGCTTGCCAGGCAGGATTTTCGTAACGGTACAGACAACGCCTATACCGGCTGAAACCATATGAGAAAACAGAAGGGGCTGACGATGAAAAATATAAAAATAATATTTTTTGATGTGGATGGAACCTTGATTGATATGAAGAAAAAGAAAATATCCAAAAGGGTTTTGGAAACATTGATAGAACTGAAAAAGAAGGGGATCAAAATCTGCATTGCCACCGGGAGGCCCCCGATGCGTGTGCCGCAGTTTCCGGAGGTGGAATTCGACACGTTCCTGACTTTTAACGGATCCTATTGTTTCGATCAATATCAGGATATTTTCAGTAACCCTTTAAAAAAAGAGGATGTCCATACGATTATAAAGAATGCGGCGAAAATAGGGCGGCCGCTTTCTGTGGCGACAAAGCACAGGCTTGTTTCAAACGGGACGGACGAGGATCTGAACGAATACTATGGATTCAGCGGAGGCAAGCCTGTAATTTCGGATGATTTTGATACGGTGGCGGCCACAGAAGAGGTTTATCAAATCATGCTGGGCTGCCGGAAGGATGAATACGACGCCATTATGAAAGATGTGAAGGCAGCAAGAATTACGGCGTGGTGGGATCATGCCGTGGATATTATTCCCTTAAATGGCGGCAAGGGAATGGCGGTTGCCAAAATATTGGATTTTTATCATTTTTCGAGAGAAGAAGCGATGGCTTTTGGCGATGGGAATAATGATATTGAAATGCTGCAGGCGGTCGGCAGAGGCATTGCGATGGAGAACGCTTCTTCCGAATTGAAGGCCGCTGCGGACGATATCTGCGGCGATGTTGCGGACGACGGGATTTATTTTTACTGCCGGGAGCATGGGCTGATCTGATTTTGGGCAGAAGTTGGGAGCAGAAGTTCGGAGCAGAAGTTCTGTGCGGCAATTTAATAGGCAATTTAATACGGCAGTTCAGACCGGAGGAAACATTACCTCCGGTTAATTTTTAGCCGCAGCGGATTGAAAAACGCTCAGTTGGCGCGAAGCGGCGTGCCGTGTTACAATAACGGTAAAGGATAGCAGGGAGGAACAGCGGATGAAAATCAATGAGACAATCCGAGAGCGCCGGCTGGCTAAAAACATGACGCAGGAGCAGATGGCGGCGGCCCTGGGGGTGACGGCGCCGGCGGTGAATAAGTGGGAGAAGGGGACGTCCTGCCCGGATATAGCCCTTCTTCCCCCTTTAGCCAGGCTTTTGGGGATCGATCTCAATACCTTGTTTTCGTTTCAACAGGAGATGAATGTGCAGGAGATCGGGCTGTTTCTGGGGCAGCTGGAAAAAATCTGGAAGGAGGAGGGCTGGGAGAGGGCCTGTGAGGCGGCCTGGGAAAAGCTGCGGGAGTACCCCGGCTGCGAGATGCTGATCTTGAACACGGCTCTCTGGCTGGATGGGGCCGTCTTAATGTATGGGGAAAAAGATTCGCAGCAGCTTGCCGCCAGGACAGAGGAGCTGTACCGGAAAATCATGGACAGCCCCGACGAGCAGATTCGCAGCCAGGCAAGATCCATGCTGATCGCCCGTTATATGGGAGAAGAAAAGTATGAGGCGGCAGGAGAGCTGATTGAATCCCTGCCGGAGGCCAGCGGGGTCGATAAAGATCAGCTGCGGATCAATCTCTATATCAGCCAGGGAAAGTTTGCGGAAGCCGCCAGGGCAGAGGAGGAAAAACTCTTGCGTGCGGCCAGCGGCCTGCAGAGCATCCTCCTGGGGCTGATGGAAATTGCGCTGAAGGAGAACCGGATGCAGGACGCCGCATATATTGCCACCGTTTCGGAGCAGACGGCCAGGAGCCTTGACCTGTGGGAATACAATTTTTATACCGCCCATTTTCAGCTCTATATGGTGCAGAAAGACCGGGTCAAATGCCTCCAGGCTCTGTCCCGTCTGCTGCATTCTTTGGACAGCCAATGGGAACCGAAGAAATCCCCTCTCTACCGTCATGTCCGACAGAAGAAAAACGACGGTTTCTGCGCGGAAATGAAACAAACGCTCCTGCAGATGCTGAAGGAGGATGCGGACGCCGCTTTCCTCCGGGAAGATGAAGACGGGGAGGATCGAATCGGCTGACGATGCGAGGGAGCGGCGTCAGCCGCAGGTGACCCGCGTTCCTACCACTGGTAGGGCGTTACCTGGTAGACATAGTAGTTCAGCCAGTTGGTGTACAGGGTGTTGGCGTGGATGCGCCAGGTCAGGACGACGGGCTTTTCCGGATCGTCGTCGGTAAAGTAGTTGCAGGGGATCTTCGGATTCAGCCCGCGGCCCAGATCCCTTACATATTCCTGGCGCAGGGTTTCCCGGTCGTATTCCGGATGGCCCAGGACGAAAAATTGGCTGCCGGACTGGTTCATCACCAGGAAGGGGCCGGCAACCTCGGACTCGGCCAAAAGCACGAGGCGGGGATCCGCCAGAATGTCTTCCCGGCGATTGCCCGTATAGCGGGAATGGGGGGCTTTAAATACGTCGTCGAAGCCCCGCACCAGAGGAACCAGGCGGTCCAAAATCCTCTGCTCGTAGATGCCGGAGAGCTTTTCCGGCAGCTCGTATTTGTCAATTCCATAGTGGTGATACAGGCCAGCCTGGGCGCCCCAGCAGATATGGATGGTGGAGGTCACATGGGCGGTGGTCCAGTCCATGATTTTGCACAGCTCCTCCCAGTAGTCCACCTCGGTAAAGGGGAGCTTTTCCACCGGAGCGCCGGTGATGATCATTCCGTCGTAATAGTTTCCCTTTATCTGTTCAAAGGTCGTGTAAAAGGTGTTCAGATGGCGGCTGGACGTATGCATGGACTCGTGGCTGGAGACCCGCATCAGCGTCAGCTCCAGCTGCAGCGGGGTGTTGGAAAGAGCCCGCAGAATCTGCGTTTCCGTGTCCTCCTTCAGGGGCATCAGGTTGAGAAGGAGAAGGCGCAGGGGCCGGATATCCTGTGTCGCTGCCCTTGTCTCATCCATCAAAAAGATATTTTCATTTTCCAGTATCTTCCGGGCCGGCAGCCCGTTCTGTACTTTAATCGGCATTTTTTGTCATGTCCTCCCAGTCGTTGCTTCCTAAAATTATTCCGAAATCGATTCCTTGATGCCGGCGTCCCGATTTTCCTCTGCGCGGAAAGGGGCTCCTGCCGCAGCGTGGGCCAGGAAGTCCTCTTCGCTGAGGATGGGGATTCCCAGCTCCTTGGCCTTTTTGTTTTTGGAGGAGCCGGAGCTTACATCGTTGTTGATCAGGCAGGTCGTCTTTCCGGTGACGGAGCCGGTGACCTTGCCGCCCCGGTCCTCGATGAATTTCTTCATCTCGTCACGGTTGGCAAAATGGGTGAGGCTGCCGGTAATGACGAAGGTCTGCCCGGCAAGGCTTAAATCGCCGCTTGCCTCTTCCCTGTGAATTGTAATATATTGCAGGACATGGGCAAGATGGCTGCGGTTTTTCTCCTGCTCAAAGAAGGCGGCGATGGCTTCGGCGATAACCGGGCCGATGCCGTCTACGGCGGCCAGCTCCTCGCGGCTGGCGGATACGATGGCGTCCAGGTCGTCGCCGAAAGCGCGGCAGATGGTGCGGGCATTGGCCGGTCCCACCCCCGCGATGCCCAGGCCGTAGATCAGACGGGGCAGGGTGGTGTCGGAGGCCTGCTTTGCCGCCTGGCACAGATTATCGAAGGATTTCTCCCCGAAGCCCTCCAGGGAGACGATGGCCTCCCGGTGATCCTCCAGATGGAAGAGATCGGCCGGCTCGTGGACGGCTCCTACGCCGATGAGTTTTTCCAAGGTGGCCTCCGAAAGACCGTCGATATTCAGGGCGTCCCGGCTGGCAAAGAGGGCAAAGCTCTTGACCTTTTTGGCCTGGCAGTCCGGATTGGCGCAGTGCAGGGTCTCCGCGTCCCCGTCCGCGTGGATTTCCGTGGGCTGGCCGCAGACCGGACATACCTTGGGGAAGGGAACGGGACCGCTGCGGGTCTTGTTCTCTTCGATCTGCGGGATAATCATGTTGGCTTTGTAGACGGTGATCAAGTCGCCTTCGCCCAGGGCCAGCTCTTTCAGGATGCTTAAATTGTGGACGCTGGCGCGGCTCACCGTGGTGCCCTCCAGTTCCACCGGATCAAAGATGGCTACCGGGTTGATGAGGCCGGTGCGGGAAGGGCTCCACTCGATATAGCGCAGATGGGTCTCCTGGGTCTCGTCGGCCCATTTAAAGGCGATGGAATGACGGGGGAATTTCGCCGTGCTGCCCAGGGCCTCGCCGTAGGCGATATCCTCCAGGCATAACACCAGACCGTCGGAGGGAACGTCGTTTTTCCGGACAGCCTGGGAAAACCACTGCACCGCCTCGGGGATGGAGGCGGCGTTCACCCTGCGGTATTCCACCACGTCAAAGCCCTGGGCCTTCAGCCACTGGAACTGGGCCTCGCGGGAATTATGAAAATCCACCCCTTCGGCCGACACCAGGAAAAAGGCGTAGAAGCGCACATGGCGGGAGGAGGTCACCTGGCTGTTTAACTGGCGTACCGAGCCGCTGCACAGGTTGCGGGGGTTCTTATAGCGGCTGTCGGCGTCGCCGATTTCTTCGTTTATTTTTTCAAAATCGGAATAGCGGATCACCGCCTCCCCCCGCAGCACCACCTCGCCGGTGTGAGGGATGGAGAGAGGGATATTTTCAAAGACCTTGGCGTTGGGGGTGATAACCTCGCCGATCTCCCCGTTGCCGCGGGTTACGGCCTTGTAAAGCTGGCCGTCCCGGTAGGTGAGGACGATAGTAAGTCCGTCCAGCTTCCAGGAGAGCAGGCCCTCCTTATCGCCCAGCCAGGCGGCCAAAGCGTCCACATCCTTGGTTTTGTCCAGGGAGAGCATCGGGGCCGCGTGGCGCTCCTTGGGCAGCTCGCTTAAAACCTCGTAGCCAACCATGGCCGTGGGACTTCCCGACAGGGTGATGCCGGTCTCCTTTTCCAGCGCCTGCAGCTCATCGTAGAGTCGGTCGTACTCCACGTTTGGCATGATCTCGCGGCTCTCCTGATAATAGGCCCTGGCGGCCTGGTTTAAAAGCTCGGTCAGCTCTTTCATTCTCTGAAGCTTCTGCTCTTTCTGATCCATGGATTTACCCTTTCTTTTCATTATTTGGCTCATCTAGCCCGTCTTGCCTATTGGTCTGAGAACAGTTCCTGCCTTGTCCCAGCCGGCGGCGAAGTTCCCTTTCTTCTGCCTGGGTCAGTTCCCGGTATTCTCCGGGCTTTAAGCTGCCCAGCCGGATATTGACAATCCGCATGCGCTTTAACTTTACGACCCGGCAGCCCAGAGCCTTGCACATCCGGCGAATCTGCCGGTTAAGTCCCTGGGTCAGCACGATGTGAAAGCTGCGGCGCCCGGTTTTTTCCACCGTACAGGGGCGGGTCACCGTGTCCAGGATAGGAACGCCGGAGGCCATTTTCTTGAGAAAGTCAGCGGTGACCGGCCGGTCGATTTCCACCAGGTATTCCTTCTCATGGCCGTTTCTGGCCCGCAGAATGGCGTCGGTCAGTTCCCCGTCGTTGGTGAGGAAGAGGAGCCCCTCGGAATCCTTGTCGAGCCGCCCCACCGGATAGACGCGGACCGGGCTGTCGATGAGGCTGGTGACGATGGGGGCCCGGTCATGGTCCGCGGTGGAGCAGACCACGCCCACGGGCTTATTCATCGCATACACGATCTTGCGGGCGTGGGGGCGAACCGGACGCCCATCCACGGCAATCTGCTGCCCGTCGCTCACCTTTTGCCCGACGGCGGCGGGCCGTCCGTCCACGGTGACTCGCCCGGCCTCCACCAGCCGGTCGGCTTCCCGGCGGGAACAGACGCCGGCATCGCTTAAAAATTTATTCAGACGTATTTCCATTTCGGTTTATCGTTGTCCCTTCTTTTCTCTCGGACTGTTTCTTCCGAACCATGCAGACAGCTCAGACAGAGCAATCCGCATCACGCCTAGTATACCCCGATTTGGCCGTTCCTTCAATCAGAAAATACAGCGGGGATGGCTTGTTATAAAAACTGCCTATATAAAAAATAGAAACACAGATTGAAAATGTGGCATATAAAGGATACAATAATACCAGACAATGCGCCAAGACAGTGAGAAGGAGGGATTGGATTTGAAAAAAATACTGATGATAGGCGGTAAAGGAACGATTTCTTATTCTATTTCCAAGATGCTGGCGAAGGATCCGGAAGTCGATTTGTTTTTAATCAATCGTACAGAAAGGCCGGATGTGCTGGGGGATAAGGTGCATCGGCTGATCGCGGATGTGATGCAGGAGCCGGAGCGGGTAGCCGAGTGGATTCGGGATCAGCAGTTTGATAGCGTAATCAATTTCTGGATCATGAATGTGGAAATGGCTAAACGGAATGTGGAACTTTTCCAGGGAAAAACGAAGCAGTTTATCTTCATCTCGACCGTATGTGTCCTGGACCATCAGGTCAGCTGCAATGTGAATGAGGAAATGCCGATCGGCAATCGATATTCTTTGTATGGACAGAGCAAGGCGGCTTGTGAACGCTACTTTGAGGAGGAGGCTCGAACAAACGGCTTTCCCGTGACGATCGTACGGCCGACGCAGACCTATTCCGGCGCGCGAATTCCGCTGAGCATCAAGGGGAAGACCTGCTGGAGTGTCGTCTCCCGCATGAAGAGAGGAAAAGAAGTTATGATTCACGGCGATGGGCAGGGCGTTTGGGCCTCCACCCATGCGGATGACTTTGCCCCTCTTTTTTATCCGCTGATCGCTAACGAGGAGACGATTGGGGAAACCTACCATGTAATGAATCCGGAGCCAATGACCTGGGATATGATTTATCAGAATCTGGCCGATTTATTGGGAGTGGAGTATCGTCCGGTATATATCAGCGAGTATCTTCTGGATGCTTCCGGGACTTATGCCTGGAAACAGACGATCCATGGCGATAAGCACTTTTCCAATATCTTTGATATCTCCAAGGTGAAGAAATTCAATCCGGATTATCAGGCGAAGATCGATATCCGCACCGGCCTGCGCATGTATCTGGACTTTATGGACGCAAATCCCCAGTTGAAGGTGGAGGAACCGGATTTTGACGAGTGGTGCGATCAGACGATTGCACTTTATAAGGAATGCATGCAGAAGTTTCAGGCGAATATCCGCTGAATTGCTGCGGAGGGGAAACGTCTGGGAAGGAAGGCGGCGGGAAAATACAGAAGCCCATATGAAAGTCCAAAGGAGGCTGCGGGTAAATGAGAGACAGTGAGGAATATCGCATTGCCATAGCCGATGACGACAGGGACTTCCGCGCTCAGGCGGCGCGGCTGGTGCGCCGGGTCTTCGACGGGGCCGGAGAGAGGGCTCGGGTGACGGAATACATAAGCGGCAGAGGGCTCCAGGCGGAGCTTGCGCAGGGGAATGTCTTTGACCTCTATCTATTGGACATCGAAATGCCGGGGGCAGACGGACTGGAACTGGCCGGACAGATTCACCGTGCGGTCCCGGACGCTTACGTTATTCTGATTACCTCCCATGAGAAATATGCCCTGCAGGGGTACAGCCGCCATGTCTATCACTATATTTTAAAGGATGATTGGGAAAGGCTGCTGCCCGGTACGCTGGAGGAAATACGGGAGGCGCTTGCGGGGCAGCGGGAGCGGTGCTATTTCATCCGGTCGGAGAGAAGATATCAGAAGATACGTCTCTCCGATATCCTGTATTTGGAAAAGGAGCCCTGGGGCAAGAATGTCCTTTTTCACTGTCGAAATGGGATAACATATGCGGAGAGGGCGGCGTTAAAGAAGGTCTATGAGAAACTGCCGGAGGAGGAGTTTGTCTATATACAGCGCTCCCGGATTGTCAATCTGCGGCATGTGGAGGGAGAGAGCAAGGGCGAGATATGCCTGACCGGCGGCAGCCGTTTTTCGGTGAGCCAGGAGCTGCTGCCCGCGGTGCGCAAAAGCCTGGCCGGATATTGGAGGCGAATATGAGAGAACCTTTTTATTATGGCTGTCATTTCCTGTATCTGCTTTGCCGGGCGGCCGGGGCGCTCTGGCTGGCCGGGGCGGTGTCAGGGCCTAGGTACGGCCGCCGGGCGGAGAATCTTATAGAGGGGGCTGCGGCAGTCGTTCTGGCGGCCCTGGGCGTATGTCATATCTATCCGTCGGGGCTTCTGCTGACAGGTACGGATACCTTTCTGAATCGGCAGCCTCAGGGGATGGTGCGGGCCAGCGTTTTTGCCGTCCTGTGGATTGTCCTCGACTATTTTGAGCGGTTGGCGGGGAGGACGGCGCCGGGGCAGTTCCTTGCGGCCTGGGGTTTCCTTGCCCTGGGGAGTCTGATCGCACTGCTGGCCGGGAGCCTGTATCTGACGAGACAGAGAATTGTCTGGGAAAGGGACAGGCAGAGAATGCAGATGGAGACGGCCCAGGCGGGATATCGCCAGATACGGCAGGCCTGGCAGGCGAGAGAGATTCTGATCCATGATATCCGCAATCATCTGCGGACGGCCCGCGGCATCGCAGCCCAGGAGGAGGCGGAAAGGACGATGGAATACCTGAATGCACTGGCGGGGGAGATGGCGGCCGGCAGCCGGTTTGTGCAGACACGGCATGAGGCTCTTGACCTGGTGCTGAATGGAAAACTGGCCGAGGCGCAGGATAAGGGGATCCGGCTTGAGGCAGCCTGCGACGATATGACAGGCCTGCGTTTGAGCGCCGCGGAGGTCTGCGCCCTTTTTGCCAATATCCTGGACAATGCCATCGAGGCCAACGAAAAGAGAGAGGATAAAGCCTCGCGGTGGCTGCATTTGAGCTGCGAGCGGAGGGGGGAACTGCTGCTTGTCAATCTGTCGAATCCCACGGAGGAGCAGACGGAGGGAAGGGAGCAGGCGGAAGGGAAGACAGGGGAGCGGTTCTTCGCTGGAAGGGAAAAGGGTCTTTTTTTCGCGGCAAAGAAGGGCAAAGACGGGGAGGTGCATGGGCTTGGACTAAAAAGCGTGCAGAGGGTGGCGGACGCGCACCAGGGATATATGGATATCCGCGCGGAGGGAGGCGTGTTTTCCCTGACCCTATATTTGAACGGTTTTGGGCAGGAGCCCGATGGGAGGACAGATTAGAGGACAAAAACTGCCGTTTCAAGGCAAAATTGTGGAAAAATGAAGAAGAAGGCGGGATGATAGAGGAAGAATACGGAAAACCGAGCGCTTTTATGGGGAGGGACTGCAGATGGAAGGGACTGCATATGGAAAGGACTGCAATGAAAGGAAAAAGCCCGTCCTTATTCTGTTTTTGGTATTGGTATTGGCTCTGGCTTGTCTGGCGGGCTGCGGCGGCGGGCGGATTTCGCCGGAGGATGCGGCCCGGGCCGATGCGTACGGCGGGACGGCCTCGGCTATCCCGATCACGGTGAATCTGGACGGGGAGGAGCTGACCGCTGCGCGAAGCGCAGATATCCTGGAGGTGCGGATGGAGACCTATCCCAGCAAGGAGCTGTCTATGCTGCTCTTTGATCTCTCCCTGGAGCAGGTGGAGATGCTGACGGAGCGGATCGCCCAGGTCGATGCCGACGGGGAGGTCTATGGCTGGGCCTCCACCCTGAACATGGGTGAGCGTTCCCTGACTGTGGCGGCGAGCGGCCGTCAGCTGTGGTTTTCAGCCGGGGGGCTGGTTAGTCTGTACCGCAGCGTCATTGGCTGGCAGAGATTAGCGGGGACAGAGTATGACCGTTACTATCTGCGGGAGCGTTTCCCGCGGACGGAGCTTTCCTCATGCCCTTCGGAGCAGGCCTATGAGGCGTGCGCCTTCTATATGGATAAAATGGGATATTCCCGCTGGGATGCGGATATCTACGCGATGGATCTGGACGTCCTGGAAAAGGCCGGGCAGGAATATGGCCTTCTGCCGGAGGGAAGGCAGTGGGAGGAAGGAGACGAGTGCTATCTGCTGATCTTCCAGCCGTATATGGAGGAATACCCGATCTGCAGCCCCAACGCGGAAAACGCCGTGGTCTTTCTCTACGCGCCGGAACAGGGGATAATCTCCATCGACGCAGGCGGCCGGTACGGCGGGATTTTGTCGCGGCAGAGTGCGGAGCTGGTGACGGCAGAGCAGGCTCTTTTGCAGCTGCCGGGACTTTTGGAGGAGCTGCAGGTTGCGGGGACGGCTCTGGAGGTGGAGGAGATCGGCCTGGGCTATCTGGGGAAAGTGCCGGAGCAAGACCCCTACGATACAGGCGCAGGTCGGCTGACGCCCTGCTACGCGATCCGGGCCGCGATCACGGACGAGGACGGCCAGGAGAGGGAAGAAGCTTTCCTGGTAGACGCCGTCACAGGCCAGGGGTTCACCTACCAGAGCCAGTTCCGGTAGGGAGGGGATCGCTATGCTGCGCGCTATTTTGGAAAGGACAGGGAGGAGCGGCCGGTACTGGCTTTTGATCGTCTCCCTGGCTGCGGTGATGTTTGTCTCCGAAGGGGAGAAGATAGCGGATATGGTTCGGTTTGGCGCCACTTATTCTGCCCTGGATCTGCTGGTGAATCTGTTAGCTTTTGACCGCTCCCGGACGGTAGCCGCCGGTCTGATGGCGGGAATCTGCGGCGTGGGCTTTTGCGAGATGCGGGAAAACGGATACGACCGCTATTGCCTGATGCGGATATCGCCCGGCCGTTTCGCAGGCGCATGGCTGGCCGCCAATGCCGTCCTTACGCTGTTTGCCTCTTTTTTGGGTTTTACCCTTCTCTATGGGTTGTTTGCATGGATTGCTCCGCCTGCGGATGCGTTTCAGTCTTATGCGTCCATGGGGCCCTACGGGGACTGGGCGCAGGCCCTTCCTTTCAGCTTCTTTCTGACGGCCGCCTTTGCCGGAGGACTGTCCTTTGCGGTGCTGTCCCTGGTCAGTATGCTCGTCGTCTCTTATTTCCCCAGCCGCTATGTGGCCGTGGGCGTCCCGGTTGTCGTGACTTCCTTTCTCTATGGATTCGGGGCGGTGCTGCCGCCCTGTCTGGATTTCTTTTCGGTCAGCGCGGCGGGCGCCCTGTTTGCGGGCAGGGGGCCGGTCTTTCACCTTTTGTACACTCTTTTCTATTTTGGCCTGTGGTATGGGCTGCTTTCGGCGCTTTTCGTAAGGAGGGTGAGAAAAATATGAGAGGTCTGCGGCGGACGGCGGCGGTTGCCTGGCTGGAGGTATGCCGCTGGCGGACGGATTATCGGGTCTGGATGGTGTTTGTCCTGGAGGCGGCGCTGGTCGTGCGTTCCATGGCGGGGCTGGGAATCTATGGGGTTTTGAACGGAACAAAGTCGACGCCCTGGCTCCTTCCTCTGCTTTTTGGCGACGCTTCGGTGGCCCGCGATTCCGTGAAGATCATGATCTATCTGGGGGTGACGGTTCTTTTCTGCAATGCCCCTTTCATCAGCCATCTGACGCCCTCCGTCCTTCTGCGTACAAAGCGGGCTAGCTGGGTAAGGGGAGAGATCTGCTATATTTTCCTGGGATCTGCCCTGTTTCTTTTCTTTCTTTCTCTGCTTTCCCTGCTCTGCGTTCTGCCGACGGCATCGTTTTCGCAGCTGTGGGGCAGCAGCCTGTACCGGCTGTTAAACGGGGACGGAGTGGAGCGGATCCTGTTTATCCATGCCCTGCCTTTGCCCGAGGGCCTGATGGAGCGGATTTATCCGGGATACGCCTTCGCCTATACCTGGATTACCGGCTGGCTGTCCTTTTCCTTCCTGGGCCTTCTGACGATGGCGGTCAATATGGGAGCGGGGAGGCAGGGGCCGGGCACAGTCCTGGCGGGGATGCTGGTGCTCTTAGATCCGGTGGTGGGCTGGATTGCTTCCTGGGGCCCGGACCAGGCAAGGTGGTATCTGTTTTCTCCGGTCAGCTGGACCAGCATGGAGCATCTGCAGGGCGTCGAGGGCGGGAGCCGTCTGACCTTCGCCTATGCCGCAGTCATGTATCTGCTGTTTATTGCCCTGCTCATCTTTTTTATCTGCCGGAAGGCAAAGACTATGGAAATTGAAATCGGGAGGACGACATGATTGCGGTGGAAAAGCTGACGAAGCGCTACGGGGAGGCTGTGGTTCTGGACCAGGTGAACGTGCGTTTTGAGAAGGGCAGAATTTACGGACTGGTGGGCCGAAACGGCTCGGGGAAAACGATGCTTTTGAAATCTATCATGGGCTTTGTCCTGCCCCAGGAGGGCAGAGTCGTAGTGGAGGGGAAGACGGTTGGGAAGGATATCGACGTCCCGGAGAGCATAGGGGCGATCATTGAAAATCCCGGTTTTCTCCTGGACAGCAGCGCTTATCAGAATCTGAAATACCTGGCGATGATCCGGGGGCTCGTCGGCAGAGGGGAGATTCGGGCGATGCTGCGCCTGGTGGGCCTTGATCCCGACGACCGCAAGAAGGTGCGCAAATTTTCCATGGGAATGCGGCAGCGCCTGGGTTTGGCGCAGGCCATTTTAGAACGGCCCCGGATCCTTCTCCTCGACGAGCCCATGAACGGCCTGGACGACCAGGGGGTGGAGGATATGCGCCGGGTGATACGGGAATACTGCACCCCGGAGCGGGTGGTCATCATGGCCAGCCATTCCCAGGAGGATATCGCCATCCTCTGCGACGAGGTTTTTCATATGAGCCAGGGAAGGCTGAGCCGGTGAATATTATGAGAGTTCCCTATCATTTTTCGCGTCGCGGACGTCCAAAAAAATGATAAGGAAATTGAAACGAACTCCGTATATAATGGGAGCATGAAAGGATATCCATTCAGTACCTGAAAATGTTTTCAATAAACGGAGGAGTTATGGAGAAGTTAAAAATCTGCTTGAGGCCAAGCTGGTACCTTTTACTGACAAAATCACAAATAACCGATACGTAAAAATCCTGATGGACAGCTTTATGGGAATCAGTGCGCTGACGATCGGAGCGTCCTTTTTCACACTGATACGGTCCCTTCCCCTGGGAGATGCGTATACCAATTTTCTGCAGACGACGGGGCTGTATGATATTTTGAATTTCCCGATTCTGATTACCTCAGAACTGATCTCTCTGTATCTGATCTTGACCATCGGATATTTTACGGCAAAATCTTTTGGCAAAAAGCCAATCAATGGTTCGCTGATCGCCCTGGGAAGTCTTTTGATGCTGACCCCCTTTGAGACAACGGCTACATTCACGCTGGAAAACGGGGAGACGATAAGCCAGGTAGTGAGCGGTGTCTTGACGGTCTCGTCTTTTGGATCCACTGAAATTTTTCTGGCCATGATCGTCGGCATTCTTTCGGTTCGTATCTATGTCTATTTTGATAATAAAGGCATTAAAATCCGGATGCCCGCATCTGTCCCGGAAAATGTTACGAACATGTTTGAAACGATGATTCCGGCTTCGGTGATTTTCATCCTTTTCATGGTAGTGCGTGTGATATGCAGTTACACCCCCTTTGGAACGGCTCAGAACCTGATTTACGGAATACTGCAGCAGCCGCTGACCCATATCGGAGGCGGGTATTGGGGAGCTTTCCTGTATTTGTTCCTGGGACTGATCCTGTGGCTGTTTGGTATCCATGGCTCGATGCTCATGTATGTGGCCATGGGATCTATCGCCAATGCCATGTGGGCGGAAAATATGGTGGCCTTTGCCAGCGGCTTGGCGGCGCCTCATCCGGAATGGCTGTATATGTATTTTGTAAATTTGGGCGGAAGCGGCGCTACCTTTGGTCTCGTGCTTCTGATGGCATTCCGGGCAAAATCCCAGCACCTAAAGAAATTGGGGCGGGTTGCTCTTCCTACCTCTATCTTTAACATCAATGAGCCGGTTATTTTTGGTACTCCTATGGTAATGAATCCGGCGATGGCAATTCCTTTTGTTCTCGCCCCTACCGTCAATTTCTTCCTGACTTCTCTGGTGAATCAATTTGGATTTGCTGTGCTTACCGGCGCTATGCAGAATAACTATTATCCGGTAGGAGTGCTGGGAGCCTTTGCCACAGGCAACTGGACAGGGGCCGTGTGGACGGTAGTCTTGATTGCCATCGATTTGCTGATTTACTATCCTTTTTTCAAGATGTATGATGCGAAGAAGGTAAAGGAAGAAAAAGAGCTGGAGGCTATGGACGGAGAGGACGACTTGATCTAAGATTAAGATAGAAAAGGATGAAGCAGTTTCGCAAGACGACAAGGAGTAGAGGGGATGGCATCATTTTCAGAAAAGACGGATCTTCCGGGGAACGACCCTTATGAGCGGGAAAAATTTGTATTGAAACGGCTCCTGCTGCGAGAAGAGTATGTGAAGCTAGAAGAGCTGGCTGATGAGCTGTATTTGAGGAACTGAAAAAATACGGAATAGAGCCGCTTGTTACAATCTCCCATTATGATGTGCCTTATTATCTGGCAAAGCATTATGGAGGCTGGCAGAATCGTGAACTGATAGACTTTTATGTGAGATACTGCCGGACTCTTTTCTCCCAGTATAAAGGCCTGGTGAAATACTGGCTGACTTTCAATGAGATCAATGTGCTGGCCAATGGTTATGGAGATTTGATGGCAGCAGGAATCTTGCCGGAGAAGGATGGGCCCATCTTTGCAGCAGATAATACGCCGGAAGGAAAAAGCCGCAGATTTCAGGCGCTTCATCATCAGTTTGTCGCTTCGGCTTTGGCGGTAAAGGCTGGTCATGAGATTGATGAGAAGAATAAAATCGGCTGTATGATTGCTGCCACTTTGCCTTACGCTTATACCTGCAGCCCGGATGATCAGCTCTTGGCGCAGAGAGATCTTAATCTGAAAAATTATTTCTGCGCGGATGTACAATGCCGCGGGGAATACGGGCCGCTGACCGGAAGGTTTTTCCGGGAGGAGGGAATCCGGATTGAGGTGACGGATGAAGACCGCAGGATCCTGAAAGAGGGAGTCGTGGATTTTTATGGATTCTCGTATTATATGAGCAGCTGCGTTTCGACTCTTCCCCAGGGGGAGGAGACCCAGGGAAATATGACGGTCGGGCTTAAGAACCCTTATCTGGAAATTTCGGCCTGGGGATGGCAGATTGACCCCAAAGGCCTCCGGTTTTATCTGAACGAAGTATACGGACGCTATCATATTCCGGTAATGGTGGTGGAAAATGGGCTGGGAGCTGAGGATACAGTGGAAGATGGCCATATCCATGATTCGTACCGGATAGCATATATGCGAAGCCATATCGAGCAGATGAAGGAGGCCATAGAAGATGGCGTAGAACTGATGGGCTATACGCCGTGGGGATGCATGGATTTGGTGAGCCTGTCTACCGGCGAGATGCGAAAGCGTTACGGCATGATTTATGTAGACCGGGATGACAATGGAGAGGGAACCGGCAGGCGGATTCGGAAGGATTCTTTTAATTGGTATAAGAAAGTCATCGAAAGCAATGGAGAAGAGCTTGGATGAATGACGGCGCAACGGCCGCTAGGGAGGACGTGTCAAAATGGCATGTCCTCTTTCTGCTCTTCCTCTTCGTTTCGCCCAGCTGCCTATATGGTGTACCGGAAGAATTTTCAGCAAATGCTGGATTTACGGGCAGAGCCGGTATTTAGATCATTATCTTTCTGCCGCATATTCTGTAACTTTCCATGCATCTATGTACACAAATTCTACGCTGTCGGGCAAACAGTAATAGTACCTTATCCAATATTCAATTTTTGATAATATCCGATGCCGATCCTCATACCGTTTCCCAGCATTACCGCTGCAAACAGCAGATAAGCAAGAATGCCCGCCTGCTTTACCGGGGAACGCCAATCTATCTCCCTGCTAAACTGCGCAAAAACGATTAGCATGATGACTATCATCGGATATTGAAAGATGATTGCCGATCTGGCGGCTATAGTGGGAGAAAGTATCAGCATTGCCTGCGAGCAAACTGCGGCACAGCATAAAGCTATCACAAGGCTATTATCCCAGATAACGCCGAAGGCAGCGAAAAAAACAATGGTATTGATGATCCAAACGACAGTCGCCCAAGGTAAAACCGTATCCCAAAGCCCAAACACATAATTGCCTGCCGCCAGACATAAATAACCGCAGTCTATTATCAGACCTATGGAGAACAGCAGCCGTTTTTTCCGGCATCGTTTCCACAGGAGCAATCCGATCAAAATAACGGCACAGCTGATAAGCGTCATCAGAATGAAATTGATTCGTCCGACATTTATATTTATAATTGGGAAAAAGTTTTGCCGTATCTTCTGAAAAAAGGGCAATGCTTCAAAGGCCGAATTATCCGCACCGGACGGGCGGACAAAATTGCCCGGCGCCAAAATTTCGATACATCCTCCCAAAACCGCGCCGCAAATAGCGCTCCACTCCAATTTCCGTTTATGAATACGGGCATATATTGCTTCGCACACAACAAAGGTTATTGTCAGTACCGCTGCCTGTTCCTGGGAAAAACCGGCGGAAAAAATAAAAGGAACAGTAAAATCTGCCGGAGCCAAGGACTCGGAACAGAAATATACCGCTTTAATACCAGGATTCCTAGCAGTAAAAAGCAGACCGGCCATGTATAGATGGAACTGGCAGAAAACCAGTACACGCCGTCTCGGATAACATATATGGAAATCGATCCCCAGAGCAATGCCGCTGTGAGCGCAAGCAAAATCGAATCTTTCTTTTTTCCCCGTGCAATGCGATAGGTTCCGTACATCATCACTGTAAGCAGAAAAGCCTGAAAGATTCGGATCAGCGTCAGTCCTTCCCCAAGCCGGATCAGCACAATCTGAAGGAAAAAAAACAGGACTCTGCCGCCCCAGTTCATATAATGCCAGTGCAGATAATTGAGAATATCTCCTAATCCATAATCAAAACCCATGGTCCCGACATCATTTCCATAGTGCAGCACGGCATAGCCAAAATCATCATGATAAAACCACACCAAAGAGTGCTGGATCATTTGATACACAAAAAAAGCAATAAAAATAAGCCTTACAAATAAAGTTGTCCGTTCGATTTTGGCCAGCCTGTTTTCCATCATTTGAAATGTCCTCTAAAAAACGATTCATTTATGCAGATACACAACCGTGTATCTCGAATGACAAGGTCATTATACAGCAGGCGGCGGATAAAAGGAAGATGAAATTTAACAATTTAAGTAAATCAGCAGATTTCATAAGCTGCCGAAAACCATTGAAAAATTTACAAATATAACGGCGTGCTTCTTGACGCACCCCGCCGCGAAAAGGTATAATATAAGCAAATTCCAGGAAAAATCCAGAAAAATTCAGGAGGTACGTTTCCGTGAGATGCCCTTTTTGCGGAGAAGAAAATACCAAGGTTATCGACTCCCGCCCGGCTGAGGACGGCAGCTCCATCCGGCGCCGCCGTCAATGTGAAAAATGCGGGCGGCGTTTTACTACCTATGAGAAGGTGGAGACCATTCCCCTGCTGGTGGTAAAGAAGGACGAGTCCCGGGTGCCCTACGAGAGAGGAAAGATAGAGGCCGGCGTCCTGCGGGCCTGCCATAAGAGGCCGGTTTCCAGCGCTCAGATCGGCCGGCTGATTGACGAGGTGGAGACGGAAATATTCAATATGGGTATGAGCGAGGTAAAGACCACAGTGATCGGGGAGCTGGTCATGGACAAGCTGAAAAAGCTGGATCAGGTAGCTTATGTGCGTTTTGCCTCGGTGTATCGCGAGTTCAAGGACGTCCAGACCTTTATGGATGAACTGCAGAAGCTGTCGGGAGAGGGAGAGCATGTTTGAGTGTTTTTTTCCGGACAGGCGAGAGGAATCTTCCTGGGAGGTGGATTATGAGGAACTGTACCGGCAGGGTTATCGCGGGGTGATCTTCGATATCGACAATACCCTGTCGGTTCATGGGGGACCGCCGCCGGAAAAGACCCGTCAGCTTTTTCAGAGGCTGCGGGCTCTTGGAATGTCTGCCTGCCTGCTTTCCAATAATAAGGAGTCCAGGGTGAAGCCTTTTGCCAAGGAGGTATCCGTCCCCTATATCTGCAAGGCCGGCAAGCCGTCCGTCAGGGGATACGAGGCGGCGATGCGGCGGATGGGGACGGACAGAGATTCCACCGTTCTTGTCGGGGACCAGCTTTTCACCGATATCTGGGGGGCCAGGAGGGCCGGTATCTACAGTATTTTAGTGAATCCCATCGACCCCCATGAGGAAATCCAGATCGTCCTGAAACGGTATTTGGAGAGGCTCGTCCTGCATTTTAATAAAAAGTGTTGATAAAACGGCCATTTTAGTATAGAATGGCAAAAGAGAAGAGAAATTACATTAGCTTAAGGAGGAACCATTCATGGTATCAGCTGGCGATTTTAGGAACGGCATCACGGTCGAAATTGACGGCAATATTTATCAGATCATCGAGTTTCAGCATGTGAAACCGGGCAAGGGGGCAGCTTTTGTCAGAACGAAACTGAAGAATATTATCAGCGGCGGTGTGGTGGAGAGAACGTTCCGCCCTACGGAGAAATTTGAAAACGCGCATATTGACCGTGTGGACATGCAGTATCTGTATTCCGACGGCGACCTGTACTACTTCATGGACGTCAACACCTACGATCAGATTGCCCTGAATCAGGATCAGATCGGCGACGCGCTGAAGTTTGTTAAGGAAAACGAGATGGTTAAGATCTGCTCGTATAAGGGCAATGTATTTTCCGTTGAGCCTCCGCTGTTTGTGGAGCTGGAGGTTACCGATACGGAGCCTGGTTTTAAGGGAGATACGGCTACCGGCGCGACGAAGCCTGCGACGGTGGAGACGGGGGCTACGGTGAACGTTCCTCTGTTTGTGGACCAGGGGGATAAGATCAAGATCGACACCAGAACCGGCGAGTATCTGTCCCGCGTGTAAGGGAACCAGAGCGATAGGGTGCAGACGGCTTTCCGGAGAGAATGGCTGCCGCACGCATTTTTCAGATGCCGCATATCATATTCTGTCTCCGGCTTACACCGGTTGTTTCGGAGTGTGATATGCGGTATCCATGTTTTTTACAGTGCAAATCCATAGCTGCCAAACGGCAGATCCCGTGAAGGAGGAAAAATGGAGAAGTTGTTGGACGTCCTGTCCGCATGTCTGGGACAGGCTTTTGAAGACTGCGGTTACGACCGCTCTTATGGAAAGGTGACGGTGTCCAATCGTCCCGATTTATGCGAGTTTCAGTGCAACGGAGCCCTGGCTGCCGCCAAGGCGTATCATAAGGCTCCGGTAAAGATTGCCGAGGAAGTGGTAGGGCAGCTGGGCGGCGCAGAGGCCGGGTCCGAGAAGGAAAATATCTGGCAGGAGACCGCGGTGGCGGCCCCCGGCTTTATCAACCTGAAGCTGGACGCCGATTTCTTATCCGGGTGGCTGGGCAGCATGGCGGAGGATGAGAAGCTGGGCTGCCAGACGGAGGAAAAGCCTCAGACCATCGTCATCGATTACGGCGGCCCTAACGTGGCCAAGCCTCTGCATATCGGTCATCTGCGCAGCGCTATCATCGGCGAGAGCATCAAGCGAATCTGCCGTTTTGCAGGAAACCGCGTCATTGGCGATGTGCATCTGGGGGACTGGGGCCTGCAGATGGGCCTGATCATGCAGGCGGTGAAGGAGGAACAGCCGTCCCTGCCTTATTTTGACCCGGATTTTACCGGGGAATACCCGGAGGAGGCCCCTTTTACCATCGGCGAGCTGGAAGAGATTTATCCGGCTGCCAGCGCCAGGGCAAAGGAGGACGAGGAATTCAGCCGCAGAGCCCATGATACGACCTATAGGTTCCAGAATGGAGACCGGGGGCTGCGGGCGCTCTGGAAACAGATCATCCGTGTGTCCGTGACCGACCTAAAAGAGAATTACCGCCGGCTGAACGTGGACTTCGATGTGTGGTACGGGGAGAGCGACGCCCAGCCTTTTATTCCGCCTATGATCGAGCGGATGAAGGAGGAGGGCTATGCCCGCGAAAGCCAGGGCGCCCTGGTCGTGGACGTGGCGGAGGAAACGGATACCAAGGAGGTTCCTCCCTGCATCCTGGTTAAATCGGATGGAGCCACCCTGTACGCCACGACAGATCTGGCTACCATTGTGCAGAGGGTGGAGGAGTTTGATCCCGACGCCATCATCTATCTGACGGATAAGCGCCAGAATATGCACTTTACCCAGGTGTTCCGCGCAAGCCGCAAGACAGGCCTGGTGGACGATCATGTGAAGCTGGTGCATATCGGCTTTGGGACGATGAACGGCAAGGACGGCCAGCCCTTTAAGACCCGTTCCGGCGGGGTGATGCGGCTGGAGTATCTGATCCGGGAGATTGAGGATGCCGTCTACAGGCGGATTATGGAAAACCGCACGATGGAGGAGGACGAGGCCAAAAAGACGGCCGCTGTGGTGGGCCTGGCGGCGCTGAAATACGGGGATCTCTCCAACCAGGCGTCCAAGGATTACGTCTTCGATATCGAACGCTTCGCCTCCTTTGAGGGGAATACCGGCCCTTACATCCTCTATACGATTGTCCGCATTAAATCCATTTTGGCCAAATACCGGGCAAATTTCGGCGAGGAGGCGGAAAAACAAGCCAGCCTAACCGCGCCCATCCTTCCGGCGGCCGGCGAAGCGGAGCGGCGGCTGCAGCTTTGCCTGGCGCAGTTTGGAGAGACCATAGACGCGGCTTATCAGGAACTGGCTCCTCATAAAATATGCCAATATATTTATGAATTGGCAAACGCGTTCAACCAGTTTTACCATGGAACCAAGATTCTGGCGGAGGAATCGGAGGAGAGAAGGGAGAGCTATATCCGTCTTATCACCCTGGCAAAGAGGGTGCTGGAGACGGGCATCGACCTTCTGGGCTTTTCCGCTCCCGACCGGATGTGATTCTTAACTTGCCATGACGTTTCAAAGATGATATACTGGTTCCAGCAGCTTTGCAGAAAATTGTCCGGCCCCCGGAGGGACGCCGGACGGAGGGGTTAGGAGGTAAGAAATGGCGGAGAGATGGGAAGACCGGGTGCGTTATATCTGCCCCATATGTGAGAAGGAGCTTAAATACGGCAAGCGTTTCTGCTGGAACTGCAAAGTCCGCGTCGAGCCCTGGACCTATACCGGCGGGCTTCTTCCCAATGAGAGCCACGACGAGCAGCATGTCCCGCAGACCTATCTGAAGCCGCGTTCGGCCGAGCGGCAGGGCAGCCATATGCATGACAGGAGGCGGCAGCCGAAGCAGTATATATATGGAGGGCAAAATTCCGCCGCCGGGAGGACGCAGACGCCGCCGAATCCTTATGGAGACAGAAGGCCGCAGAATCCGTACGCCAGCCGCTCCCGCAAGGGGGTTACCGGCTGCGGCACCCTGATTGTTGTGCTGGTATTCTTCTGGATTTTAATCCAGATATTGATCAGCATCATGGTGTAAAAGAAGGTAAATAAGACTTTTCCTTTGAGAATGTTTGTGATATACTTATCAGGTGAGTGTACCGCAGCATCCCCAAGGAAAAGTCTTTTTGACATAAAAGTCCCGGACGGCGGCCGCCGGCGGAGGCGTTTACGCATCCGTCCGAGCGGACATCGGACGGGCTAAGCCGTCACGAGCAAGGAGGGCGAGATCCCGGATTGCGAATGATGGCGGCAGACGCGGGAGCGCGAAAGCGCGGAGCGGCTGACTTTTATGTCAAAAAAAGAGGAAAGTCCCGGACGGCGGCCGCCGGCGGAGGCGTTTACGCATCCGTCCGAGCGGACATCGGACGGGCTAATAACACGCTGCGTCACCCGCGGCAGGCAGGAGGAGAAAATGAAAAAAAGAGGATTGGGTACGGTATGTATCCAGGGAGGCTACGAGCCTAAGAAGGGAGAGGCGAGAATCCTTCCTATCTATCAGAGCACTACATTCAAGTATGACACCAGCGAACAGATGGCCAGGCTTTTTGACCTGGAGGATGACGGTTATTTTTATTCCCGGCTGCAGAATCCCACCTGCGACGCGGTGGCGGCCAAGATCTGCGAGCTGGAAGGCGGCGTGGGGGCGATCCTGACTTCGTCCGGCCAGGCGGCCTCTTTTCTGGCGGTCTTTAACCTCTGCGGGGCGGGGGACCATATCGTCAGCTCCGCAGCCATTTACGGCGGCACCAGCAACCTGTTTACCGTGACGCTTCGGAAACTGGGCATCGATGTGACCCTGGTGGATCCGGACGCATCCGAGGAAGAGCTGAACGCTGCATTCCAGCCGAACACAAAGGCCCTTTTTGCGGAGACCCTTTCCAATCCGACGGTGGAGGTTCTGGACATCGAGAAGTTTGCCGCAGTGGCCCATAATCACGGGGTGCCGCTGATTGTGGACAATACCTTTGCGACGCCGATCAACTGCAGGCCGATTGAGTGGGGGGCCGATATCGTAACCCATTCCACCACCAAATACATGGACGGCCATGCGATGACAGTGGGCGGCTGCATCGTAGACAGCGGCAATTTTGACTGGATGGCCCACAAGGATAAATTTCCGGGACTCACTACGCCGGATGAATCCTATCATGGCCTGATCTACGCGGAGAGTTTTGGAAAGTCGGCCTATATCATGAAGGCTACGGCGCAGCTGATGCGGGATCTGGGAACCTGCCAGTCCCCGATGAATGCCTTCCTGCTCAATGTGGGCTTGGAGACCCTGCACCTGCGGATGCCCTGCCACTGTGAGAACGCTCTGAAAGTGGCCCAGTGGCTGTCCGCCAATCCCCATGTGGCCTGGGTGAATTATCCGGGGCTGCCGGGGGATAAGTATCACGAGAGGGCGAAGAAATATATGCCGGACGGCACCTGCGGCGTCATTGCCTTTGGGCTCGCCGGAGGAAGGGAGCAGGCCATTCGCTTTATGGATCATCTGAAGCTGGGGGCTATTGTGACCCATGTGGCGGACGCCAGGACTTCGGTTCTGCATCCGGCCAGCCATACCCATCGCCAGCTGAGCGATGAGCAGCTTCTGGAGGCGGGGGTCCGCCCCGATCTGATCCGGCTCTCCGTAGGGATTGAGGATGCGGAAGATATTTTGGCGGATCTGCAGCAGGCCATTGAATACGTGTACGGCAGATAAAATAGCCGTTTTGCAACGGGGACTTTACCGACATTAGACGAGGAGGAATGACATGAAAAAAGTAGGAGAGTACAGCAAGGAAGAACTGGTTTATCTGCAGAATAAGCTTCTGAAGCGGTATGCGGAATTTAAAAATATGGATCTGCATCTGGATATGTCCCGCGGCAAGCCGTCGTCGGAGCAGCTGGACCGCAGCAATGGAATTCTTACGGTGCTTAATGATTATAAATTGGAAAACGGCGTGGACGCCAGAAATTATGGTATCCTGGACGGCATCCCCGAGGCTAAGAGGCTTTTCTCCGATCTTCTGCGGATTCCTTCCGCCAATATTATTGTGGGCGGCAATTCCAGCCTGAATATGATGTACGATACGATTGTCCGCTTCATGCTCTTTGGCTCCCTGGGGAGCACTCCCTGGTGCAGGCTGCCGAAGCTCAAATGGCTCTGCCCCAGCCCCGGCTATGACCGCCATTTTTCCGTGACGGAGTCCATGGGGATTGAGATGATTCCCGTGCCGATGACGGAAAACGGGCCGGATATGGATATGGTGGAAAAGCTGACTGCGGAGGATGAGGCGGTCAAGGGTAGCTGGTGCGTGCCCCTCTATTCTAACCCGCAGGGCATCTGCTACAGCGATGAGACCATTGAACGGCTGTGCTCGATGAAGACGGCGGCCCCGGATTTCCGCATCATGTGGGACAATGCCTACGGCGTCCACGATATCTATGAGAAGATTCGCTTAAAGGACGTATTCCTGACGGCGAAGGAATATCACAACGAGGATCGGATCATGTACTTCTTCTCCACCTCGAAGATTACCTTCCCCGGCGCGGGCGTGGCCCTGATGGCGGCCAGCGAGAAGAATGTGGCGGAAATCAAGAAGCATCTCGCGGTGCAGACCATCGGCTTTGATAAGCTGAACCAGCTGCGGCATGTGAAATATTTTAAGACGGCCGACGGGATCCGCGCCCATATGGCGGATCTGGCCTCCCGGCTGCGGCCTAAATTCGACGTGGTATTAAATACCCTGGAAAGGGAAATCGGAGACAGCGGCTTTGCCACCTGGATGAAGCCAAAGGGCGGCTATTTCGTTGCGGTGGATACGCTGCCGGGCTGCGCGAAGGCGACGGTGGAGCTGGCAAAGGAGGCCGGCGTTGTCCTGACTCCTGCCGGAGCGACCTATCCTTACGGAAAGGATCCGCAGGACAGCAACATCCGGATCGCCCCTTCCTATCCGACCATCGAGGAGCTTACGCAGGCCATGGAGCTTTTCTGCCTGTGCGTACAGCTGGCAGGGGTTAATAAGCTGCTGGAGATTTAATAAGATTCGGACGGCAATACATAGATTTCTGCGGCGCAGGCCGTATTGAATAAACCAAAAAAAGAATGGGGGAGCATAGAAATGTTCAAGATTTTGAAAGCGGAGAAATTAGCTGACAGAACCTGGGAAATGGTCGTCCACGCGCCGTGGGTGGCCCGGTCCTGCCATCCGGGACAGTTTATCATCCTGCGTGTGGACGAAGAAGGAGAGAGAGTTCCTCTGACCATTTGCGACTACGACCGTGAGGAAGGCAATATCACGATCGTATTCCAGACCATCGGCGTTTCCACGGAGAAACTCGAAAAGCTGCAGGCAGGAGACGAGATTCTGGATTTTGTCGGCCCTCTGGGCAAGGCGTCTGAGTTTATCGAGGAGCCGGTGGAGGAGCTGAAAAAGAAGAAGTTCCTTTTTGTGGCCGGCGGCGTGGGCGCGGCCCCTATATATCCCCAGGTGAAATGGCTGCACAAGAGAGGAATCCTGGCGGATGTGATCATCGGCGCCCGCACGAAGGATCTGGTAATTCTGGAAAAGGAGATGGCGGCCGTAGCCGGCAATCTCTACGTGACCACCGACGATGGCAGCTATGGCCGTCACGGCATGGTGACCAAGGTGATCGAGGATCTGGCGGCAGAGGGGAAACATTACGACCACTGTGTAGCCATCGGGCCGATGATTATGATGAAGTTTACCTGCCTGACGACGAAGAAGCTGGGCATTCCCACAACTGTTAGCTTAAACCCGATTATGATCGACGGCACCGGCATGTGCGGCGGCTGCCGCGTGATGGTGGGCTGCGAGGTGAAGTTCGCCTGCGTGGACGGACCGGAGTTTGACGGCCATCTGGTAGACTTCGACCAGGCGATGAAGCGCCAGCAGATGTATAAGACCGAGGAAGGCCGCAAGAAGCTGGAGTATGAGGAGGGCGAGACCCATCACGGCGGCTGCGGCTACTGCAAGGCCGAGGATGTGCTGAAGAGAACGCCGGTGCGCGAGCAGGATCCGGCGGTCCGTGCCACTAACTTTGACGAGGTATGTTACGGCTATAATGAGGAAGAGGCCCGCACCGAGGCCAGCCGCTGCATCAAGTGCAAGAATCCCCGCTGCATGGCCGGCTGCCCTGTGTCCATCAATATTCCCGGCTTTATCGGCCATGTGGAAAAAGGCGAGTTTGCCGAGGCCTTTAACGTGATCAGCGAGGCCTCCGCCCTTCCGGCTGTATGCGGCCGTGTCTGCCCGCAGGAGACCCAGTGCGAGGGCGTATGTATCCGCGGCATCAAGGGCGATCCGATTGCCATCGGCAAGCTGGAGCGCTTCGTGGCCGACTGGGCAAGGCAGAACGGCATCAAACCCAAGAAGCCTGAGACGAAGAACGGAAAGCGTGTGGCTGTTGTCGGTAGCGGCCCTGCGGGCCTGACCTGCGCCGGCGATCTGGCGAAGATGGGCTACGAGGTGACGATCTTTGAGGTGCTGCATAAGGCCGGCGGCGTTTTGACCTACGGCATTCCGGAATTCCGTCTGCCTAAGGACGGAGTGGTGCAGCCGGAGATCGACAATGTGAAGGCCCTTGGCGTGCAGATTGATACCGACGTGGTTGTGGGCAAGTCTGTTACGGTGGATGAGCTTTTGAACGAAGAAGGCTACGATGCCGTATTTATCGGTTCCGGCGCAGGCCTTCCGATGTTCATGGGAATCCCTGGGGAGAATGCCAACGGCGTCTATTCGGCCAATGAGTACCTGACCCGAAGCAATCTGATGAAGGCAGGGGATGAGAAAACCGATACCCCTATGCCTCATTCCAAGAAGGCTGTGATTGTGGGCGGCGGCAACGTCGCTATGGACGCGGCCCGTACCGCTCTGCGCATGGGCGCCGAGACCCATATCGTATACCGCAGAAGCGAAGCCGAACTGCCGGCCCGTACCGAGGAAGTCCACCACGCGAAAGAAGAGGGCGTGATCTTCCAGCTGCTCAGCAATCCGACCGAGGTGCTGGTGGATGAAAACGGCTGGGTGAAGGGCGTGCGCTGCATCCGCATGGAGTTGGGCGAGCCGGATGCCTCCGGCAGAAGACGCCCGATTCCGGTGGAAGGCTCGGAGTTTGAAATCGAAGCCGATATGGTTATCATGGCTCTGGGCACGACCCCGAATCCGATGATTTCCGATTCCACCAAGGGGCTGGAAGTAAATAAGAGGGGCTGCATCCTGACCGATCCGGAAACCGGCAAGACCAGCAAGGAAGGCGTGTTCGCCGGAGGCGATGCGGCCACCGGTTCTGCTACGGTTATCCTGGCCATGGAGGCCGGGCGCAAGGCGGCCAAGGGCATCGACGAATACCTGAAGGCCAAGGGCTGATAAGGAGGATGCGATGGTAAGGCGAGAAATACTTACGGTGAGCCATGCGCTTCATGGCGGCAAGGGAGAGATATATAAGTATGCGGTGCTGAAGCCAGAGGAGATGATGGGCCACGGCACGCTGTATAACCGTGTGGTCCTTCCGCCGGGCAGCAGCATCGGCTATCACACCCATGTGGGCAATACGGAGCCTTATTACATCCTGAAGGGCGAAGGCATTTTCACCGGCCCGGACGGCGAAAGAGTCCGGGTAACGGCGGGAGATGTATGTCTGATCGCCTGCGGGCAGAGTCACGGGATTGAGAATGCTGGAGCGGACAATCTGGAAATGATGGCTTTGATTCTCAATGAGGCGTGACAGGCGGGCAGACTCCTCTGCTTTTTAGCCGGACGGAAGCGAATCGGTTTAATTAAAAAAATGAAATAAAACAGAAACAGAGTCCTCCCAGGGCCTTGAAGGGTTTGGGAGGACTCTTTTTATGTAAAGGGGCGGGCTGCCCGCATTCAGAGAAGACCAGAGAGATCAATGCTTTTATCAAGGACGATTTCGCGGTAGTTTATCACCTGGTAATAATGGTTGATCTGATCGCTCAGCCGGTTAATCTCGTGGGAAGTACTGAGAATCTTGGGGATCACAATGACCGGTATGGGGGACGAAGGCACAGGCTGTACGCTGAGAATCAGGTCATACTGCTGCAGGAAAGCAGCAGAGAGATCCGCAGGAGGAAAGGGATACTCGCCGGTTAGGATCATTTCTTGAATATTGTTTTGAAACACCAAGTGCATGATATCCAGTTCCAGAGTATCGCAGTCGTGGAGGAATAAAACGTGCAGCCGGCGCTTGGAGGCTTCAATGGCGCGGCGGATAAGCAGGCAGAGAGTATACAGATAACGATCGTAGAATGCAATATTATAATGTTTCTGCGTTGCATGGCCTAGAACACGGGCCACTTCCTGCACGATCTGGAAACGGGATAGCATGGAGGCGTAGTAGGTCATGCTGGGATTCCGATCGTAAATATCAAAGAAGAATTCCCATTTAAGGCGGTAGATCAGATGGCTGCGCAGATCTTGGCGGGCCTGGGGGCTGAGCTTCAAAAGACGATCCAGATGGCTCATGATATCCTGGATGCAGCAGGGGTCAATCTGCACAGAGTCGATCAGTGAAAAGGCAGTCTGCAGATCACTGGAATAAGCAGACAGGATCAATTTGTGCAGGTAGATTGCCTCTTTTAGATTTTCCTCACAGCCGGTCAGCTGGCTGGCCAGCTTCATGATTCTCTCAATGTGACCGCGTATCTGCAAAGAGGTCAGGATCTCAAAATGCTGTTCGGGCATGGTGCACAGGAATCCCTGCTTTTGGCGTATCAAAGCGATTTGAAGAAAACGGGGGAGCCGCTCGGTTTCAACATTGGAATTGGACAAATGCATGAAGCCTTTGATTTCTTCGAGAAAATCATATACTTTTTGCAAGGGAAGAAGATTTTCAAAAAACTGCAGCTCCTTCTGCAATTTGTTTATTCCGAGGTGTTCCAGAGAATTTTTAGCCAGGTTCTCCGCCTCCCGGTACCAGTAGGAAAGAGCCAGTCTTCGTCTCTTTTCTCCGGGGGATAGGGTAATTCCTGCACGGCGGCTGCGTACAAGTTCAATGTCGTAGGAGCTGAGCCATTTCTGCGCAAGATCCAGACTGGAATAAATGGAACTGCGCGATACATGGAAGGTATGTTCCAGCTCGGTCATGTACACAGGCTGGTTTTGGCTCAGCAGAAGAAAAAGGATGCAGTAGAGGCGCTCGCGGTGGCCGAAGGCGGCAGCATGCGGTTCGCGTTCAAGAAAACGGGATTTGCTTTCCGGGGGATCGATCAGCTGATACCCATGGCCTTTGCGCGAAACCAGGTGAAGGCCTTCTTTCTGCGCCAGCTCCCGCACCTGTTCCATATGGTTCATAATGGTCCTGCGTGAGCAGCCCAGAATCTGCCCGATCTGGGCGGCGGTCAGGCAGTCGTTTTTCAGAAGGGCCTGGAGAATATAGTATTCATTTATTGCACTCATATCAAACCTCCGTTCAAGAGAAATGTCCCTGTGGTTTTGACGGTTTCTAAGATTATTATATTGGAATAATTAGTAAAAAACAACATATTTCTAATAGTAAAATAAATTTTTTATAAAGAAATTTATTCAAGTACATAATTGCACTTGATAAAACGCAGGTTTTGGTACCATATCTGCATTGAAGTGTATAGCAATCTTTGCTATGCTTTTTTTGTAAAGCAAAACCGATTCCACCACAGAGAAGGAGGGGAAGAATGAGGCACATCAAAATTGCAGCAGGAATGGCGGATACTTTTGATTTCGGCGATGTCAGAGGCAATATGAAGGAAGCCCTGGATGCCGGAGCGGATTATTGCCATGCGGATTCCTGCGACATGATCGATCTGAAGAATCAGCAGCTGATCGGAGGCCATCTGATCATCAAGGCGGTACGGGAAATTACGGACAAGGAAATTGAGTGTCATTTGTATGCAAAGGAATGCGACCGCCTCTTTATTGAGAAGCTGGCTGCCGTGGGAACCACGATGCTGATTGTTCCGGCGGAAAACTTCATCGGGGCGCCTTTGGCTTACATCATCAACTGGTGCCATGAACTGGGAATGAAGGTTGGATTGACAATAGGCTGTTATACGCCCCTGTGCTTTGTGGATGAGTCCATATACGATATCGATCGGCTCCACATTGTGATTCATGGGGCGGGCAAGCCGCCGGCGGGAGAGGAGCTGTGGGCATGGAGAAGAAGCGGCCTCGATCTGGTGCGCAGGGCAAGGAAAATGATTGACGAGAAGAATCCATCCTGTGAGCTGGCTGTGGATGGGGGAATCCGGCCGAACAATCTTGCGCCCATTGTGGCCTGTGATCCGGATGTTTTAGTGTTTTCCACGGCGCTTTATCGCGATCCGGACGGGATAGCGGCTGCGGTCCGCAAGTGCAGAAAAGCGATCGATGAAGCCGCCAGGCAGGCCGCAGGCGAGGAGGGGCACTGATATGAGCGAACCAACCAGTCTGGCAAAAGTAACTTCTGAGAACCTGATTGTGCTGGATTATGACGCGGCGGACAAGAAAGAGTGTGTAAACGTTCTGGCGGAAAGGCTTTACGAGGCGGGCAACCTGCGAAGCCTGGAGGAGTTTCTTCGGGCGGTGGAGGAGAGAGAAAGCCTTTCGTCCACGTATTGCACGATGGAGATTGCAATACCCCATGGGATTTCACCAACGGTAATTGCACCGATGATCGCTTTTATGCGGTTAAAAAAGGCGATCGACTGGGATGGGGACGGAGATTCTCCGGTGCGTTATCTTTTCCTTATCTCCATGCCTGGACAGGCGGTAGAGGGCGAGGAAAACGAGCATGTAAAGCTGCTTTCCCGAATCGCTGTGATGTCTTTGGATGAAGATTTCCAGAAGAAGTGGAAAAACGCACAGAGTCCGGCCCAATTTATGGAGCTTTTGGAAAACTATGAGGAGACTCCGCTGTAAAGGGGCGGAAAAGAGGAGGTATTATCAATGAGTACGAACAGAAACGATGATTTATTTGAGATCGAGGAGGGCGGCGTAAGCAGCCAGAGTGGGTTGAAAACGCTGTTTGCACATCCGTTTAACCATTTGCGGACGGGTATTTCCTATATGCTCCCGTTCATTATGCTGGGCGGTATCCTGCAGGCAATCGGTATCCTGACAAATGTATGGCCGGATTCCACGATTCTGCAGACCATTTCCCTGCTGGGAAGCACAGGGATGAATTTCTTCGTTCCCTTCTTCGGTGCCTTTATTTCTTACAGTATTGCGGATAAGCCAGGCCTGGCTCCCGGTTTTGTCTGCTCCTATCTTGCCAATTCCAGCGGCTCCGGCTACCTGGGAGCTTTGCTGGCCGGCTTTATGGTAGGTTATCTGATTCAGGTGATGAATCACTATGTTCGCCCCAGCAAAATGTGGGAGCAGATCTGGGGGATGTTCTGCCCGGTTATTGCCTGCGTTGTTGTGGGCCTGATCGTCCTGGGCCTGCTGAATGGTCCTATCACTGCTTTTACCGACTGGGCGGCAGCCAGGCTGTCCAATCTGGACTCTTCACAGGGCGCTCTTTTGGGCATGGTTCTGGGTGCATTGGACGGCGTGGACTACGGCGGACCAATTTCCAAGATTGCATCGGCTATTGCCGGAGCGGCTTATTCGGAGGGCATTACCACATTTTATGGCTGCCGTATTTCAATGGTAATGGTTCCGCCGCTGGGAATTATGCTGGCCACGTTTGTGGCGCCCAAACTCTTTACCAAAGGGGAAAGAGAGTATGCGAAAACAGGCTGGCTTCTGACTTTGATCGGCGGTTACACGGAATTGGCGCTCCCCATCGTTCTGAATGATATTGTTCGCTGCACCATCGCTTCCTTCTGCGGTTCGGTGACGGCATCGACGATTGCCGGTTTCTTTGGACAGACTCTCTCTGTGCCGGCGCTGGGACTTCCCAGCTGGTTCTTCGTCGGCAATATACCGGTATATGCCCTGTCTATTGTGGTGGGCAGTCTGGTTACCTGCGCGATTGTAGTGCTGCTGAAAAAATATTGGAAACGCAAAGATTTTAATCCGGATGCGGAGTAAGAAGAAATAAGCGGAGGCGGCGCGGAAGGAGGAAAGGCTCTTTCCGCGCTGCCTGCAGGAAAGAACGGAGAGGACAAAGACAAAAATATAAGGAGGTAAGCATGAAAATTGTAGTGGTAACAGCCTGTCTGGCTGGTGTGGCTCATAGCAAGATGGTGGCGGCCGCGCTGAAAAAAGAAGCGGAAGCAAGAGGCCATGAGTGTGTGACGGAAATGCAGGGCGGATACAACATGACGGAGAGGCTGCCCGAATCGGTATGCCAGTCGGCGGACATTGTGATTTTTGCGCAGGCGATCGCCGTGGCAAATGCAGAACGCTTTCATGGCAAGAAGATCATCAAGGTTCCGATCGATAAAGCGATCCGGAATATTAAGGTGATTATTGATAAGGCGGAAGAAGAATATCAGAAAAATGGATCTTGATGGGAGGGAGTCATGAAACATATTAAGATTGCAGCCGGAATGGCGGGGACCTTTGATTATGGCGCGGTGCGCAAAAACATGAAGGAGGCTCTGGATGCCGGAGCGGACTACTGCCACTCCGATGCGGCAGATATGTATGATCTGCGCAATCTGCAGCTGGTGGGAGGCCATTTGATTATCAAGGCAGTACGTGAGATCACGGATAAGGAAATCGAATGCCATTTATATGCAAAGGACTGTGACCGGCTGTTTATTGAAAAGATTGCGGCGGCAGGCGCCACAATGCTGATTGTTCCGGCAGAAAATTTCATTGGGGCTCCATTGGCTTATATCATAAACTGGTGCCATGAGATGGGGATGAAGATTGGCTTGACGGTGGGCTGCTATACGCCTCTTTGTTTTGTGGATGAGTCGATCTATGATATTGACCGGCTGCACCTGGTGATACATGGAGGAGGAAAGCCGCCGGCAGGGGAAGAAAAGTGGGCCTGGAGACGAAGCAGCCTGGATTTGATCCGCAGGGCCAGAAAGCTGATCGATGAAAAAAATCCGTCCTGCGAATTGGCGGTAGACGGAGGCATGCGCCTGGAGAATATGGAGCCGGTGATTGCCTGCAATCCGGATGTAATGATTTTTTCAACTGCAATTTACCATGATCCGGACGGAATAGGGGCCGCCGTGAAGAAACTGCGTGCTGCCATTGATGCGGGAGCGGAAAAATATCATCTGGAGTGATGGCCGGAAAGGAGAGGAAATTTATGGCGGTACAGCATTATCAGCCGACGAAGATTATCTTTGGTACAGGAGAGCTCGCTTCGCTGGGAGCTTTGGTCAGGCCCTACGGAAAAAAATGTCTTTTAGTGACATCAGCCCCTGAGCCGGCGCTTGCGCCTTTATTCGAAAGAGCCGAGAAGATATTGCGGGATACCGGGATGGAGGTAACGCTGTTCCAGCATATCCGTCCGAATCCGCTGACCACCAATGCGGAGGAAGGCGTGCAGACTGCTTTTTCATGTAATGCAGATGTGATTGTCGCTGTTGGAGGCGGTTCCGTAATCGATACGGCAAAAATAATTGCCTTTTTTGGCCGCGAGGGAAGAGCAGACTGGGCGTATTTAAAGGCGGCAGGCGGTGATTTTCGGGAGCAGTCCGATGTTCGCGAAGGAGTTATTCCGCTGATTGCGGTTCCCACTACATCGGGAACCGGTTCCCAGTGTACGCAGGCGGCGGTGATCAGCGATGCCGTCACAAATGAAAAGACAACCTTTTTTCGGCAGGAATTTTTCCCATTGGCTGCGCTGATTGACCCGGAACTGATGCTGACGCTGCCTCCCCGGATGACGGCCTGCACGGGATTTGACGCTTTCTGCCACCTGTCCGAATCCTATATCAACGGTTCTTTTTCTCCATTGGCCAGAGCGCTGGCAGTGGAGGGAATGAAATATGCCGCAGAGGCCCTGGTGCAGCTGGCAAAGGAAAATCAGCTGACATACAGGGAAAAAATGGCATGGGCGGATACGATGGGAGGAATCTGTCTGTCGAACGGCGGAGCAACTATCCCCCATTTTCTGGGGGAAATGGTGACGGGAATCGTACCTCAAATCAATCATGGCGCCTCTTTGGCCTTGGTCTACCCTGCCTATTTGGAGGAGTTTTTTGATGACGGCCAGGCCGGACCTGGAATCCGCCGAACTCTGGCTTTCATCGGTGAAGAGGGAAACCAGCCGGAAAATGGCTTGCAGGCAAAGGAAACCATGCGCAGATTTCTGAAAAAAATCGGTCTGGATATTCGGTACTCGGATTTTCATGCTTCACCGGAGCAGACAGAGCAGCTCCGTCAGATGATCTGCGGCCAGAAAAGGTTTGAATGTACAGCCAGGATTATGCGTATTGCAGAAGCTTTTTTGGGAGAGTAGGAGGGCGAATGAGATATCTGATTGATACCGGAGATGCAGAACAGGCGAAAGAAGCGCTGGAAATGGGACTGTGGGGTGTGACGGCCAACCCTTCGATGTATGCGGCCAATGGGACGACGGCCGAAGAGTTTGTACGCCAGATCCTGCCCTGCAAAGCAAAGCTCTTTACGATGGAAGTGATCGGAGAGCTGGAACAAATGGAAAAAACAGCGGTTGACTGTGCCCGAAAATATCCGGGGGTTGTGATAAAAATTAATTTTTCCGCAGATGGCTTGAAGCTGACAAGGCGTTTGCGTGAAAGAGGAATTTCGACGGCGATGACGCTGATCTTTTCGGAAGAACAGGCCAGTCTTGCTGCCCAAGCCGGCGCCGAATATGTTTTTGTTTTCGTGAGCCGTAATGACGAAGCGGGGGAGGATGGCATGGGCGTTGTGCAGGCATGTCTGTCTCTCAAAAACCTTTATCCGCAGCTGAAAATCGTGGCGGCTTCCGTGCGAAACCGCCTGCAGGTGAGAATGCTGGAGAAAATGGAGGCGGATTTTGTCACAGTGAGTCCCCAGCTTTTAGACCGGTTGCTCAGACATCCGTTATCGGTGAAGGGAGAAGAAGAATTTAGAAAGGCTATGGGGAAGGAAGATGCTTAAAAAAACATTGGCGGACATTGCACGCATTGCCCTTTCGGCGGTGCTGATCTCTGTAGCGGTAAAGGATTTCTTCCATACATATAATCTGGCTCCGGGGGGGACCACTGGACTTGCCATCATTCTTTCTTACATGACGGGAGTGCCGGTTCAATATATAACTCTGAGCGTGTCGGTGCCTTTGCTGCTTCTGGCTGTGTTTTTTTTAGGAAAGAGTTTCGGCGCCAAGACTCTTTTGTCGGTGCTTCTGACGCCGGCGGTGATGGGACTGATTCCCTATGTTGATATAAGCAGATCGATTCTCCTGTCAGCGGTTCTGGGAGGGCTCTGCGTGGGCGGAGGAATCGGCCTCTGTTTCCGCAGCCAGGCGGCGACTGGCGGAACCGATACGATTTCGCTGCTGCTGCATCGTGTGTTCCCCAGAATTCCGCTGCGCGTAATCATGTTTGGCGTAGATGGGATCATTATTCTGTTTTCCGGCCTGATTACACGGGATATAAAAGTATCCGTATTTTCGCTTATTTCTTTGCTGGTTATTGTGCCCACGGTAAATTGGGTGGGAGGACAGAAGGAAGAGCAGAAGAAAAACTCTGAGAATTTTGTCTGAGATTTCTATAGTGCGCTGACAGTTTGTGCGCCGCTGGTGCAGAGACTGCCGGCGCACTGTGTTTAAGGGGGCTAAACAGAGTATCCGGATGTTGAGAAGAAAGGGAAAAGGGGTATGTTATAACTGCCGGAACACAAACGGCAGACAAGATAACGAACATAAGTAAGGAAAGCGTATGATTCTTATAAAAATTTTTATATAAGATTTTCCTCAAAAAGCATATTATAGAGGTCTTCACAAAGCTGATCCAGGAATTCTTCATCAAAACTGCGGCTGTATTCTCTGGTAATCAGAATGCGGATCATGTCCAGCCGCTTCAGGCACAGGATTTCCGGTGTATCGCCCAGGGAAGTGATGGCGTCGATCTGATGGTCAATTTGATCACGGGAGTAGGTGGTGATAAACCATTCTACCAGTTCATTGGCCAGCTGCCGGTCTTTTTCGGACTGGACTTTCAATTCCTGGCTGTAGCGCAGGGAACGCCGTCCCAGGATAAGGAGGGCAAGGCTGGCAGCCAGGGATAGAAAGAAAAACAAAAGCTGCGGAAAAAGCCGATGGTTGTCCAGCATGCGGAGCAACTGTACCAGCGTTATGTACAACAAAATACAGCCTACGATCAAAAGCGCCCAGGCCGAAGAATGGATATCACGATATTTTTGTTCCGTCAGCTGATAAGTACGCAGGGGAGGGACGATATTTGGCGCCTCCTTTTGCGAAGTGGTTTGTGGCTTTGCCATGGTTATCCTTTCCTGAACGTATGCTCGCACTGCTCTTGGTTTCTGCAATTTACGCAATTCGCAGTGCATCCCGATTCCGCTTTGCTCCATCGGGCTGTCGGGCATTCGCCCTATGAGCATCCGCCCATCCAGGGATTCGTCTGCGGCTTTGCCGCAGCCATCCCTTCCTGGACGGATACTCGCACTGCTCATTGCTTACGCACATTATACCATGGGGGTGAGGGGGAAGGCAAGGCTGGCGTTGGTTTCGGGATACTTTTTTATAGGAGATGTTCTTTGGGGTTGAGCTTTGCGTTGTGGATTGGAAAACGTTGAAAAACCTTTGTCTGCGAGGCTTCCAATGCCTTTACAAAAAGGGGGAAATAGGATATAATGGGACGGTCTCAGAGGGGGGATATTCTTCCCTTGTGATCGGATAATCAATTATAGGAGGAATTGTACAAATGAAGGAAAAAGCATTGCGCCTGGGCAAAAGCCTGACGGCGCTGCTGCTGGCTCTCTGCCTGGCGGCCTGCAGTGCGCCGGCCGGCGAGACTACGTCTGCAGAGACTCCTGCAGCGACCGAAGCTGTTACGGAGAATGAAGTGCAGGGAGAGGGGACCTATACCCCTGGCACATACACGGCATCCGCCGCGGGAAACAACGGCGATGTAACCGTGGAGGTCGTCTTCAGCGCTGACGCCATCGAGAGCGTGACGGTGACGGATCATGTGGAGACGGATGGGATTGGAACCAACGCCGTGGATATCCTGCCGGGTGAGATTGTGGAGACGCAGTCCCTGGGTGTGGATGTCGTCGCCGGAGCGACGGTGACCTCCAATGCAATTCTGGAGGCGGTGGCTGACTGCGTGACCCAGGCAGGCGGAGACGCGGAGGCCCTGAGAGCCGTTGCAGTGGAAGAAAATACGGAGAAGTCCGAGGAGACCCTGGAGGCGGATCTGGTGATCGTAGGCGGCGGAGCCGCCGGTATGACCGCCTGCATACGCGCTGAAGAGCTGGGGCTTAATGTGATCCTGGTGGAGAAGATGGCCTTTATGGGCGGCGCGATCTCCGTCAGCGGCGGCAACCAGGTTGTTATGGGCTCTGAGCTTCAGCGGGAGGCTGGTGTGACCGACGATTCCGTTGAAAGCATGTATGAGGATTTCATGGCGAACGGAGCCGGGCTGAACGTGCCCGAGCTGCTGACCCTCTATGCGGAGAACGTGGGCGAGACCAGTGACTGGCTGCAGAGCAACGGCGTGACCTTTGATATGGAGGGCGGCCTGCATCATCTGGCTGAGTATTCCCACGACCGTGAGCTGGCTTACACCGGCAGCGGCGCAGGTGCGGCGGAGAATATGAGAAATGCGATCGCACAGACGGATGCACAGGTTCTGCTTGGCACCCGTGCCAGCGAGCTGATTGTCGATGAGAACGGTGTGGTTACCGGCGTGCTGGCTTCCAGCGACAGCACGGATTACACGATTCAGGCACAGGCTGTGCTGCTGGCCACCGGCGGCTACGGCAATAACAAGGATCTTCTGAGCGAGGAACTGCAGTCGGCTCTGTATTATGGCCCCGTATCCTCCACCGGGGACGGCATCATCATGGCTACCGCTGAGGGCGTGGATGCGGCCACCCGCCTGATGGAGTACGGCAAGCGTTATCCCAATGGAATCGAGGTTTCCGAGGGTATTGCCAAATCCACGATTGCCGGCAATATTGTGGGCTGGACGATGAGCGCTATCCTGGTCAATTCCGAAGGAAACCGTGTGGTAAATGAGAGAGCTTCCAACCGCACCATCCTGGAGACGGAGCTGGAGCAGGAAGGGCAGATGCTCTATCTGCTGATGGATCAGGCGACCTTTGACGCGTGGAGAGCTCAGCTGGGCGGCGCAGGCATCAGTGAGGAAGATATTGAGGGCTATCTGGAGGCCAACGGCAGCACGACGCCGATTTTTATCCATGGGGATACCCTCGAGGAGGTGGCTGAGACGGCCGGTATGGATCCGGCGGTATTGACGGCCACAGTAGAGCGCTATAACGGCTTTGTACAGTCCGGCGAGGACGAAGACTTTGGAAGAGATGCGGCATATATGACGATGGAGATCGGCGACGGCCCCTACTATCTGGTGGAACAGAAGCCTCGTTTCGCTACGACCATGGGCGGTCTGGTGATCAATACCAGCCTGGAGGTGCAGAACACTTCCGGCGAGACCATCCAGGGTCTGTATGCGGCCGGCGAGCTGGCCGGCGGCGTGATGGGAGACGATTCGCCTTCCGGAGCGAACAACGGCTGGGCTGTGACGTCCGGCAAACTGGCTGCGGAGTCCATCAGCTCCTTCATTGGCCAGTAAGGAAAGAGCCCGCAAGGGCGAGAGAAACAGACGAAGAATCCTTTGGGAGTATCCAGTATAGGATCAGAGAATGGGCCGGCGGAGTAATCCGCCGGCCTATTTATGATCGGCGGGAAAGCTGGCGTTGCTTTCGGCATGCTTTTTTTGTATAATGGCGGAAAGGGAGAAGGAGGGCGAATGGGATGAAGATTACGGTGGTGTGCGTAGGAAAAATCAAGGAAGATTATTTTGCCGGGGCGGTTTTGGAGTATGCGAAGAGGCTTAGCCGGTATTGCCGCCTGGAGATTATAGAGGTGGCGGATGAAAAGACGCCGGATCAGGCGCCGGAGGCGGTCAACCGTCAGATTTTAGAGAAGGAAGGCAAGAGGATACTGGCGAAGATTCCGGAAAGCGCTTATGTAATTGCGTTGGCCGTGGAAGGAAAACAGCCGGACTCGCCGGGGCTGGCTGCTAAAATCGAAAAACTGGGCATCCAGGGAATCAGTCATATCGTTTTTATCATCGGCGGCTCTCTGGGACTCTATGAACAGGTGATGAAGGCGGCGGATGAGGCCATGAGCTTTTCCCGGCTGACTTTTCCGCATCAGCTGATGCGGGTGATTCTGCTGGAGCAGATATACCGCGCTTACCGTATTATCAATCATGAGCCATATCACAAGTAAGTGCGGTTTTTTCGTAGGACCGAGAAATGAAATGACAGGGGAATAAACGAATGGTATTAATGAGGAAAAATTGTTCGGCTGCTTGGAATTGGTAAGGGAGATGAGCTTGTGAAAAAATTAAGTGAAGACACTGAAAAAATAATGGCGGAACGATTTGGAAAACTTATCGATATATAGTTAGTAAGACAAATCCTAATTTGAAAATATTCTTAATGGGATATAATGATGTTGGGGTCAAAAGGTATTTTGCCCCCTATGATACCAGATTGCGACGCGAAGCTAGTCCTTTAGGGCGCCGCACTGCGTGCTCCCGCAATCTGCATCATATAATATAAACAATAAGTAGCGTATAAGAAGCAAGGAGGAATGATGATATGATGTATCCATTTATGACATTGAATGATGAGACAGAAATTGTTCATTCTGATATGCAGAATGATGGAAGAGTAAAAGTGTATATTGAGAGACCGGATGAAAAATATGGATTTAAACATGCTGCATGCTGGCTTCCCGATTACACATGGGAAGATATTTATCATTTTTCAGAAGAAGAGATTAAGCAATTCGAAGAAATAATAAGATCAACCGCTCATCTTATTATTGAATTTTCTCGGGAAGGGGGGTTTGAGAATGCCTCAAATCTTTAGAATGGGAGAATATTGGATTTATTTCTGGACAAATGAAAATAAACCCCTTGAACCGATTCACGTACATATTGCAAAAGGAAAGCCTTCCGAAAATGCAACAAAGGTATGGATTACCAGTGCTGGGAAATGGTTTACATATTTTGGAGAGATACACTATTATTGTTAATTTTCATTAAGTCTCGCTTAGATACGTTATGGGGAGCCATATCACAAGTAAGGAAGATTTATTTTATGATTGAAGTAAAATTTTATGATGAAATGGAAGATTATTTATTAAAGTTTGCAGTTATTATATCTAAGACAAATGGAAAATGGATATTTTGTAAACACAAAGACAGGGAAACGTTTGAAGTACCAGGCGGTCACAGAGAGGCTGGCGAGACAATTCTAGAAACTGCGAAACGTGAATTGAATGAAGAAACCGGCGCTAAAGATTTTGATATTAAGCCTGTATGCGTATACTCCGTTAAAGGAAAAACAAGGGTAAGTGAAGAAGATACTGCCGAAAGCTATGGAATGCTTTTTGTAGCCAATGTGTTTTCTTTTGAAAATCTACATAGCGAAATTGAAAAAATTATTGTTTGTGACAAGTTGATAGATAACTGGACTTATCCGCTGATTCAGCCTAAACTTATTCAAGAAGCCCAAAACAGAGGTTGTTTACCTTAACTTCACGTATGGTATGAACCGTCTTATGTGATTGCAAGAGCTTATAATAATGGGGCTTTAAAAGAGTGAAATGGTCCGTGCGGGAGGAAATATGAGATTCGGTACGGAACATATTACAAAAGACAGTCGTTTCTGGGATGAAGTCAATGTACTTGCAAAAGAAGCGTTTCCCCCGGAAGAATACCTTGCGCCTGCAAAATTGGCAGAAATGGCAGAGGCAGAGGGATTTGATTTTTTAGCGCTGAAAGCGGAATATCCGCAGAAGAAGCAGGTGGTAGATTTTGAAATGCTTGATGAGACGGCGGAAAACAGCAGACAAAGAGAGAAACGGAGAAATTTTTATCTGCGCAATGGATATAAAGAAACGGGATTCTTTTTGTCCTATTTGGGGGGTGGATTATGAAGTTTTCTGCATGGATGACGATTTTGATCCGGAGGTCTTTAAGGCAATGATGAAGACGATTCGGGTGGAAGGATTTAATCCCAAATATTTTTGGCGGCCAGATAGGGAGTGATGCAGAACGTGCGCTGAAGACATGGACATCCGATAGGAGCAAAAGGATGAAGATTACAGGGACGAAAAGCTACGTGCAGATTGAAGATGAGGACGGGAATATTGCAAGATTTGACGGAGAGACCTGTCTGGGCGGATTTTATGCATACGCCGCTCCGGTCTGTTGGCTGCGGCATCAGGGCGAGGCGACGGAGGCGGACAGGCTTGCCCTGATTTATAAAGCGACCCGGTATGGAAAGGATAATGGCGTCAAAATACTCTTTTTTGATGCGGACGGTAAAGTGCTGTTTGAAACGGAGCTGGGGCTGAAAACGGAGGTGCGCCGGTCGAAAACCTATTATGCTTTTATGGCTGTGGTGGTTTTATCCCTGGGATTTTCTGTTTTGCTGCTGGCGATATTGGATGTGGAAGGCCCAATGCTTCTTGTGGCAATGGGGATTGTGGCCGCTTTGTTTGCAGCTCCGTTTCTTTTTTATGGTTTCCTGGTATGGCGCTTCAGGGTTTCTGCCGAAGGAGAAAGGATAACGGTTCGGCCCGGAATCGGCAGAAAATATAGTTTCCGTACAGGCGAAATAACCAAGATCCTTCGGAAGACAAAAAGGGAGGCCAGCTGGGAAGAAATACAAAACATAACAATCTATGCAAAATCCAGGCATGTCTCCATGAACCGAGAAATGGAAGGCATCGAAGAGATGGATGCCTATCTTGCGCGGCACGTCGAACCGGAAAAAATAATCACAAGAAGAAAAGGATCATAAGAAGAAAATGATCACAAGAATGGTTTCCTTCCGGTAACTATGCCACAATATTGTGCGTACTTCCTATGCAGAAAAAGAAGGCTTATAATAAGCTCATAAGAAAACCAATTGCAACAGTGTACAGGAGGATTTCCATGCAGACGAAAAATTATCTGGAATATATCGTAAAGGAAATGCATTCTGCCGTATTTGCCACGGTGGATAAAGAGGGGCGGCCCGTTACCTGCGCCATCGACATCATGGATTATGACGAAAGCGGCCTGTATTTTCTGACTGCAAAAGGCAAAAACTTTTATGACCGCCTCAAAGCCAATGAAAATATTGCCTTCACCGCGATGAAAGGGGAGGACACCCTTTCCTGCGTGGCGGTATCCGTCCGGGGCAGGGCAAAGGAGATCGGCCCGGATATGCTGCCCGCTCTTTTTGCAAAGAATCCCTATATGGAAAAAATCTATCCCGATGAACGTTCCCGCAGTGCCCTTACTGTTTTTAAGATTTGCCAGGGAACCGGCGAATGGTTCGACCTTTCCAAACAGCCCATCGAGCGGGCGAGCTTTTCCTTTGGCGGCGCCCAGGCAAAGGAAAGCGGTTATTTTGTGACGGACAAATGCATCGGCTGCAAGCTGTGCTATTCCAAATGTCCCCAGAAGTGCATCGATATTTCCCGGAAACCTGTCGTCATCCAGCAGGAACATTGCCTGCATTGCGGCAATTGCTATGAAATCTGCCCGGCCAGGGCGGTTGAAAGGAGATAAGTCTATGACGCAGGAAGAACGGGCAGACTTTCTGATTTCCTGTCTGCTGAACGAACAAGAAGAATATAAAAACATTTCGATTCCGGATAACCTGCCGGATAAGGAGCGCCTTTTGCGGAGCCTGATGAATGTGCGCATGCCAAGGCCCGTCCGCCCGGAATTCTTGCGCGTGCAGGACGAATACCTGCAGATCGAGAGGGATAAGCGCGGGATTACGGACAGCGCGGTCTTGCCCTCTGTTCCCGGAGATTCCCGTCTGGTGCTGTGGCAGGGAGATATTACGACCTTAAAGGCCGATGCGATTGTAAACGCGGCAAACAGCGCCATGCTGGGCTGTTTCCATCCCCTCCATTCCTGTATCGATAATATCGTGCATTCCAGGAGCGGGATCCAACTGCGGCTTTTCTGCTACGACATGATGAAGAAGCAAGGGCACGAGGAGCCCACGGGGCAGGCAAAGATCACGCCTGCTTTCAATCTGCCCAGCAAATATATCCTGCATACGGTGGGGCCGATTATCGGCGGGCCTGTCCGCAGGCAGGACTGCGAGGCTCTTGCCTCCTGCTATCGCTCCTGTTTGGAGCTGGCTGTGGAAAACAACTGTCGGAGCATCGCTTTCTGCTGCATTTCCACCGGAGAATTTCACTTCCCCAATGAAAAGGCCGCTGAAATAGCGGTGCAGACGGTGACGTCCTTTTTGAATGCGCCCAAGCAGGATAGCCGGCAGGATATCCGGGTTATCTTCAACGTATTCAAGGACGTAGACCTTCATATTTATCAAAAGCTTCTGGGGGTGACGAAATGCTGAAAATTGTAAAAGGAGCCAGGCAGAATGTGCAGAATGTGCAGGAGCTTCAGAAGGCTCTGAGACGGGCGGACGCTGTCTTAATCGGCGCGGGAGCCGGCCTTTCCGCCTCCGCCGGCTTTGCCTATGGAGGAGAAAGGTTTCACCGCTATTTTGCCGACTTTGAAAAGAAGTACGGGTTTCACGATATGTACACCGGAGGATTTTATCCCTTCCCCACGCCGGAGGAGCAGTGGGCGTACTGGAGCCGATTCGTCATGCTGAACCGCTATCTCGACCCGCCCAGGCCGGTGTACCAAAACCTGCTAGAACGGGTGAAGGATAAGGATTACTTCGTCCTCACCACCAACGTGGACCATTGTTTCCAAAAGGCCGGCTTTGACAAGCACCGCCTGTTTTACACCCAGGGGGATTATGGCCTGTGGCAATGCTCCAAGCCGTGCCATAACAAGACGTACGATAATGAAGCGGTTATTCGCAGGATGGCGCAGGCGCAGGGGTTTCGGCTGACGGAGCAGGGGCTGGAACTCCCGGAGGGCGCAGAGCCGAAGAGGACCGTTCCGGCCGAGCTAGTTCCCCGCTGCCCGAAGTGCGGCGCTCCCATGGCGATGAACCTGCGGGCGGACGATACCTTTGTCCAGGATGAGGGCTGGTATGCGGCTGCGAAGCGTTACGATGATTTTGTCCGGCGCCATAAGAACATGTCGGTCCTCTATCTGGAGCTGGGCGTGGGGATGAACACCCCCGGCATTATCAAGTATCCCTTCTGGCAGATGACCTACCAGAACCCGAAGGCGACATATGCCTGCGTCAATTACGGGGAGACGTATGCGCCAAGAGAGATTGCGGAGCGGTCTGTCTGTATTGACGGGGATATTGGGGAAGTATTAAAAAGATTAAAATGAAAAGCAGCAGATTCATTGGCTATTCGTTGCCGAAGTATATTTTGAACTAGACGCGATACTTATACTGCCATTTATCGTATCAATCGTGTCACAGAT
>CALWRE010000179.1 GCA_944383835.1 uncultured Lachnospiraceae bacterium | reverse complement strand
AGCTTTGCCGGGGATGCGGAGCTGCGGACGATGCTGGCTTTGCATCTGGAACCTCTGCTGACAAGACTGCGGCTGGGACAGAGACAGAAAAATCCCCTGCTTGCGCAGATTCAGAGGGAGATGAAGCTGGGCTACGAACTGGCCCTGTGCGCGGCGGAGGTAATACAGCGCAGGCTGAACCTGACGGTGACGGAGGACGAGGCAGCCTACCTGGCCCTGCACTTTTCCCTGGCTCTGGAAAAGGCGAAGCAGCACGCGAAGCGAAAGAAAATCATTATCGTATGCGCATCGGGGCGGGGGACGGCCCGGCTGATTCAATATAAGCTGATGGTCCGCTGCCAGATGAAGGAGGAGGATTTGATCCTCTCATCGGTGTATGAGCTGAAGGAACAGGATTTCGACGACTGCGCCTGTGTCCTCTGCACCTTCCCCATCTGGAAGGAGCTCCCGGTTCCGGTTCTCATTGTGGATCCGTCGATGGACGAGGCTAGCATGGAAAAGGTCGAGGGATTCCTGCGCAGGGATGTGCAGCCGGGGACAGGAGAGGAGAGAGTGCTGAAGTCGGAGCTGGTATTCCTGCGCGAAAGCATGCCGGATAAGGAGGCGGCCCTCCGGTTTTTGTGCGGAAAGCTGGAAAGCGCGGAGGGGCTGACGGAGAGCTTTACCGAAAATGTATTCAAACGGGAAGCTTTAAGCTCCACAGAGGTGGGCGGCGGCCTGGCCATGCCCCATCCTTATCAGTACGAGGGAGAGAGGACGGCGGCGGCCCTTCTGACTCTGCAAAGGCCGATTCTCTGGAATAAGGGAGAGGTGCAGGCCGTGCTGCTGGTGGCCTATGCCCGGTCCCAGGACGCGGCGGCCCTGTGGCTGGGGGATGCGGCGGCAAAGCTGTGCATGGAACCAGGCTATATGGAGAGGCTTTTGGCGGCCGAAAGTTACGAGGAGGTATGCGGTATCCTGGAGGAGGGGGAGCAATGAGGATTTTAATCGTCTGCATGGGCGGCGTAACGACGGGGCTATTGGCAAAGCGGATGCGTAAGTACGCGGAGGAACAGGGCTGGGACGATGAGATTATGGCGGTCGGCTTTCATGAATGCGGCGGCTATGCAGAGCAGGCGGACTTGATCTTTGTGGCCCCGCAGGCGGCCGCTTACCTGGAGCAGATTCATAAGGCGGCGGACCGGGAGACGCCGGTTCTGCTTTTGGGGGAGGCGGACATTATCCAGGCGGATCTTTCCAGTGTCTTTGCCAGGATCCGTCTCTACCGGGAGAAGGCGGAGAGGAAAAAACAGGGAGAAGGAGAGCGGGAAAGACAGGAAACGGCGGTGAAGATTACGCGGGAGGTGCTTAAGGCCGGAGCGAGGGACTGCCTGACGGCAATCGGCTTTGTGCTGGCCTGCGCCGGGCTTTTGGCCTTATGCCGCTGGCTGTTTCCGGTGACGGTCCTGGACTGGCTGTACCAGGCTGTGGTGGGGCTGCTGGGGCTCTATATGATTGTCTGTGTTGGCTATACCTGGGGAAAGGCACTGGGGCAGAATCCGATTACAATGACGATGGTCTGTTTTGGCGCCTGCTTTATGCTGTTTCCCTATGGGAATGAGGGGACGGAGCTGGTGGTCATGTCGTCCCGCGTCCGATTGGGTTGGGTCTCGACTGTCTATCTGGGGCCAGTGGCTTGTCCCGTGCTTGCCTTAGTGTCTTTGATGGCCGTGTTTTTGTATGTATTCCTCCGAAAAAGGTTTCGGGGAAAGGAAGCCCTGTCTTACATTCGAATGCCTCTAAGTCAGGTGGGGCCGGTGACGATGACAATGCTTGTCTTCTTTGGACTGCGGCTTTTGACAGCCTTTTGGTAAGAGAGTGGAGAGTTTAACAATTCTGTCTGACTTTTTTGAAAAAACTGATAATGTAATCCCTGTATAGAGGTGGTAAGGTTGCAGTATCAAAGAACCATACCAAAAGAAAGGGGATTGTTATGGACAAATTTTTGGAGAAGGTTGTAAAATTCACACAGACTCGCTACATGAAGGTCTTAATGGACGGTTTTATGGGGATAGCGGCTATTACGATTGCCGGTTCCCTCTTTAACCTGCTGAAGTCTTTGCCGATTGGACCCTGGCAGACTTTCCTGACAAACAGCGGGGTGGGAGATCTTTTATCGATTCCGATTTCCATTACCTCGGATATGATGGCGCTGTATGTGGCAGTGTCCATGGGTTATCAGCTGGCAAAAAGCTTTAAGAAAGATGGCTTTGCCGCGGCATTGATTTCTCTGGGTTCTTTTATGATTCTGACGCCTCTGACCGCGTCCAGCACCTCCGTTGACCCGGCTACCGGGGAGATGGTTGTAAATACGGTGACCAATGCTTTGTCGCTTTCGGCCATAGGTTCTCAGGGCATTTTCCTGGCGATTATAGTGGCTCTTTTGGCCACCCGCCTCTATGTATTCTTCTTAGATCGGGGCTGGAAAATTAAAATGCCCGACTCTGTTCCTTCCAATGTGTCCGGTATGTTTGAAAACATGCTGCCTGGCGGCCTCGTTTTTGTTATCTTTTTAGTTATTCGCTACCTGCTGGGTCTGACCTCCTTTGGAACGGCGCAGAACCTGATTTATTCGATTCTTCAGGCCCCTCTGATGTATGTGGGCGGCGGCTTGATCGGCGTTTTCGTCTATGCGATTATGGTCAAGGTATTCTGGTTATTTGGTATTCATGGCGGCATGGTTGTAATGAGCGCCATGTATCCGATTATGTCGGCAGCCGGAGCGGCCAATCAGTCGGCCTTCGCAGCGGGAGCAGCGGCCCCTTATCCGGAATGGACCTATGTCGGCACCGTCTGCGCAGGCGTAGGCCTGCTGGCATTGAACCTTTTGATGTTCACGGCAAAATCCCAGCAGTTTAAGGCCCTGTCGAAGGTGGCGATTCCCACATCGATTTTCAACATTACAGAGCCGATGATGTTTGGTACGCCGATTATCATGAATGTAATTTTGGCTGTGCCCTTTATTCTTTCGCCGGTGGTGAGCGTGCTGCTGACAAAGCTTGTGACTTCCATTGGACTGGTGGCCATGCCTACGGGAGCGGCGGGGAATATGTTCCTTCCGATTCCCATCTCGATGGCCCTGCTCAATGCGCACTGGACCGGCTTTGTCTGGGGCATTGTCCTGATCATCGCCAACATGGCCCTGTATTATCCTTTCTTTAAGCTGGCGGATGCCCGCGCTCTGGCCCAGGAAAAGGGAGAGACGCTGGCAGAAGCAAGAGCGGAAGAAGCGGCCAAATAAAATGTAAAAACAGTAGATAAGGAGGAACTATGAGCGAAAGACCGAATGTTGTGTATTTCGCGGCGGACCAGATGCGTGCAGACACCCTGCACCATCTGGGGAATCCGACTTCGCATACGCCGAACCTGGATGCTTTGGCGAAGGAGGGGGTTTCCTTCCGAAACGCCTTCTGCCAGAATCCGGTGTGCGTTCCCAGCCGCTGCAGTTTCCTGACGGGGCTGTATCCCCACACTACGGGGCATCGGACCATGCATTTCCTGCAGGATCCTCAGGAGCCCAATATTCTGCGGACCATGAAGGAAAACGGCTATGAGGTGATCTGGTGCGGCCGCAACGACGTGGTTCCGGCAGACCGGTCCAAGGAGGCCTACTGCGACGAATATTTTGCCGGCTTTGACCTGGAGGCGATGAAGAAGGCCCAGGCTGAGCGGCAGGCGAAGCTGACGCCCGAGGAACGGGAGAAGGAAAAGAAACGGCAGGCGGAGGCCGCTGGGCAGGATGGTTTTTATTCTTTCTACACCGGAGACGTGACGGATAAGCAGGATATGGGGGATATGGACGACAAGATTGTGGCCTACGCCATGGATTATCTGGAGCGGCGCCGGCAGGCCGGGACAGAGAAACCCTTCTTTCTGTATGTTACCCTGGGTTATCCCCACCCGCCCTATGGCTGCAAGAGGCCGTTCTACGGAATGACGGAGCGGCATGCCCTGCCGCCCAGGAGACCGGATCTGAGAGAGACCTCCGGCAAGCCCAGCATGCTGTGGGGGATCCACGGCAAGCAGGGGCTGGAGGGCTGGAGCGAAGAACGTTGGAACGAGCTGCGGGCTACCTATCTGGATATGACGGCGAAATTTGACGATCTGTTTGGCTGGTTCCGGGAGAAGCTGCGGGAGACGGGCTTCGACGAGAATACCAATATCTTTGTCTTCAGCGATCACGGGGACTATACCGGAGATTACGGCATTGCGGAGAAGGTGCAGAACTGCTTCGACGATCCGGTCTGCAATGTGCCCCTGATCATCCGCCCGGCTAAGAATACGCCTTGCATTCCCAGAGTGACGGAGGCCCTGGCGGAGCTGGTGGATTTGACGGCTACGGTGGCGGAGCTTACGGAGGTAAATCTGGGCTATACCCAGTTTGGCCGTTCCCTTGCTCCGGTGCTGGCCGGGGCGGATGAGCACCGGGAGGAGGTTCACTGCGAGGGCGGCCGCATTCACGGAGAAGAACAGTGCATGGAGCTGGGCCACGGCCCGGAATCTGCCTATTGGCCGAGGCTGTCCACCCAGGCCAGCGAGGGGCCGGAGCATACGAAAGCGGTGATGCTGCGCGGCCATGACTTTAAATACGTCAAGAGATTGTACGAGGACGACGAACTGTATGATCTGAAAAAGGATCCGATGGAGCTGCACAACTGCATTCATCAGCCGGAGTACGAAGGTATTGTACGGCAGTTTAAGGAAAAGGCCCTGGATTTCCTGTTGGAGACCGGAGATTTTGTTCCCAACAGAAAAGATAAGAGATAGAAAGAATAGGAAGTAGAAAGGATAAGAAACAGAAAGGATAGGAAACAATGCAGAAATTTCCTGAGAATTTCCTGTGGGGCGGGGCGACGGCCGCCAATCAATGCGAGGGAGGCTGGAACGCAGACGGCAAGGGTGAGAGCACGGCCGATCACATGACGGCGGGCGATCTGCATACGCCGCGGCGCATTACCCGCACGATTGAGGAAGGGGCAAACTATCCTTCCCACGAGGCGATTGATTTTTACCATCATTATAAAGAGGACATTGCGCTTTTTGGCAAAATGGGCTTCAAGGTATACCGCCTGTCGGTGAACTGGACGCGGATCTATCCCAACGGCGACGATAAGGAGCCGAATCAGAAGGGAATCGATTTTTACCGCAGCGTCTTTGAAGAGTGCCATAAATATGGGATCGAGCCCCTGGTGACCATCAGCCATTATGAGATGCCCTATCATCTCTGCGAGGCTTACGGCGGCTGGACAAACCGCCGCTGCATCGAGTTTTTCCTGAACTACTGCCGCACCCTCTTTACGGAGTATAAAGACCTGGTGAAATATTGGCTGACCTTCAATGAAATCAACATCCTGACGAACAGCTTCGGCGGCTTCATGGGCGGAGGAATTTTGCCGGAGACGGATCGGATGGCCTTTGGGCAGGCGGAAAGCAGCGAGCAGAAGTCGGCCCGGTTCCAGGCCCTGCATCATCAGTTTGTTGCCAGCGCCCTGGCGGTAAAGCTGGGCCATGAGATAGGCAGCGAGAATAAGATCGGCTGCATGATCGCCGGAATGGCAAGCTATCCTTACACCTGCAATCCCGACGATGTGCTGCTGGCGCAGAACCGGATGCAGATGGGAAATTATTTCTGCGGCGATGTGATGGTGCGCGGGGCCTATCCCCATTTTGCTAAGCGGTATTTCCAGGAAAATGGGATCGAGATTAAAATGGAACCCGGCGACGAGGAGACCCTGCTGGCAGGAAAGGTTGACTTCTACAGCTTCAGCTACTATATGAGCGGATGCGTGTCGGCCGATCCGGAGAAAACCAAGGCGGCAGGCAATATGATGGTCGGGGTGAAAAATCCCTATCTGGAGGCCTCCGAGTGGGGCTGGCAGATCGACGCCAAGGGCCTGCGCTGGTATTTAAACGAGCTGTACGGCCGCTATCAGGTGCCGCTGATGGTGGTGGAAAACGGACTGGGAGCCAGGGATACGGTGACGGAGGACGGAAAAATCCACGATTCCTACCGGATCGATTACCTGCGCCAGCATATCGAGGCCATGGGAGAGGCCATAGCGGACGGGGTGGAGGTCATGGGCTATACCCCCTGGGGCTGCATCGACTTAGTCAGCGCTTCCACCGGCGAAATGGAGAAACGCTACGGCTTTATCTATGTGGATAAGGGCAATGAAGGGAAGGGTACGTTAAAGCGTATCGAAAAAGACAGCTTCGCGTGGTATCAGCGAGTGATTGCCACAAACGGCGAGGAACTGTGAGAGGAGCAAAAAGCGATGAAGAAAATTGTATTATTGTGTGCGGCTGGAATGAGCACCAGCGCACTGGTCAATAAGATGAAGGCTTATGCGAAAGAAGCGGGATATGAGTATGATATCAGCGCCCATCCCGTTGCGGAGGCGACAACCTTCGCGGCGGACGCAGACTGCGTCCTTCTGGGGCCGCAGGTGCGCTTTAATGTAGACTCTGTGAAGGCAAAGCTGCCGGGAAAACCGGTGGAGGCCATCGATATGCGCGCCTATGGAATGATGGATGGGGCGAAGGTTGTGGAGACAGCCCGTAAGATGATGGGCGAGGCGTAAGAAGGATATGCCAATGAAGGTAGTTATCAATGCAGATGATTTTGGCTATACCAGAGGAAATACGGTTGGGATAATAGAAGGCTACCGCCAGGGGATTATCCGTTCTACGACGGCCCTGTGCAATATGCCTTATCTGGAATGGGGCCGGGATCTGGCGGCGAATTGCCCAGGACTGGGAATCGGCGTACATCTGACGTTAACTCTGGGCAAGGCGCTGACGGGAGTACGCAGTTTTACGGACGAAAAAGGCAATTTCCTTTCCAGAAAAGAGATATACGCAGCCGAACTCGATATGGCCGAGGTTTATGCAGAGTGGAAGGCGCAAATTGAGCGGTATATCGAGGTGTTTGGACATAGGCCCACCCATTTGGACTCCCACCACAGCGTACACGACTTTAATGAAAAACAGAAAGCAGTGGCAATGCGCCTGGCAGAGGAATATGGCCTGTATCTGCGCCGTTACAGCCCCTATGTCTATGTCGCCGGATTTTATGGTCCTACGGCTACGCGGGAAACCCTGATCCGGCTGCTGGAAGAAAACAAGGGCAGGGATATAGAGATTATGACCCATCCAGGCTATTGTGATCTGGAACTGTATCGGGAAAGTTCCTATTCCACGCAGAGGGTGCAGGAATTGGATGCACTCTGTTCCCAGGAAGTTATGGATTATGTGAAGGAAAATGGTATTGAGCTTACGTACTACGAGGCTCAGTGATAAAGCGGAATGACTGCGGAATAGTGATGCGGGGCCTACGGGCATCCGTGCAGAGGATATAGTTCATAACGGCCTGCGTCAGGAAAGGAAGGATAGAACAAACATGGAAGAGTTGGAAATGTGCTGCTGCCGCGTAATCAGCGCGGTGGGAACGGCTCGCTCCTGCTATGTGGAGGCAATTCATAAGGCGAAGGAAGGAGATTACGCGGGAGCGGAGCAGCTGATAGAGGAGGGACAGAACTGCTTTATCGAGGGGCATGACGCTCACTTGCAGCTGTTTGAAAAGCAGGGAGAGGGGGAACTGCCTTTCAACATGCTGGTCCTGCATGCGGAGGATCAGCTGATGAGCGCCGAAGCCTTCGGCATCCTGGCCAGGGAATTCATCAGCGTATATCAGAACATAGGCAAGTAAGAAAGTTACCCGGATTAAATATCGGCCGCTGGATGGCAAGAAGAGTAAAGCTGTGCAAAATATCTGCACGGCTTTATTCGTGTGTGCGCCTGGCGGCGCAGGTTTCCAGGCTGAAAAGTATTGATTAAATTTTTGCAGAGCATTAAAATACTCATGAATCGTCAAAAGACACGAGAAATAGAGAGAACGGAAGAGAGGGAAGCACAGTATGGAGATTAGAACAGGAAGGATATCGGATTTAGACGCCTTGGCAGCGGTGGAGCGGGAATGTTTTCCGCCGGAGGAGGCGGCGACAAAGGATGAGATCGAGAAGAGGCTTCTGGCCTATCCGGAGCATTTCTGGCTGCTTTTCGACGGAGATAAGTTGGTCAGCTTCGTGGACGGAATGGTGACGGACGAGGCGGATCTGCGGGATGAAATGTATGCAGACGCCAGTCTGCATGATGAAAATGGATGCTGGCAGATGCTATTCGGTGTAAATACAATACCGGCTTACCGCAGACAGGGCTGCGCAGCCAGTCTGATCCGCCGCGCCATCGATGATGCGGCCGCCCAGGGCAGGAAGGGACTCGTTCTCACCTGCAAGGAGGAGAAAATTCATTATTATGCGAAGTTTGGCTTCGTAAATGAAGGCGTTTCCTCTTCGGTCCACGGAGGGGCGGTCTGGTATCAGATGCGGCTGCGGTTTTCAACTGCGACACTTGTCGAGTGAACGACTGACTTTTTAAGTTTTTTGTAGGTAGTTCGCAATTGCATCTAAAAACTCCATGGCATGTTCTAGTTGTTCTTTCGCATCGTCCTCGGATACAAGAAAAAAGTCGGCATAGTCTACGTTATTGCGAATTTGAAATGCTTGGCTAATGTATTTTGAATATTTTTTGTCAAATTTTCCTGTTTTAATGTACTCTTTTTGAAAATATGATATAACGCCTGTATGTTTGGAAAAATCTTGCCCTTCTCTCGCTAACAATGCTCTTACAGCCGTAAACATTGCGTAGTAAGAGCGGTTAATAGAATCCTTGTAGCTATGTTCTCGTAGGAGTAATTCTGAGGAAGAAAGCCGCTCTTTTGCCATTTTCAGACGATATTGTATGAGTTCTTTGCGATTGTCAAGCACTGATTTCCACTCCTTCATATGCAATATTTCTATAGTAGGGAATATCTTCTTTGTATTTTTCAAATTCATCATAGGGAATTACGGTAGGAGAGATTATCGTTCCATATTCGACCTCCAAATCCGATGATTTGTCCCAAATAATGCGAAGTCCTTGCTGTAACTGTTCCCGGTTTCCGTGAACGATTGCAACGATATCAATATCTGAATCAAGATTATTATCGCCCCTGGCATATGAACCGTATAATATGACGCGAGCAATATTCACGCCATACACGGATTTATATGCCTGATATATCTGCGTTATTATCGTATCCATCTCGCGTTTCGTACACATCATGCATTCTCCTTTTTGTTTTATAGTATGCAGCTTTATTATAGTATAACACGAGAATAAATTATTATCTACTTGTTCCGGGAAGGATGTCCGCTTTCAAAGCGGACATTTGGCAGAATGGATATTCATAATCCTGTATGGTATAATCCTCTCGGAGGGACGATTATGAAACGAATTTACAGTCAGCTTTTATATCACCTGGCGACGGATCAATATATAACGGCAAATCAGCTGGGAGAAATGGTTCTTCTGAATGAAAAGACGGTGCGCCGCTATATAAAAAATCTAAACGAATTTCTCGGTGGGCACGGGGCGGTCATTGAATCCAAACATGGCTACGGATTTCGTCTGGTTATTGAGGATGAAGAAAAGTTCTCGATGATTTATCAGAGAGAATATCAATTGCAGGCGATAAATGAGGAGCGGCCGGAGACGATTGAGGAGCGCTGCGAATACATTTTGGCCAGTTTGATCAGCTCCGCCGGGTTTGTCGATATAAACGACCTGCTCGATTACCTGTGCATCAGCGATTACACACTGCAGTCGGATATTAAACATATAAAAACTATCCTGGAGCCGTATCAGCTTAAAATCATGACCCGGAATAATGAAAAAATAAAGGTTATCGGCACGGAATTCAGTAAGAGATTGTTCATTGTAAATTATCCGAACCGGTATTTGGAGGCGGAGTATGCGGAGGAGCTGATTGATAAGCAGGAGATATCCGAAATCGTTTTCCGAGTATTGGATGAATATAATATTTCTATGTCCGAAATATCGATCAACAATATGATTCTTCATCTCTATACCGCCGTTATCCGGATTAAAAATGGAAATTCCCTGTACCTTGACGAAGACGACTGCGAGATGTTTCCGCAGAATAACTTAAGCCAGACAGTGTCTCAGAAAATCTGCAGACAGCTGGAAAACAAATATGATATCGAGTTTGGCAGGGATGAGCAGACATTTGTAGCGATTCATCTTTTCGGTCACAGGGTAACGGAAAAGTATGGAGTTGGAAATTCCAACATTGTCATTTCACAGGAGATATATGATTTGGTAACGGACATACTGCAATTCATCTATATCGTCATG
>CALWRE010000178.1 GCA_944383835.1 uncultured Lachnospiraceae bacterium | reverse complement strand
AATTCTGTCCCACATCTAGCCCGCACTTCCGCTTGACTTGGGAAATATACAGGCTGGATACCTTCAAACCATACTTCTCCAGCACATACGCCTTGATCTCGTCATAGGTCGCCTTGCTCTCCGCCGCCGTCAAATCCAGCTCGTCCAGATTCAACTCCACCTCGATATGCTGCTTGGTATTAAGTTTGGACAAAAGTACTACCGTCTCCACCCCCACGGTTTCTGCGAACATGTCGACGCCTCTGGCCTCTTTTACGCGATATCCCATGGCTGTAAGGACGTGAAGATCCCTCACCAGAGTACGGACCTCACAGGAAATATAGACGATCCGCTTCGGGGAGAGTTTCTTCACCGCCTGCAGAAACTCCCGGCTGCTGCCGGAGCGGGGCGGATCCATAAAGAGGACGTCCATCTTCTCTCCCCTCTGGGCCAGCTCCGTCATAAAACGGCCGGCGTCCTGTTCATAAAAGGAAATATTCTCCACTCCATTGCGGACAGCATTCTTCTTTGCATCCTTCACCGCATCGGGGTTTAACTCCACGCCGATTACCTGTCCCGCCTGAGAGGCGGCAATCAAACCGATTGTCCCAATCCCGCAGTAAGCGTCAAACACCCTTTCCTTACCGGTAAGGGCGGCCAGACGGATCGCCTCCCGATACAATTTTTCCGTCTGGACCGAATTCACCTGATAAAAGGACTGGGGCGAGATCCCGAAAGTCAGGCCGCACAATTCATCCTCAATGTACCCGCGGCCGAAGAGTGCGATATCCCGTTTTCCCAGTACCATCGTCGTATCTCTGTCATTGACGTTCTGGACAATGCTGGTGATCTCCGGATGGAGTTTTCTCAACTCGGCAACGAAATTTTTGCGGGAGGGGAACACCGGGGAGGCAGTCACCAGGACCACCAGAATCTGCCCGCTTCTATGGCCGATCCGTATCAGCACATGGCGCAGAAGCCCGGTTCCCCTGTCCTCATCGTAAGGACGGATCCGAAAGGATTTGGCCAGTTTCCGGATGGACACGATAATCGCATCGGCCCTCTGGTCCTCCAGCAGACATTGATCCACCGGAATAATCTCATGGGTGCCGGCCCGGTATACGCCGGATATCACGCCGCCTCGCCGGTCCGCCCCGAAAACGGCGTGAACCTTATTGCGGTAATAAAGCGGGGATTCCATCCCAATGATCGGCTGCGGCCGGACGAAGGGGGCCAGCTGCCGTTCCAGATACTCCTGCTTTAACGAAAGCTGTTCCGCATAGGGAAGAGACAAAAGCTGGCATCCGCCGCAGCGGCCGAACTGAGGACAGAGCTTTTTCCCCGCCTCCAGACGCACCGGATAGACAAAACTGTATTTTTCCCTCATCCTCATACTCCTTCTGCGTCAAACGGAGGGATAAAGCTTTCCTTGGCCGTATCCCCCTCCTGTATGAATCCGTTTTCCACACCCAGATCAATGGCGTAATCCACCAATTTCCCGTATTCCCGCTCCGTCACCCGGCGGCACAGCTCCGGCCACGCCCGCACCTGGGGCAGGGGCGTGTACTGATTCATAATGCTGATATAGATGGAATCGCCGTAGGTTTCATGGAGGTAGCGGATAATCCTTTTTGAATCCTCCAGACAGCCCGGCAGCTGCAGATGACGGACAATCACCCCCCGCACCATAATGCCCCGTTCGTCAAAAACCGGAGGGCCTGCCTGCCGCACCATCTGTGCAATCGCCTGGGAGGCTACGTCGAAATAATCCGGGGCGGCACTATAGCGTGCGGAAAGCTCCGAAGACATATATTTGAGATCCGGCAGGTAGACGTCCGCCAGCCCTTCCAGCTGCCGGATGGCCTCCGGCTTCTCATACCCTCCGGAATTATACACTACAGGCAGGGTGAGCCCTTTTTTCTTGGCCAGCAAAAGCGCCTCCTTCACCGGAAAGAGAAAGTGCCCCGCCGTCACCAGGTTGATATTCTCCGCTCCCTTTCCCTGCAGCTCTAAAAAAATCTCGGCCAGCCGCTCTGTGGTGATTTCCTTTCCTGCCTGGCCGGCAGCGATCTCATGGTTCTGGCAGTAGACGCAGCCCAGGGGACAGCCGGAGAAAAAAACGGTCCCGGAGCCTCTCTCCCCGGTGATGCAGGGCTCCTCCCACATATGGAGGGCCGCCCTAGCCACCGCCAGTCGATCCGCCATCCTGCATCTGCCTCTCTGGCCGCCGCTGCGGTCCGCCCCGCATTCCCTGGGGCACAGGAGGCAATGCTCCATCGTTCCCAGCGTCTTAGCGCCGGTCAATCCCGATACTCCTCGCCGTTTAAAATAACCGTCATTACATTGATATTCTGGTCAAGCAACACCAGATTGGCGGCCTTGCCGGGAGAAATACTGCCATAACGGTCGTAGATGCCGATCTCCTTCGCCGGATTAACCGCCGCCATCCGCACCGCCGTCTCCAGCGGAATTCCCATCTCCTCCACAACAATCTTCACGCTCTTCATCAGATTCGTAACGGAGCCTGCGATGGTTCCATCCGCCAGAGTGGCCAGATTTCCTCTCACCTCTACGGCCTGTCCGCCCAGGGAATAGAGACCGTCTTCCATCCCCGTCGCCATCATGCTGTCGCTGATCATAATCACCCGCTCCGCCCCGAACATCCGGATCGTGGCGCGGACGACAGCCGGATGGATGTGGACGCCGTCACAGATCAGCTCTACTTTGCAGCCCGGCGTATCGGCAGCCGCCCCTATCAGGCCCGGTTTTCTATGGGTATAAGGCTGCATGGCATTGAATAAATGGGTCACATGGCTGGCGCCGCAGGCAAAGGCCCGCATGGAAGTGTCATAATCTGCCTCCGTATGAGCCAGGGAACAGACTACGCCCCCATGGACGGCAGAGATAAATTCCATCGCCCCTTCCGTCTCCGGGGCCAGATCTACCAGCTTGACCAGGCCGCCGGCCTCCTGCTGAAGACGCTGGAACATTTCAATATCCGGTTTTTGTACATAAGCCGGATTCTGCGCCCCTTTCTTATTCATGGAGATAAAGGGCCCCTCCATATTGATGCCCACCAGAGCGGCTCCCTTTTTGTTTTCATGGGCCCTGGCGCTCTTAAAAATGCGGGCCAGCGTTTCCTCCGGGTAGGTCATCGTAGCCGGACAGATCGTCGTCACTCCGTTTCTCGCCTCAAAACGGGCAATGGCGTCGATGGCCTCCTCTGTTCCGTCGCAGAAATCATAGCCCACGCAGCCATGAAAATGAATGTCCGTAAGTCCCGGTATCAGGTACATTCCCGTCCCGTCCACCGTCACTTCATCGTCCGTTCCTGCCAGGCCGCCTACGGCTGTCACAGCCCGAATCGTATCTCCCTGAATCCATACATCCTGCTGTAAAAAAGTTCCTTCTTCCGTGTAAACCAACGCATTACATATCTTCATGTTTTCACCCCCTGGCGGAATATGGGGCGGCAGCCTCCGGCCTATGCCGGCCGCCGCCCGTCTTCATGGATCCTTTTTATGAATTGCCTTTATGAATCGCCTTTCTGTCAAGCCTTCTGCAAAAACGCCTTGTAGCCCCTTACCGCTTCATAGACGTCCGCCTTGCTGGACAGCTCGTACATGGCGTGCATGTTGAGAACCGGCAGGCCGCTGTCGATCACTTCCATCCCATACTCAGCCAGGATGTAGGCGATCGTACCGCCGCCTCCCACGTCAACCTTGCCCAGCTCGGCCGTCTGGAAGGCCACTCCCGCCTCGTCAAAGATCCGGCGCAGGGCGGCTATGTATTCTGCGTTGGCGTCGTTGGAGCCGCTCTTGCCGCGGGAACCGGTAAACTTGTTAAAGGACATGCCGCGGCCCAGATAAGCGGCGTTTTTCTTCTCAAACACACTGGCATAGGTGGGATCGTAGCCTGCGCTTACATCGGAGGAAAGCATGCGGGAATGGGCCAGGCAGCGGCGCAGGGTAAGCTCGCAGTACTGTCCGACGCACTGCAAAAGCTCCGCCACCGTGTTTTCAAAGAAACGGGAAGTCATGCCGGTGGCTCCTACGCTGCCGATCTCCTCCTTATCCACCAGAAGGCAGCAGGAGGTCTTTTCCGCCTTTTCCGTGTCCAAAATGGCCGCCAGGGAAGTATAGGCGCAGATTCGGTCGTCCTGCCCATAGGCCAGGATCATGCTGCGGTCCAGGCCGCAGTCACGGGCCTTGCCTGCCGGCACCACTTCCAGCTCCGCAGACAGAAAGTCCTCTTCCTCCATCCCATATTTCTCCTTCAGAATGGAAAGCACCTGCGCCTTTACCAGCTCCTTCTCCTTTTTTTCCCCCTCGCCTTCGGTCTTTTTTAACGGGCGGCTGCCTACCAGAAGGTTCAGATCCTCGCCTTCGATGACAACGCTGGCCTTCTTGCTCATCTGCTCGCCGGCCAGATGGATCAAAAGATCGGTGATGCAGAATACCGGATCGCTTTCATCCTCGCCGATGGACACATTCACCACCGTCCCGTCCTTTTTCACCACCACGCCGTGGAGCGCCAGCGGGCTTGCCACCCACTGGTACTTTTTGATGCCGCCGTAATAGTGGGTGTCCAGATAAGCGAAATCCGTATCCTCAAACAGGGGATTCTGCTTGATATCCAGCCGGGGCGAATCGATATGGGCGCCCAGGATGTTCATTCCGTCGGCAAGGGGGCGGGAGCCGATGACAAACAGGGCGATGGACTTCTTCATATTGACCGCATATACCTTATCGCCGGCGGATAATTTTTCGCCCCTCATGACAATGCCGTCCAGATCCCTGTAGCCTCTGGCCTCCGCCATGGCTACGGCCTCCGTCACGCACTCTCTCTCCGTCTTACCGTGATCCAGGAACGACTTATACCGCTCATTCAGCTGTACCAGTTCCTTCTCTTCTTCCTCGCTGTACTTGTTCCAGATGTTTTTATTCTCCATTTTATCTTCCTGCTTTCTTCATGATGTATTGGATGACGCAAAAGTTAGGGCTCCGCCTTCTCTCTAAAGGTCTCAGCGATTTCCTCCATCAGCTCAGAGGAGCGGATGTGCTGCGGGCAGAGCTTTTCACAGGCTTTGCATTTCCGGCAGAGGTCTGCCTTCCCCTTTATCTCCTCATAAACCGGCCTTGCCTTTTTAAGCCCCAGGGACGCCGTCTTATTGTAAGCGTCATAGACGGCCGGGATATCCACCCCGAAGGGACAGGGCATGCAGTAGGAGCACTTGGTGCAGGGGACAATGGCCATGGTCTGAAAAATCTCCCTGGCCTTCTCATACAGCGGCCTTTCCTCTGCTGGCACCATCCCCGCATGGCTCTCGTCTGCATAAGCGATATTTTCCCGAACCATGGCCTCGGAGCCCATTCCGCTTAGGAGGAAGCCCACCTCCGGCTTATCCCAGAGGTAATCGAAGGCCCACTTCACCGCCGATCTTCCCTCCGGCAGCACCTTTGCCACCTGGGGCGGAGCCGCGGCGAGCCTGCCGCCTAACAGAGGCTCCATAATGATTACGCCCAGGCCTCTGGCCGCCGCATAGGCTAAGCCCTCGTTTCCCGCCTGGTTGTGCGTATCGATATAATTATGCTGGATCTGGCAGAAATCCCAGTCCGGGCAGGCATCGATGATTTCCTTGAATGCGGAGACGTCGTCGTGGAACGAAAATCCCATGAAGCGGATCTTGCCCGCCTTCTTCGCCGCCCGCATCCGCTCGCATAAGCCCAGCTTTTTTACCTTCTCCCACCGCTCCCGGTTAAGGGCATGGAAGAGATAAAAATCCAGATGATCCGTCTGAAGCTTCGCAAGCTGCTCCTCCAGGCAGAGGTCAAAATCCTCCGGTTTTTCCAGCTTCCACACCGGCGACTTCGTCGCCAGATAGGTCTTTTCCCGGTAGCCGTCAGCCAGAGCCTTTCCCACGAGGACTTCACTCTGTCCGCCATGATAGTTATAGGCGGTATCCACATAATTCACACCATAGTCAATCGCATAGCGAATCAGCCGTATTGCCTCTTCTTCATCCATTTCCGCACTGCCCGGCTTCCCATCCCGGGTAGGAAGACGCATGGCGCCAAATCCCAGCGCGGAAATTTCACAGCCGGTACGGCCAAATTTTCTGTACTGCATATAACCCTACCATCCTTTCCCTGTGATTGCACATAAAGCATATCACAAAATACAGCTTTTGACAAAGGGGAAAACTCTTGCCAGAAACCATTTTGTATATTATGATAATCTGGTATCATAACATTACCAACGAGGAGAAGCCATGAGTTTTAATTTTGTCGTAAAGCTGCCGATTCCGGCAGAGATAAAGAAACAATTTCCGATGTCAAAAGAATTATTAGAGCTGAAGGCAAGAAGGGATGAGGAGATCCGCCGGATCTTTACCGGGGAAGACGACCGTTTTTTAATCATTATCGGCCCCTGCTCCGCCGACAATCCCGACGCCGTTTATGAATATCTGCACCGCCTCCGCGCCGTCCAGGATAAGGTAGCCGATAAGCTAGTGCTCATTCCCCGCATTTACACCAATAAGCCCCGCACCAACGGCGACGGCTACAAGGGGCTTTTACACCAGCCCGACCCGGACAAGGAGGAGGATCTGCTGGCCGGCATTGTGGCCATCCGCCGCCTCCATATGAACGCCATCCAGCAGGTGGGGCTGCCGGCCGCCGATGAAATGCTGTATCCGGAGAATTACCGCTATCTCTCCGACGTCCTGTCCTATGTGGCCGTGGGTGCCCGCTCGGTGGAAAACCAGCAGCACCGCCTTACCGCCAGCGGCATGGACGTTCCCGCCGGAATGAAAAACCCCACCGGCGGCGATATCTCCGTCATGCTCAACTCCGTTTACGCGGCCCAGCAGGGACATACCTTTATCTTCCGCGGCTGGGAGGTGCGCACCACCGGCAATCCCCTGGCCCATACGATTCTGCGGGGTTATGTGAACAAGCACGGCCAAAGCCTGCCCAACTATCACTATGAAGACCTGCTTTTGCTCCATCAGATGTATATGGAGAGGGATCTGAAGAATCCGGTCTGTATTGTGGACTGCAATCACTCCAACTCCGGCAAGCAGTATAAGGAGCAGATCCGCATTGCCAAGGAAGTCCTGCACAGCCGCCGTCACAATCCCGACATCGCTGCGATGGTCAAGGGCCTGATGATCGAGAGCTACTTAGAGCCCGGCAGCCAGAAAATCGGCGAACATATCTACGGGAAGTCCATCACCGATCCCTGCCTGGGCTGGGATGATTCCGAACGCCTGCTGTACGAGATCGCCGACAGCCTCTGATCTGCTGATAGCCTTTGATCCGCCGATAGCCTTTGATCCGCCGTCAGCCTTCCGCCTTTAAGGCCAGCCGCAGCCCATCGGGCGTAAGCTCGGGAGCGCCCAGCTTCTGCCCGTAATATTTGACAATCTTCCATACGCTCTGCCGGCTCAGCGGGCCGCCGGAGCAGTTGACAAAGACAGACTCGTTCTCCCTGCCGTGCAGAAGGACGGGTCTTCCTTTTTCCAGGTATTCCTTCAGCGCCTCTGCAAGCTCCCTGCCTATGGCCAGGGTTCTGCTCTGTTTGTTCCCCGCCAGGCGGATGTAGCCATACTCGAAATTTATATCCGACAGATGCAGCCCCGTCAATTCGCTGGCCCGGATTCCCTGACACAGGGCCAGCAGCATCGCCTTATCCCGCAGCAATTTCTCTCCTTCCCCTCGCAGGCCCTCCAATTCCGGAAGGAAAGAAGGAGCCGCCCTGCGCACCTTCTTCTTCGCAATGCGCGGAGCCTTTAAACGTTCGGCCGGATCCTCCCGGCGGCCTTCATGCTTGCACAGATAATCAAAAAACCGCTTCACAGCCGTTACCGTCCGGGAAATCGTAGCCGGAGCCAGCCCCTGGCTCTCCATCTGCAGAATATAAGCGTTCAGCGCCGTGGAAGACACCCTGTCCGGAGAATGAATTCCCTGGGCCTCCATATAGTTCTGCATTTTCCGCAGATCCCTTTCATAAGAGAGAACCGTATTGGCCGTCGCTCCCCTTTCGGCCTGGATATACTGAAGAAACCTTTGAACCGATTCCTGCATCTTTTGCCCCTCCCTCCGTTTATTAAGGGAATTTCCCTTAAACGCCTATCTTTTATCTCATTATAAGGGGGAATACGCAATAAAGCAAATATTTTTGAATTTTTCCTTACGTTTTTATGAAGAATTTTTGCAGAATCCATGGATTCCAATAACTCTCCATATAAATTCCAAACAGATAAAGCCCCGTTCCCAAAACAATGCGCAAAACAAACAGCCGGAATTGGGGCAGCCCAATCCACCTTCCCTTCGACGGGATCCTTCGGTCCCGGCGAAAACGGTTCCACTGGGCGCAGCCCACATAAATCAGCAAAAACGCCGGCGCGTAAGCCAGGTATTGGGGAAATAAAAGGCCCCAGAAATAAAAAGGGCCGCGCCAGCCATAAGAAGCCATGGCAGCCCAGAAAGTCGTCGTCATTGCAAACCCCAAATAAACCCAAAACAGGTACAGGCTCGCCAGCCCCAGGGCGGTAAAGCTGAGGGCCACAAAGACGGCCGGCAGCCAGGCCCGTCCCCATAGAAGCCGTATGAACAGCTCTTCTCCTTCTCCCCCGCTTTGCGCCAGTGCGGCCAGGAAGGCGCTTCCGCCGGAAATAATCTGCTCTTCCATATCGAGCCCGGCCTGACGGATGAATACCGCGCCGCCCGCCGCGCCCAGGCCAAGGAGCAGAAGCAGTTTATAGCGTTCCCGTATCCGCACCTGAAAATGAAAATGCGGCGTCATCTTCGCCTCCCGACTTTTCCTTCAAAAAAAGTCTATGCGAAAATGCGCCGCCTTATCACTCCCTTATTCTCCCCGCCTCTTAACGCCCGTATTTTACCCGGTAGGCCAGGATGGAGGCCACGGTCTTGCCGTCCCGCAGCTCCCCGGCAAAGATCATCCGGCAGAGTTCATCCAGGGTATAGGCCTTGACCTCCACATATTCGTCCTCGTCCAGATGCTGATGGGAAGGAATGAGATCCCGCGCCACATACACCTCGATCAGCTCGTCGCAGAGGGCCACCGTCGTGTTGATGCTGAGCAAAAACTCCAGATGCTCGCTGCGGTATCCGGTTTCCTCCTCCAGCTCGCGGGAGGCGCACTGAATCTTCGGCTCGTCCGGCGTCAAAAGCCCTCCCGCCGGAATCTCCAGGGTATAGCGGTCCAGGGCATTGCGGAACTGACGCACCATCAAAATTTTACCGTCCGCCGTCACCGGCACTACGGCCGCCGCTCCGTTGTGATGAATGAAATCCCAGTGGGCAATATTTCCGTTGGGTACGGCAATCGTATCGCTGTACATATCTACGATCGCTCCTTTATATTTTAGCTCACGCTTTAAACGCTTGTATTCCTCCATCTTCTTCTCTCCTTTTGCTATTATGAAGACAGGGCGGAGAAAAAATCTCCGCCCTGCACGGTTAGCTGCATTTTACTTTGCATAATCGGTTACACGGGACTCCCGAATTACATTGACTTTAATCTGTCCGGGATATTCCAGCTCTTCTTCGATCTGTTTTGAAATTTTTCTTGCCAGCAGTACCATATCGTCATCGCTGACCTGATCCGGCACCACCATGACGCGTATCTCTCGGCCTGCCTGAATTGCAAAGGATTTATCGACACCCTTATAGGAATTGGAAATATCCTCTAACTGCTTCAGACGGTTGGTGTAGGTTTCAAGGGTCTCTCGTCTCGCACCGGGTCTCGCCGCCGATATCGTATCCGCCGCCTGCACGATACAAGCAATCAGCGTCTCCGGCTCCACATCTCCATGGTGGGACTCCACCGCATTGATCACCACGGCAGATTCCTTATACTTGCGGCACAGCATAGCGCCCAGCTGGATATGGGAACCTTCCATCTCATGGTCTACGGCCTTGCCGATATCATGGAGCAGGCCTGCTCTCTTAGCCACACGGACGTCCAGGCCCAGCTCTGCTGCCAGAAGGCCTGACAAGTGGGCCACCTCAATGGAATGCTTCAAGGCGTTCTGTCCATAGCTGGTACGGAACCGCATCTTGCCCAGGAGCTTCACCAGCTCCGGATGGATGCCATGGATTCCTACCTCCATGACTGCCGCCTCGCCTTCTTCCCGAATCATGGTTTCCACTTCGCGCTTGGCCTTATCCACCATCTCCTCAATACGGGCAGGATGGATGCGGCCGTCGACAATCAATTTCTCCAGAGCGATTCTGGCCACCTCGCGGCGGACCGGATCGAAACCGGATAAAATAACTGCTTCCGGCGTATCGTCAATAATCAGATCGACTCCGGTAAGCGTCTCCAATGTACGGATGTTGCGGCCCTCTCGGCCGATGATCCTTCCCTTCATCTCATCGTTGGGAAGGGAAACCACAGAAATCGTAGACTCGGTCACATGATCCGCCGCGCATTTCTGAATCGCGTTGACCACATATTCCTTCGCCTTCTTGCCCGCCTCTTCTTTGGCCTGGCTCTCCAGCTCCTTGATCATCCGCGCCGCATCGTGCTTCACATCGTCCTCTACAGATTTCAGAAGATATTCTTTTGCCTGTTCGGAGGTGAATCCCGAAATGCGTTCCAGTTCCTGCAATTCTTTCTGATAGATCTCTTCTGTCTCGCGCTTTCTCGCCGTCAATGATTCTTCTTTTGCTGCTAAACTCGCTTCCTTCTTCTCGAGAGCCTCTGATTTCTTATCCAGATTTTCTTCCCTGTTCATCACACGGCGTTCCATCCGCTGAACCTCGGCTCTTCTCTCCTTTGCCTCTCTCTCCGCCTCGTTTTTCGTCCGCAAGGACTCTTCCTTCGCTTCTAAGAGGGCTTCCCTTTTTTTGGTCTCTGCTACCTTTAATGCTTCGTCTATAATCTCCCTGGATTTTTCTTCCGCACTGCCGATCTTGCTCTCATAAACCTTCTTGCGATAGGCAATGGCTGCAAACCAGGTAATCAGGATACATACTGCAAGGATAACTACAGTTATGACCACATAGATTGTATCTGGCACAGGAGCACCTCCTTATTTGATTTTCATTGTACAAATACAATAAGTAAATTTTATACTTATTCAAGGCGAATGTCAAGTATTTGCGAAAAATAAGGAACAATTCAGCATATCATTTATAGAAAATATCCCAAATCAAAAAGGGGAATTCTCAGGCCTTAGCCGCAGCGGCGCTCTTGGCCTTCTCCTCCTTCGGCGCATCCTCCTGCTTGGATACCGGCAGTCCCATCTCCTCGCGGACCCTAGTCTCGATCTCAGCCATGATATCGGGATGCTCCCGCAGGAACGCCTTCGCATTCTCCCGGCCCTGGCCGATCTTATCCTCCTTGTAGGCGTACCAAGCGCCGCTCTTTTCCACCACGTTGATCTTGGCCGCCAGATCCAGGATGTCTCCCTCCCGGGAAATCCCCTTGCCAAACATAATATCAAATTCCGCTTCCTTGAACGGCGGGGCTACTTTATTTTTGACCACCTTAATCCGGGTGCGGTTGCCGATAATCTCCCCGCCCTGCTTCAGGGACTCGATGCGGCGCACGTCCAGGCGGACGGAAGCATAGAATTTCAGGGCGCGGCCGCCGGTGGTCGTCTCCGGGTTGCCGAACATCACGCCCACCTTCTCACGCAGCTGGTTGATAAAAACGACCACGCAGTTGGAACGGTTGATCGCCGCCGTCAGCTTGCGCAAAGCCTGGGACATCAGACGGGCCTGCAGGCCTACATGGGAATCTCCCATCTCCCCGTCGATCTCCGCCTTAGGCACCAGGGCCGCTACCGAGTCGATGATAATGATATCGATAGCGCCGGAGCGGACCATCGTCTCCGCGATCTCCAGGGCCTGCTCCCCGTTGTCCGGCTGCGAAATATAGAGGTTATCGATATCCACGCCGATATTCTTTGCGTAAACGGGATCCAGGGCATGCTCCGCGTCGATAAAGCCGGCTATCCCATCCCTCTTCTGGGCCTCGGCCACCATATGCAGGGCGACCGTCGTCTTACCGCTGGACTCGGGGCCGTAAATCTCAATGATGCGGCCCTTGGGCACGCCGCCCAGGCCCAGGGCAATATCCAGGCTCAGGGAACCTGTCGGTATCGTCTCTATATTCATATTGCCATTGGAATCGCCCAGCTTCATCACCGAGCCCTTCCCATAGGTCTTCTCAATCTGCGACACGGCATTCTCTAATGCCTTCAACTTGCCTTCTCTGTCCATAGCATCCTCCGTTTTGCGAACTTATGTTCGATTCTTTTTTCATCATACCCTACTTTATACCAGTTGTCAACCGCTATTCGCCGGTTTGGAAGGGGAAGAAATTAAATTGAATAAGAAAGGTAATTCCAGTATATCCTATTCGGGCCGTTTTGTAAATCCGCCGGCGAACCATCTGCCGGTTTCGCCGATGAATTCCCCCGGATTCTATTGACAAGAAATGAAAAAAACGCTACATTTATAGCCACATACATGAGAAATACATGAGAGGAGCGCAAAGACTGCTATGGAAAAGAAACCCTTTGTCACCCTGGAGCAGATCCAGGAGATTGTCAAAACCTACCCCACCCCGTTTCATATTTACGATGAGAAGGGCATTCGTGAAAATGCGCTGCGGCTGAACGATGCTTTCTCATGGAACAAGGGCTTTCGGGAATATTTTGCCGTGAAGGCAACCCCCAATCCTTTCATCCTGAATATCCTGAAGGAATGCGGCTGCGGCTGCGACTGCTCGTCGCTGACGGAGCTGATGATGGCCGACGCCCTGGATTTTAGCGGGGAGGATATCATGTTTTCCTCCAACGTGACGCCGGCGGAGGAATTTGCCTACGCCCGCAAAATCGGCGCGATTATCAATCTAGACGATATCACCCACATCGATTTTCTGGAGGAAACGGCCGGCATCCCGGAAACCATCTGCTGCCGCTACAATCCCGGCGGACTGTTCCGGATCAGCAACAGCATCATGGACAACCCCGGCGACGCCAAATACGGCTTTACCACCGAGCAGATGTTCGAGGGGTTCCGCCGTTTGAAAGCAAAGGGAGTCAAAAACTTCGGCATTCACGCCTTCCTGGCCAGCAATACCGTGACCAACGAATATTACCCCGCCCTGGCCGGCATCCTATTCCGCTTAGCCGCCCAGCTGAAGGAAGAGACCGGGGCCAACATTACCTTCATCAATCTGTCCGGCGGTATCGGCATCCCCTACCGCCCCGACCAGGAGCCCAACAATATCTATGAGATTTCCCGCGGGGTAAAGAAGGCCTACGACGAGATCCTCGTTCCGGCCGGCCTGGGCGACGTGGCCCTCTACACGGAGCTGGGCCGCTATATGCTGGGCCCCTATGGCCACCTGATCACCCAGGTTATCCATGAAAAGCATATTTATAAGGAATACATCGGCTGCGACGCCTGCGCGGCCAACCTGATGCGGCCGGCCATGTACGGGGCCTACCATCACATTACGGTTCTGGGCAAGGAGGACAGGCCCTGCGACCACATGTACGACGTCACCGGCTCCCTGTGCGAAAACAACGACAAGTTTGCCATCGACCGGATGCTTCCTGAAATTCAGGTGGGCGATTTCCTGGTCATCCATGACACCGGGGCCCATGGCTTTTCGATGGGCTACAATTACAACGGAAAGCTCCGCTCCGCCGAGCTTCTGCTGAAGGAAAACGGCCAGGTACAGTTAATCCGCCGCGCCGAAACGCCGAAGGATTATTTTGCCACCTTTGATTTCTGCGATATTCTGAAAAAGCTTCAGCTGGACTGAGGCTTTTTCAGTCCACCGTCACCACGCGCATGGTGTTGGTCACGCCCTGATCCTTGCTGCGGCCTCCGGTCATACCGGCCGTCAAAACGATCAGCTCATCCTCTTTCAGTAAGCCGCGCAGCTTGGCAAGCTCCACCGAGCTGTTGACCACCTCGTCACTGTTGGC
>CALWRE010000177.1 GCA_944383835.1 uncultured Lachnospiraceae bacterium | reverse complement strand
AAGAGCATATAGGAGCTGCTGTCTCCCTCAATCATGCGGACTGCGGAAAACAGGCCGGTGGTCGGCAGGGAATAAAGCTTCTGGGAGTTGGCGAAGATTCCTTTGGCCAGCTTGGGATTGATCTTCTGCGGCATCGTGGAGCTGCCGATGGTCCCCGGCGTAAAGGCCTCGCTGACCTCGCCGAATTCCTCCACGCCGGTGTAATAGACCTCCTCCGCCATCTTATGGAAGGTGTTGCACAGAAGGGCCAGGTTCATCATATATTCCACCTTCATCTGGCTCATGTTGCGGCTGGGCACATCCATGCAGGTCATGCCCAGGCGCTCGGCCACCCTCTGCTGCACCCGCCGTCCGGTCTCCCCGGTGGCGTTGAAGCCGCCCACGGCCCCGCCCATCATGACGGTGAACACCCGATCCGCACACTGTTCCAGACGGTCGGCGCTCTGCAAAAGCTCGCTGATCCAGACGGAAACCTTGTAGCCGTAGGTAATCGGGATGGCGTGCTTCCCATGGGTCCGCCCTGCCATCACGGTGTCGGCGTTATCCTCCGCCAGGGCAGCCAGGCTCCTTAGAATATCCGCCAGGAAGCTCTGATAAATCCTCGTCACTTCCCTGGCAATATAGAGCTGGGAGGTCTGCTGGATGTTCTGGGTGGTGACGCCGTAGTGGACGTACTTGCCCCCTTCCTCCGAGCAGGCTTTGACCAGCACCTTTATAAAGGGGACGAAGCCATGACCTACCTTTTCTTTGATGCGGGCCATCTCGTCCAGGTCCAGGTCCTCCAGGCGGCGGGCGGCGATATCCTCCGCCGCCTCCATGGGGATGAATCCCTCCTCCGCCTGGGACAGGGCCAGGGCCTGCTCCACCTTCAGCCAGGTGCGAAGCCGGTTTTCCTCGCCGAGAAGCTGTTTTATTCCCCGGTCGTCTAATTTGCTTTTGGAATCATACAAGGCTCTCATACTGTTATCCTATTCCTCATGATTTCTTTAACAGGTCGTCTACGGCATGCCGTACAAACTCCACGTGGGGACCAAATACCACATGGATGTGGTTCTTGGAGGGGAAGAAGATGCCGGCGCAGCCGGAATCTTTGATCCGCACCTGATTTACCAGCTCAGGGTCTTTCAGGTCGATGCGCAGACGGGAGATGCAGTTCTCCACGTTTACGATATTGTCCTTGCCGCCCAGGCCCTCCACGACGATGGCGGCAATACCGGGCCAATCCTTTTCTTTCAGCAGCAGGCTGGCGGATTCCTCCACCTCAAAGGGCTCGCGTCCCGGCGTCTCCAGGTTGTACTTCTGGATGAACCACTTGAATACGAAGTAGAACAGGAAGAAGTTGATAATACCTAAGAGAATCAGGTTGACCCAGTGGGTGTTCTCATACAGCAGGCCGAAGATGCCGAAGTCGAAAATCGTACCGCGGATATAGCCGATGCTGATATTGAGGAGCTGGTAGGGCAGCATGCCCACGCCGCACAGCACGCAGTACAGGATGAACAGCGGCGGCGAAATAAACAGGAAGGAGAATTCCATCGGCTCCGTAATGTTGCCCAGGAAGGCGGTCAGCGCACAGGTCAGCACAACGCCCTTGGCCATCTTGCGATTCTTCAGGAAAGAGGTCTTATACATAGCCAGGCCGATAGCCGGGATGCGGAACAGGGTGGTCAGCATCTGCGCGCCGCCCAGGTAGCTGGACAGGGTGGGCATCAGCTCAGCCCAGTAAGGGCTGTCCGGTCCCAGATTGAACAGAACCTCGTTCATGGCATTCAGGATGCCGACATACTCCGTACCGTTGATCAGGTAAACGCCGCCGGCCTCGGTGAAACGGACCAGGGACGCCAGCACATGGTGCAGGCCGAAGGGAATCAGCATGCGATTCAGCGTGTAGTAAATCGACGCGCCGATGGCCGGAGCCGTGAAGATGAAGGAAAGTCTGGTCAAAACCGCGGTCACGCCGCTCCAGATAATCGGAACCACCAGGCCGATAGGAATCATGCAGACGAAGGTGATAATCGGGATGGATTTCTTGCCGCCAAAGAAGGCGAAGGCAAGCGGCAGCTCCACCCGGTAGAACTTATCGGCTACCTTGGCCGCCACCAGGCCGGCGATCAATCCGCCCAGGGCCTCCAGCTTTACGGTCTGGGTACCCAGAACCACGCCTTGGCCCATCTGCGCCATGGTGGCGGAATCCGCCAGGGTGCCGGTAACGTTCAGGTATACGTTCATAACCACGTTCAAGGTCAGATAGCCGACCACGGAGGCAAATACGGCAATGCCTTTCTCGTGCTTTGCCATCCCCTGCGCCACGCCCATGGCAAACAGGAGCGGGATATTGTTGAATACGATGCTGGTGATGCTCTGCAGGCTGGTAAAGAAGGTGCTGACCGCCTCATTTCCCAGGAAGGGGAATTTTTCGATCATATAAGACTGCGTCATCGCGCTGCAGATGCCCATTACCATGCCGATCGGGGCCAACAGGGCAATCGGAAGCAGGAGGGAGCGTCCAAAGGTCTGGATGCTGTCCTTCCAGCTGGATGATTTCTGTTTACTCATACTCTTTTTCCTCTCAAGATTTCATATTCCTTTTGCATACATTTTACGTTTGATCTTGAAGCGCTTCTTGAACCGTCTATATCATATCAGATTTTATGGTTGCTTCAAGGCAAAAAACATATCATTTTTTCTTGCATTTACTTGCCCTCATTTTTATGGTATGATAGGATACCAAGGTCTGAAGGCCAAAATCCGGTGCAAGCCTGCTTGCAGGAGGATTTTGGACCCTGCATCCATTCGAGCAAGGAGGAAAAATATGGGTTTGAGTTATCACGATCTCAGCATCCTGCGCTTTATCCAGAAGCGGAACCGGGTGCCCTTAGATAAGGTGTCCATCCAGTTCGACCGGAGCGAGACCTCGATCCGCCGCAGCATCGACAAGATCAACTTCTATTCCGACCGGCCTCTGGCGGAGATGGACCGGGGCTGGTGCCGGAGCCTTCTCTCCTACAATGAACTGGTGGAGTTTATCGGCCATATCGCAGCGGAGGACTATGTAAGCTCCGTGGAAGAGAGGATCCCCGTGATGGTCACGGCCATCTTTTTCAACGGCTATGTCAACGCCAGCGCCCTCTATGACCGGTGGGGCCTGTCCCTGACCACCAAAAAGCAGGACACCGCCTATCTGCGCTCCTACCTGGAATCACGGGGCCTGAACCTGACAACCCTCAAGAAAAAGGGGCTGGGCATCACCGGCGACGAACTGCGCCTTCGCTTTCTGGTGATCGACATCCTGCACCCTTTGCTGGAGTACACGGCCGACAACCGCATCACGCCCCGCCGGGCCAACACCCCGATCGAGAAGCAGACCTACGAGCTGGCCGCTCCCCATATCCAGGCCGCGGCCCAGGAGGCGGCCAGTCGGCTGAACCATTTTCTGGAAAAGAAGGAGCTTTCGTTAAACTATCCTTCCAAGAAGTTCCTGCTTCTTTTTATCTGCCTGATGATCAGCCGTCCCCTCTCCTATGACTTAAATTATGCCAGCCAGCCTCCCCTGCCTCCCTTTCCGATGCACGTACTGGATAATCCCAGAGAAAACATCCCCTACAGCATCGCCCTCAGTCTGCTGAGCTATTCCAAGCCCCTGGATTTTCCCTATAACCGGAGGCTGTGGCATATCACGGAGGACTTTCTGGAGCACGTGGTGGAAAGCCTGCCCCATCCCTTCTTTGTCCAGGAAGAGATGATCCAGGAGTTTTACTGCTACTTCTATCGGGAGATTCTGCTCCACTACTACCAGTGCGGCTTCGTGGACAAGACGGTGGAATATACCAGGGAGCAGTTTCCCGACCTCTACGAGACCATTGAGCGCTATTCGATTTACTTTAAGGCCGCCTATAACTTTCCCTTTAAGGACGAGCAGCTCTCCACCCTGACCCTCCTGGTGGAGAAGCACATCCTGCGCAACCAGACCATCGACCGGCGCAAGAAAAAAATCGTCATTGTCACCAGCGTGAACTTCGAGAGGATAAGCTTTTTCCTGGAGCAGGTCCGGGAAAAGGTAAACCTGCAGTGTATGGGCGTCTTTAATATCAATGAGATCCATCAGCTGGACCATGTCGAATACGATTACATCTTCTGTCTGTCCACGCGGATCTACAACCTGCTTAACGCCGGCGGACTGCCGGTGATACGCCTGAACTTTTTTCTGACCCAGGCCGACATCGACCATCTGCTCTCCTTAGGCTTCACCGCCCTGCGCCACCGCTTCCAGACGACCTCCTTCGTCCTGGAGCTGGCCGGAAAGGACGAGACGGAAATGGCCGCCTGGCTCAAAGAACATTATCCCGATTATTTCGTATAACCGCGAAATTCCTGAATAAGAAATCCCTTATAAGCCTGGGAAGGGCCTCCCTGCATCTGTCTTTCAAATCCATGGAGGCCCTTTTCGCTGTCATATTCGATTCTGTCGTATTCGATCCTGTCTTATTCGATTCTGTCAGCCCCGGATGACGCCGTTCAGCCCTGGCTGTTGTAGTTGGGGGTGATGGTAATCTCCCCATCCATAATCTGCTGGGCGATTTCGTTCACCTGGTTCTGCACTTCCTCGGAAACGGCCGCGCTGAAGGGAGCCAAAGCAATGACGCCCTCCTTCAGGCCGGGGTTCTCCAGGCCGCCGAACTCACCCGTGGCGATGATATCGATCTGGGAAGTGATCATCTCCGGGACCTTGACCAGCAGAGAGGTCAGGCAGAGTTCTCCCTCCACCAGGGCGGACTGGTCGGAGGTATAGCCGATGCAGTAAACGCCCTGCTCTTCGCAGGCCTCAAAGGCCCCCAGACCGGTCTCATCGCAGGTCTGCAGGATCACATCCACGCCCTGCTCGATCATGGCCAGAGCCGTCTCCCGGCCAATGGAGGAATCGTTGAAGGTGCCGGTAATGACGGTGCGGACGTCAATATCGGGGTTGACATACTGGGCTCCCTCGATGAAGGCGTTCTTATCGGAGGCCTGGGTGCTGTTGTCGCCGCCGCCGATATAGCCGATGATCCCGCTCTCGCTCTGCAGGGCGGCTAAAGCGCCGCAGACGAAGGCCCCCTCATACTCCTTATAGTCATAGAAGGCGATGTTGCCAGGCAGATTGTCGCCCGACGGCGGGTTGCCGGTGATGAAGAAATATACGTCCGGATAATCCTGGGCGACACGGACGCAGGCGTCGCCGTACTGTACGCCGTGGCCGATCACGAAATCATAGCCCTCGGAGCAGTAGCTGCGGAAGGTGGATTCCATATCCGCCGCCTGCACATCCTCGGTATAGGCGATCTCATAGCCCTGATCCTCCAGGGATTTCAGGCCCTCATAGGCCCCCTGGTTCCAGGACTGGTCGGTGATGTAGCCGGGAAGCAGGATGGCAATGCGGGATACCTCGGTGCGCACCCCTTCCGCATTGGTCTCCGCCGCGTCCCCGCCCCCGCTGCAGGCGGCAAGCATGGCAGCCATACATACGCACAGAAGCAGACAAAGTACATGTTTGATTCTCTTCATTTTTCTCTCTCCTCGTTTTCATTTATAGCCAGGCGGCTCACCCGCCGAAAGCTCTCTTGGGTTGACGGCTCTTGCCGGAATCGCCCCTGCCCGAACAGCCCTGCGTTAACGGCTCTCCTTTTCGTAGGCGTTTCCCAGATCCTTGGGCGCACGGATATTGCGGCCGAAAATTACCAGACTGATCAAGGTGACAATATAGGGCAGGGCCACGAAGAACTGATAGGGCAGTTCCGCCCCCATAGCCTGCAGACGCAGCTGCAGGGCCTCCACCGTACCGAATAAAAGGGCGGCCAGAACCGCAAACAGCGGATTCCACCGGGACAGGATGGTAATCGCCAGGCAGATAAAGCCGCGGCCCGAAGTCATGTTTTCGGTAAAGGTACCCACATTGCCCAGGGAAAGGAAGGCTCCGCCGATTCCCGCCATAAATCCGCTGAACATATAGCCGGCATAGCGCAGCCGGGCCACGTCCACTCCCGCTGCCGCCGCAGCCTTGGGATTTTCCCCGGCCGCCGCAGCCTTCAGGCCGAACTTCGTATACTTCATCACAAACCAGACGGCGACCGCGCTGAGAATGGCCAGGTAAACCAGGATATTATGGGCAAAAAGGATTTCCCCGATATAGGGGATATCCGCCAGAAGCGGGATCCGGATCTCCGGCAGGGTCGCGATGCTGGCCCGGTCGGTGCGCACCCCGAAGGTCGCACGGTACAGGAAATTGGTAAAGCCCAGGGCAAAAATATTGAACATGATGCCCACCACGGACTGATCCTGCCGGCGTGAAATCCCCCAGAAAGCGATAACCAGGGCAGACAGAAGGCCGGCAAAGCCTCCGGCCAGGACGCCGACGAAAAGGCTCCCCGAGCTGTAGGCCGCCATAAAGGAAATCAGGGCCGCAATCAGCATCTCTCCCTCCAGGGCAATATTCATCACCCCGGTCTTTTCCGACAGCACATCGCCGACGGAACCGAAAATCAGCGGGGCTCCCATGCGGACGCCGGCGGTAAACAGAGGAACCAGGAAAGCCGCGGTAAAAATCTGATCCATTTACGCACCCTCCTTTCCCTTTTTCCGCCTGCTGCGGCCGTCCTCGCCAAAGAAGCTGAAGCCCAGCAGGATAAACAGTACAATCAAGGCCTCCAGCACATTCAGGAACAGGGAGGACACGCCGGTGCGTACCTGCATTGTCTCCGCCCCTATGCTTAAGGCTCCCAAAAGCACCGAGGACAGCAAAACGCCCAGCGGATGCATCATCCCAAGCAGGGAGGCCACCACCCCGTCAAAGCCGTAGGAGCCGGCCAGGCCCTCCAAGAGCCTGGTCTGCGTTCCGGCCAGCTCAATGGAGCCGGCCAGGCCCGCAAAGGCGCCGCTTATCATCATTGCAATCAGATAATATTTCTTTTTGCTGATGCCGCCAAAGGCCGCTGCCTTGATGCTGCCGCCCAGAACCCGCAGCCGGTAGCCGAACTTGGTCCGCTTCATCACGACCCAGTAGACCAGCACACAGGCCAGGGCAATCAGCAGACCCAGATTCATCCGGTTCCCGCGAATCAGCCGGGGCAGGGCGGCCGCCACAGGGGCGGACTGGGGAATATTCCCCGCCGTATCCCGGAGGGGGTAATAGACGCACCAGCTGAGAAGCTGGACCGCGATATAGTTAAGAAGCAACGTGGTGATAATCTCGCTTGCCTTAAAACGGGTCTTAAAGAAGCCGGCGATTCCGGCCCAGAGTGCGCCGAAAACCGCGGCCACAAGCATTCCCACCGGGATGTACCAGGCTCCCGCCGCCTCCGCAAAGGAAGAGGTGCCAACCAATGTCATGCCGATGGCCCCCAGGCAGATCTGTCCCTCCCCGCCCAGGTTGCTGAGCTTGGCCTGGAAGGTGAAGGATACGCCGATTCCCACAATCAAAATCGGCACCAGCTTAATGGTCATCTCGCCGATGCTGTTTAAGGAGCTGAAAGGCCGCACCAGCAGATAGTAATAGGCGGTAAAAGGATTCACATTCAGAATGACCAGGAAAACCGCTCCCAGGACAAGGGCGGCCAGAACCGCCAGGAGCACAATTCCGATACGGCGAAGCAGAGCGCCGCTTTGCATGGACTCAATCGCCTTCATGTCCGCTCACCCCCATCATCATCATTCCAATCTTACGCACCGTCGTCTCCTCCGGCCTGGCCTCCCCGACAATCTTTCCCCGATAAAAAACCAGGATGCGGTCGGACAGGGAGAAAAGTTCTTCAAAATCGCCGGAGACCATCAAAACCCCCATTCCCGCCTCGCGGGCCCGGAGGATCCGGTCGCGGACAAACCAGGTGGCCTTGATGTCCAGTCCCCTGGTCGGATACTCGCAAATCAAGGCCTTCGGATGCTTTTCCAAAGCCCGTGCCAGAATAAATTTCTGCAGATTGCCGCCGGACAGATTGGCGCTTCTTTCCTCCACACCCCTAGCCCGCACGTCATAGTCCTTCATCGCCTTCGCCGTCTCCCTGCGTACCTCGCCGTAATCCAGGAAGGGTCCCCTCGCCGGAGGGGCGTCGTTTCGCAGGATCCAGTTCTCATACAGGGGGAAATCCGGGACGGTCCCCACATAGTTGCGGTCGGCAGGCACATAGGCGATGTCCTGAGCGATAAACTCCGAAGCATTCCCCGCGGACACCTCTCTGCCGCCGATCTTCACCCGGCCGCCCCTGCGGACCCGGCGCACCCCGGCCAGGACTTCGGCCAGCTCCGTCTGGCCGTTTCCTTCCACCCCGGCAATGCCTACGATCTCCCCGGCGCGGATCCGGATATCCACCCCCTGCAGGGTATAGACCCGGCGGTCGTCCATCGCGTAAAGCCCCTCTCCCTCCAGGATTACGGGGCCGGGCGTCCCCACAGCGCGGCGGGCAGCAAAATCCGGCGGCAGAACATCCTCTCCCACCATCATCCGGACAATGGTCTCCTTGTCCGCCTCCTTGGTATGAATCTGGCCGCTGACCCGTCCCCGCGTCAGGACCGTTATATAATGGCTGATGAAAAGCACTTCTTCTAATTTATGGCTGATAAAAATCACGCCCTTGTCCTGGCTGACCAGGTTTTTTATCACCTCAAACAAGGCGTCGCACTCCTGGGGAGGAAGGACAGCCGTGGGCTCGTCGAAAATCAGCACGTCCGCTCCCGTATACAGAAGCTTCAGAATCTCCACCTTCTGCTGCATGCCGATGCTCAGCTGCTCCACCGGACTGTGCAGATCGACCTCTATATTGTAGCGCTTTTTCAATTCCTCCAGCTTTTCCTCGGTCTTTTTCTTATGGAGCAGGGAAAAGCCTCCGTCTGCGTCCATCAGACAGACGTTTTCAATGGCCGAGTACATCCCCACCAGCATGAAATGCTGATGCACCATGCCAATCCCATGGCGCAGGGCGTCCCGCGGTGATTGGATTTTGACAGACTGACCGGACAGAAGGATTTCTCCCCTGTCCGGCTTATAAATTCCGTAGATAATATTCATCAGCGTGCTCTTGCCCGCGCCGTTTTCCCCTAAAACAGCGTGCACCTCGCCCCTGTATACCCGCAAATCGATATTGTCATTGGCGGTAAAGTCACCGAAAGTCTTTGTGATTCCTTTCAGTTCCAGCAAAGGCACCCTTTTCATCTTCTCGTCTCCCATTCTACTTCAAACCCGCATTCTTACTTGCAGTGCACCCGGCACCAGAGCTCCTGGATCGGCGGAATCTGCTCCCGCATGCCCGGAGCCAGCCGGCTCCAGATAATTCCCTTCTTCGGTCTGGGAAATTCATGGCGGGTCTCGATAATACGGGTGGGCGTCACAATGTAGTCGATGGCCGTATCGTACTCCTCCACATTCACTTCGACGTCTACGACCTGGCAGTCATGGCCTGCCCCCACAATCACGGAGCTGTCGTCCACTATGCCGCAGGTGTAGAGCATCGCCCATTCCAGGTCGAAATAGCCATGGCCCTTGCCAAAGCGGATTCCGCTGGGCGTGATGGCCGAGGCCCCGGTCACCAGCATATCGATGTGGCCTACCGCCTCCTTCAGCTGGGAAAGGGTCTGGTGCTTCCAGTAGCGGCCAATTCCGTCCAGCAGCGAGGCCACCTCCTCCTTCCCCTCCGGAATAAACTCCGGGCGGATCAGGAAAAAGCCGCGGGTAATCCCGTAGTTCGTCATGACCACCGTCTTTTTATCCCGGAAAGCAATCTCCCGGAATTTCTCCAGGTTATTATCCGGGGTGATAAAAATAACCTTGGCATTCTTATACATATCGGTAGAAGCGAGAAGGGCCGCCCCTTTATCGCTGCCTTCATAGTCCGCGATAAATTCCGAAAACTCCCAGCTGAATTTGGAGTCCGGCCTTGCCACCTTCAGCAGCTCTTCCCAGATTTTTACCCGCGCTTCTTTTGCATCCATCTGCATTTTCTTTCTCTCCTCCATGCCGTATCCTAACGCCTGTTAATTGTCCGTCGAGTAGTTGGGAGCCTCTTTGGTGATATGGATATCATAGGGATGGCTCTCCCGCAGGGCGGCGGAGGAAATCTTCACAAACTGGCCGGTGGCCTTCAGGGTCTCGATATCCTTCGCTCCGCAGTAGCCCATACCGGAACGCAGGCCGCCTAACAGCTGGAATACCGTATCCTCCACGGTTCCCTTGTAGGCCACGCGGCCCTCCACTCCCTCAGGCACCAGCTTCTGGGCGTCGGCCTGGAAGTAGCGGTCCTTGCTGCCGTTTTCCATGGCGGCAATGGAACCCATGCCGCGGTAAACCTTGTATTTACGGCCCTGGTACAGCTCGAACTCTCCCGGGCTCTCGTCGCAGCCGGCCAGCAGGCTGCCCATCATAACCACATTTGCGCCTGCCGCGATGGCCTTGGTGATATCGCCGGAATATTTGATGCCGCCGTCGGCGATAATCGGGATGCCGTACTCCTTGGCCGCCTCGTAGCAGTTCATAATGGCCGTAACCTGCGGCACGCCGATGCCGGCCACGATACGGGTCGTACAGATGGATCCGGGGCCGATGCCTACCTTCACCGCGTCCGCTCCGGCCTGAATCAGATCCACGGTGGCCGCCGCCGTCGCCACGTTGCCGGCGATCACCTGCAGATCCGGGTAAGCTGCCTTAATCTCTCTGAGGGTACGCAGGATATTCTCCGAATGCCCATGGGCCGAATCGATGACAATCACATCGACTTTCGCCTGCACCAAGGCGTCCACGCGGGCCATCACGTTATTGGTAATGCCGACAGCCGCCCCGCATAGCAGGCGTCCCTGGCTGTCCTTGGCCGACAGGGGATATTTGATCTGCTTTTCGATATCTTTAATGGTGATCAGGCCCTTTAATTCGCCTGCATCGTTGACGATGGGAAGTTTTTCCTTGCGGGCCTTGCCCAGGATTACCTTTGCCTCCTCCAGGGTCACTCCCTCTTTGGCGGTAATCAGTCCCTCACTGGTCATAGACTCCGAAATCTTCTTGGTAAAATCCGTCTCAAACTTCAGATCGCGGTTGGTAATGATGCCCACCAGCTTCTTGCCCACGGTAATCGGCACGCCGGAGATCCGGTACTTGCGCATCAGGTCATTGGCGTCACCCACCGTGTGGTCCGGAGACAGGGAAAAAGGATCGGTAATTACGCCGTTCTCCGAGCGCTTCACCATATCCACCTCTTCCGCCTGCTGCTCGATGGACATGTTCTTGTGAATCATTCCGATGCCGCCCTGCCTGGCCATGGCGATCGCCATCCGGTGCTCTGTCACGGTGTCCATGCTGGCGCTCATCAGCGGAATGTTCAGCCGAACCTTCTTCGTGAGATTGGTGCCCAGCTCCACCTGATTGGGGATAACCTGAGAATACTGGGGGACCAGCAATACATCGTCAAAGGTAATGCCTTCTCCGATAATCTTTCCCATCTTATCTTTCCTCTCTTTCGTTTGGTATGTGGTTACTTGGATATTAGTGCTAGTCTAGCAAAAGCCAATATGCTTGTCAAGAGAAAAGAGCGAAAAATATCAAATGATACGCATGGCCGCGTGTAACATTTCAAACTCTTTTTCTTTATTTACTGCGTGCTGTGCGCAGAAGGGTCTTGGCTTTGTCTATTCTGGTTTAAAGGAGACAATACAATCCTGCCGGAGGCCAGCGTTTCCGGCATGCAGATAATCCTCTGATTTTCCGAACCGCGGAAACTCAGCACAAGATTCTTCTTATCCTCCTCATACCGTCCGTCCACCAGTATGTCCGTCAGCCCCAAAATCTCCGCCAAATATTCCGTATTAGCCCGCATGGCCAATGTTCCCGTCTTTTCATAGTCATTGAGATACCAGGGGAAGGCCCGGCTTTCTTCGCTTTTTTCCAGCCGAAACCCGGTATAGATCCAGATCGTCTTGTTCGGACAGGCTTCCTTTACCCTGCGCAGAAAAGGAAGGATATCCCTCTGGTTTTCCGGTTCCATGGGTTCGCCTCCCAGCACCGTGAGACCCTCAATAAAGGGACGGTTCATCATCCCGATCAGCTCCTCTTCTACTTTTTCTGTAAAAACCTCCCCGTAACAGAAATCCCACGTCTGACGGCTGAAACAATTATTACAGCAGTTGCGGCAGCCGGATACAAATAAAGACACCCTGACGCCGGTACCATTTTCTATACTGAAGGGTTTGATATTTCCGTAATACATGACGATTGCCTCCCGCTGGCTCTGATTTTTTTATATATTTTTTTAATCATTATAGCAGATTTTATGAAGTTCTTGTACCTATAATTATTTTGCATGTGAAGCAAAAAAATCCTGTAAAATTCCAAATTTATAAATTCAGAACTTTACAGGATTTTTGCTTTTGGATTCTTTATATTTTTTGCCTGTCTTTACAGATGCAGCACGCGATCCTTAATCTCCTGGGTACGGCCCTGGTTCCAGAACTGGGTGCCGATGTAGCCGCAGGTGCGCCGCGCCACGTTCATCTTATCCTGGTTCCGGTTGCCGCAGTTGGGGCACTCCCAGACCAGCTTTCCGTTCTCGTCCTCGATGATCTGAATCTCCCCGTCGAAGCCGCACTCCTGGCAGTAATCGCTCTTGGTGTTCAGCTCCGCGTACATGATATTGTCGTAAATATGGCGCAGGAGGGCCATGACCGCCGGAATATTGTTCTGCATATCCGGCACCTCCACATAGCTGATGGCACCGCCCGGCGAGAGAGCCTGGAACTTGGCCTCGATGGAGAGCTTGTCAAAGGCGTTGATCTCCTCGGTCACATGGATGTGATAGCTGTTGGTGATGTAATTCTTATCCGTCACGCCGGGGATGATGCCAAAGCGCTTCTGCAGGCACTTGGCAAACTTGTAGGTGGTAGACTCCAACGGCGTGCCGTAGATGGAGAAATCGATGTTCTCCTTCTCCTTCCATCTCTTGCAGGCGTCGTTCATATACCGCATCACCGACAGGGCGAAGGGCATGGCTTCCGGGTCGGTGTGAGACTTGCCGGTCATATAGTAGACGCACTCGTAGAGGCCGGCATAGCCCAGGGAAATCGTCGAATAACCGCCGTAGAGAAGCTTGTCAATCTTCTCCCCCTTCTTTAAGCGGGCCAGGGCGCCGTTCTGCCACAGGATCGGGGCCACGTCGGAGATGGTTCCCTTCAGACGGTTATGACGGCACATCAGGGCGCGGTAGCACAGATCCAGGCGCTCGTCCATGATCTTCCAGAATTTATCCATATCGCCGCCGGAGGACAGGGCCACATCCGGCAGGTTCAGGGTGACGACGCCCTGGTTGAAACGGCCGTAATACTTGGGCTTATTCGTCTCCGGCTCCACATAGGGGGTCAGGAAGCTGCGGCAGCCCATGCAGGTGTAGCAATGGCCCTCGCCGTTTTTGTCGATCTTATTCTGCTTCATGATCTTCTCGGAGATGTAGTCCGGCACCATCCTCTTGGCCGTGCAGCGGGCCGCCAGCTCCGTCAGATAGTAATAGGGAGTGCCCTCGGAAATATTGTCCTCCTCCAGCACATAGATCAGCTTCGGGAAGGCAGGGGTGATCCAGTGGCCGGTCTCGTTCTTCACGCCCTGGATCCTCTGGCGCAGCGTCTCCTCAATGATCATCGCCAGATCGGCCTTCAGCCTCTCGTCGTCTCCCGCCTCGTTCAGATACATGAACACCGTCAGGAAGGGGGCCTGTCCGTTGGTGGTCATCAGGGTGATCACCTGGTACTGGATGGTCTGGATTCCCTTGCGGATCTCCTCCATCAGCCGGCTCTCCACGATTTTCTCCCGCTGCTCTTCGGTCACCTGGATCCCCAGCTCCTCGAATTCCTTCTTCACCGAGGCGCGAATCTTCTGACGGCTCACATCCACAAAGGGAGCCAGATGGGTCAGGGAAATGCTCTGGCCGCCGTACTGGGACGAAGCCACTTGGGCGATGATCTGGGTCGCTATATTGCATGCGGTGGAAAAGCTGTGGGGCTTCTCAATCATCGTATCGGAGATGACCGTGCCGTTCTGCAGCATGTCCTCCAGGTTCACCAGGTCGCAGTTGTGCATATGCTGGGCATAGTAATCGGCGTCATGGAAATGGATGATGCCCTCCTCATGGGCCTCCACAATCTCCTGGGGCAGCAGCAGGCGGTTGGTGATATCCTTGCTGACTGCGCCGGCCATATAATCCCGCTGAACGCTGTTGACGATGGGGTTCTTATTGGAGTTCTCCTGCATCACCTCTTCATTGTTGCGCTCGATCAGGCTCAGGATCTGCTGGTCGGTACTGTTAGCCTTGCGCACCAAAGCCCTCTTATAACGGTAGGTGATGTAATGGTTGGCCACCTTATAGGCCTGGTGACGCATTACCTCCTCCTCGACCATATCCTGGATCTCCTCCACGCTGGCCGCCCGGTTCAAATGGCTGCATTTCTCCGTCACCGATTCTACGATCTCATGGATCTGGCTGTCGCTCAGACGCTCCGCCTCCTTTACGGTGAGATTGGCTTTCTCCACCGCATTCTGGATCTTTGTGCCGTCGAATACGACTTCCTTTCCGCTGCGCTTGATAATATTCATTCTCCTCTGCTCCCTCTATGTTTTTCTTGATTTTATGCGTATTTGCTGGGATTGTTATCGTTATTTCTATATCTTGTATCCGTTTTGCTGAAAAACGCTACATTTAGTATTATACAGGATATCAGAGAGAATGCAAGCACTATTTGGGCCGCAGATTATATTCAGATGATAGGGCGAAATGATTCTTACTTTCCGGCAATTCAGATTGCTCCCAAAAACAACTTATGCCACATAAGAGACAGGTTTCGTCTCTCACGCGGCATAAAAGTTATAAATAATGCGGTTCGCTGGGGGATCTGCGGAAAGCGGATGAGGTAGCAGCTCCGCTTTCCATTATTAGTGTATTGGAATTATTTCAACATCTTTTTCATCTCATCTGCGACGAACTGCACCTTCGTCCCCACGATCACCTGCACAGAGGTCTTGCTGGGACGGATCACGCCGGCCACGCCGGCCGATTTGATCTTCTTCTCATCCACCTGGGTGTAATCCTTAACCTCCAGGCGGAGTCTGGTGATGCAGTTGTCAAGGGATACTACGTTCTCCTTGCCGCCCAGGCCTGCCAAAACGATGGAGGCGACCTCCGTAAAATCGTTGTTGGCCAGGACTACGGATTTCTCAGCCTCCTGGTCATCGTCGTCCTCCCGGCCCGGCGTCTTCAGATCGAATTTCACGATGGCAAACCGGAATACCAGATAGAACACGATAAAGGCTGCAGCGCCCAGAGGAAGGATCATCCAGGTGTTCGCCGCCGCCGGCAGCGAGGCCGAGAATAACAGGTCGGTCGCGCCTGCCGAGAAACTGAAGCCTGCCCGGAAACCAACCAGCACCGTAATAATGGTGAAGATGCCGTACAGCAGGGCGTAGATCAAGTACAGGACGGGAGCCAAGAACATGAAACCGAACTCGAAGGGCTCCGTAACGCCGCAGATAAAGGCGCAGAGAGCAGCCGAGCCGACCAGGCCGATGGCGATCTTTTTCTTAGAGCTCTTCGCCGTCTGGATCATAGCCAGGGCTGCGCCCGGTACGCCGAACATCATGCAGGGGAAGAATCCCGACATGTACATGCCCAGGCTCCAGGTCACGTCGGCGGAGGTATCGCCGGCCCAGAAATGTCTCAGGTCGCCGATGCCGATGGTGTCAAACCAGAACACATTGTTCAGGGCGTGATGCAGTCCGGTCGGGATCAGCAGGCGGTTCAGGAAGGCATAAATGCCGGCGCCCACAGCGTCCAGTCCGATGATCGCCTCGCCCAGAGATACCAGCAGGCCGTAGAGCACAGGCCATACGAAAAGCAGGATCACGGACACAATGATGGACACAACACCGGAAATAATGGCAACGCAGCGTTTTCCGCTGAAAAAGGCCAGCCAATCAGGCAGCTTCGTTCCCTTGAACTTATTGTAGCAGGAAGAACCGATGATACCGGCCAGGATACCGATGAACGGATTCACGATATTGCCGAAGGCCAGCATAGCGTCCTCATTCTCCGCCATCGAAGGAAGAAGGGTGGTGATCACGCCAGTCCCTAACAGGCGGGTGATCATCAGCCAGGATACCAGGGCCGCCAGGCCGCCGGTACCGTCGTTCTCCTCCGACAGGCCTACGCCTACGCCGATAACGAACAGTATCGCCAGGTTATCGATCAGGGCGCCTCCGGCCTGTACCAGGAAGTAACCGATCTGCTGGATCAGTCCCTCAACCGCGCCTCCCTGCATCGTAGCCGGGCACATCAGATAACCGACGCCCATCAGAATACCGCAGATCGGCAGGGTCGCTACAGGGAGCATCAAAGCTTTACCCAGTTTTTGCAAACGCTTCATCATAATTAAATTTATCCCCCTCTCTAATCCCCCAGCGTTTGCAAGATTTCCTATGATTCGCAAAATTGAAAATCATTATAAACATCTACACTATATCATTCTGTATAACTTTTGTCAAGTTTATTATGATATCTCATTTATTTTTGTTCAATTTTCACTACAAATTATTTTCAATACTGTATATTATGCATAATATTCTGTATAATTTGCGATGCGCTTGCATGGGAATTCTTTTCGGACTTTGGCCTTCTGGCTCTGACAGCATAAAAATACCGCGGCAGGCCTATCGGTGCATGGCGCATCCGGCAAGGTCTGCCGCGGTACGAATATTGCTATTTATTATGTGCAGTTTTTATAGTCTGCTTTATGCAGCTTTCCGCGGTCGGAAATTACATCATTCCGCCCATTCCGCCGCCAGCGGGAGCCGCGGGAGTTTCCTCCTTGATATTAGCCACGACGGACTCGGTGGTCAGCAGGGTAGCCGCTACGCTGGTAGCGTTCTGCAGGGCGCTGCGGGATACCTTGGCGGGATCCAGGATACCGGCCTTGACCATATCCACATACTCTTCCTTGTAAGCATCGAAGCCTACGCCTACCTCGGACTCCTTCACGCGGTTGACGATAACGGAACCCTCCAAGCCAGCATTGGCAGCAATGTGATACAGAGGGGACTCCAGAGCCTTCAGAACGATCTGGGCGCCGGTCTTCTCATCGCCCTCCAGGTCGGCCACAGCCTTAGCGGCCTCCTTGGCAGCATGGATATAAACGGAACCGCCGCCGCAGACAATGCCTTCCTCCACAGCTGCTCTCGTAGCGTTCAGGGCGTCCTCCATACGCAGCTTGGCTTCCTTCATCTCGGTCTCGGTGGCAGCGCCCACGCGGATTACGGCTACGCCGCCGGCCAGCTTCGCCAGTCTCTCCTGCAGCTTCTCCTTATCGAAGTCAGAGGTGGACTCGGCATACTGCGCCTTGATCTGCGCAACTCTGGCAGCGATATCGGCGCTGTTGCCCTCGCCGTCCACGATGATGGTGTTCTCCTTCTGCACCTTTACGGATTTCGCACGGCCCAGCTGAGCAAGGGTGGTCTCCTTGAGCTCCAGGCCCACTTCCTCGGAAATCACCTGGCCGCCGGTCAGGATGGCGATATCCTTAAGCATCTCTTTTCTTCTGTCGCCGTAGCCGGGAGCCTTGACGCCTACTACGTTCAGGGTGCCGCGCAGCTTGTTGACGATCAGGGTAGTCAGAGCCTCGCCCTCGATGTCCTCCGCGATGATCAGCAGAGGCTTGCCGGACTGCAGGATCTGCTCCAGAACCGGCATGATCTCCTGGATGTTGGAAATCTTCTTATCGGTGATCAGGATGTAAGGCTCCTCCAGAGTAGCCTCCATCTTCTCCATGTCGTTGCACATATAGGCGGACACATAGCCTCTGTCAAACTGCATGCCTTCCACCAGGTCCAGTTCCGTCTTCATGGTCTTGGACTCCTCGATGGTGATCACGCCGTCCTTGGAAACCTTCTCCATGGCGTCGGCGACCATCTCGCCCACCGCGTCGTCGCCGGCGGAAATCGCCGCAACGCGGGTAATCTGATCCTTGCCGGTGATGGGGCTGGAAATCTTGGCAATCGCCTCAACCGCCGCATCGGTGGCCTTCTTCATGCCCTTGCGCAGGACGATGGGATTGGCGCCTGCCGCCAGGTTCTTAATGCCCTCGTTTACCATAGCCTGAGCCAGAACCGTAGCGGTGGTGGTGCCGTCGCCGGCCACATCGTTGGTCTTGGAAGCGACTTCCTTAATCAGCTGCGCACCCATGTTCTCAAAGGGATCGGCCAGCTCGATTTCCTTCGCAATCGTCACGCCGTCGTTGGTGATGAGGGGCGTGCCAAAGGATTTGTCCAGGACAACGTTTCTGCCCTTGGGACCTAAGGTTACGCGAACCGTATCGGCTACATGATTTACACCGGCTTCCAGAGCCGCTCTGGCTTCTGCGCCGTACTTAATTTCTTTTGCCATTGTTATTTGCCTCCTATCTGTCTTCTAAAACTGTCTTTTATGACAATCCGTCTTCTCTGACAATCAATCCTCTACGACAGCCAAAATGTCGCTCTGCTTTACTACCACATACTCTTCGTCGTCAAGCTTTACGTCCGTTCCGGCATACTTGGAGTAGATTACTCTCTGGCCGGCCTTCACCTGCATGACAACCTCTTTTCCATCTATTACTCCGCCGGGACCTACGGCAATTACCTCAGCCTCCTGGGGTTTTTCCTTAGCGCTGCCCGGAAGGATGATGCCGGACTTCGTGGTCTCTTCTGCTACTAAATGCTTCAATACGACTCTGTCGCCTAAAGGCACTAACTTCATTTTTGTTTCCTCCTTCTATGTCTGGTTGTTAGCACTCACTCTTGCCGAGTGCTGACCACTGGATATAGAGTATTACATTTGCGAAAAAAAAGCAAATCTCTCAAATCCGCTAAATTTGATTATTCCTCTTTTTTTCTCGTTTATTCTTCTTTTTTCTCTTGTTTTGTTGGGGTTGCATTTATTTTTTGAAAACTTTGTGAATTCTCAGTGCAGCCAGGCTTTGCAAAGCCTCCCGGCCCCTTCTTTAATCTCCGCCTCCGACAAGCCGGCGAAGCCCAGGAGCACCGTCCCCTTCCAATCCTGTTCCCGTTCCCTTTTCGGTACAAGGCAAAAGGACTGGATGCCATAGACGCGCACCCCCTCCCGCCGGGCCAGGGCTGTCAGTTCTTCTTCCTCTCTTCCTTCCCGGTCCTGCAGGACGAGGTGGACCCCGGCGTTCTCCCCGCTTATGGCAAAGCGCTCCGACAGAGGGGAGAGGGCCTGGAGCAGGCAGTCGTGGCGGTTTTTGTAGATGGCGCGCATCCGGTTCAGATGGCGTTCAAAATAGCCCCCCTCCATGAAGCTCGCCAGCACCTGCTGATCCGCCCGCGGCGCCGTGCAGGCGTAGAAGCCGCAGACCTTTCGGTAGCGCGAAAGGAGTTCATGGGGAAGGACCATATAGCTGATGCGGATCGCCGGGGCGATGGCACGGGAAAAGGTTCCGATGTAGATAACCCTCTCCTTCCGGTCCAGACTTTTCAACGCGGGAATCGGCCGCCCGCGGTAGCGGAATTCGCTGTCGTAATCGTCCTCGATCAGATAAGCGTCTGCCCCTCCAGCCCAGGACAATAACTCGATTCTCCTGGCTACCGGCATGACGATCCCGGTGGGAAACTGATGGGAGGGCATCACATAGGCAAGCCTTGCCCCCGCCCTCTCCAGCCCGGCGGCGCACATTCCCTGGCCGTCCATCCGGACGGGGACGACCTCGTCCCCTATCCCCCGCAGCACCCGTGCCGCCTGGGTATAGGTAACCTCCTCCATCGCCACGCGCACCGGACCGCCTAAAATCTGGTTTAACAGCATCAGCAGGTATTCGTTTCCCGCGCCGATCACGACCTGCTCCGGGCCGCAGTATACGCCGCGGGACTGCCGCAGATATTCGCTGATGATCGTTCGCAGGCGTTCTTCCCCCTGGGCTGTGCCTTTGCGCAGCACATCCCCCGTTTCATCGGAAAAAACCTCCCGCACCAGGCGTCTCCAGGTATTGAAGGGAAAATGGGAAAGGTCGGCGCCGGACAGGGAAAAGTCCCAGCCCTTTCCGGTATCCGGGGGAATGCTTTCCCCCGCCGCCTTCCCCTCCTCTGCGTTTCGGACGTCGCCGGCCTCCGTCTGGCCCTTGCCCTGCTCCCAGGAAAAGAAGGCCAATTCGTCCACCCTGGCGGCAAAATACCCGCGATAAGGCTTCGCCGTGAGATAGCCCTCGTCGCAGAGCTGGTCATAGGCCAGCTGCACGGTCGAGCGGCTGACGCCCATCCCTTCGCTTAAACGGCGGGTGGACGGCAGCTTCGTATCCGCCGGAATATGGCCGTTTCGTATCTCCGCTTTAATGTATTCATAAATCTGCGCATAGAGCGACTCGCCGTTCTCCGTAATGGGGATCGTCAGCTGATACATTCTCTCACCTCGCCCAATTGCCGTTTTCAAAGAGAAGGATTTCCTCCCCGCCGGGCAGGATGCCGGTAATCGTAAGATCCACCGTCCCCACCATGAAATCCACATGGTTCATCGAGAAATTGCCGCCGGCGGCAAAAAGCTCCTCTTCGCTTACGTTCTCCCCGCCCTTCATCGTCGTCGGATAGCACCGTCCCAGGGCGAAGTGACAGGAGGCGTTCTCGTCGAACAGCGTATTGTAAAAGAGAGTTTTCATCTGGGAAATCGGCGAATCATAGGGAACCAGGGCCACCTCCCCCAGCCGTCTGGAGCCCTCGTCGGCCTCCAGAATCGACCGCAGAGTCTCCTCTCCCTCCTTCGCCTGGTATTCCACCACCTGTCCCTCATGGAAGGTCAGGGAAAAATCCCGGATCAGATTGCCCCGGTAGCTGAGGGGCAGGGCGCTGCAAAGCCTTCCCTCGGCCACCCGGCAGTCCGGCATCGTAAAGATTTCCTCCGTGGGCATATTGGCCTCAAAAACCACGCCCGTTCCGGCCACCTCGGAGCCTCCCTCCCAGATATGGTTCTTCACCAGTCCCACGGTAAAGTCCGTGCCGATACTGTTTTGATAGTGAAGCTTCTCGAAACCATAGTCATTTAGCATCCTGCATTTATCCTTTAAGAAGCGATCGTGCTCCTCCCAGGCCCGGACCGCGTCCCCGCCGTCCACGCGGACCGCCTTTAGGATCATCTCCCACAGCCGTCCCATGGCCTCGTCCGCCTCCATGCCAGGGAAAACCTTGGCCGCCCACTGCCTCTGGGGCACGGCCACCACCGTCCACGGGATCTCGCTGGCCATCAGCCTTGCATTGTACGTTTTCAGCACCTGATCCATCGCTGCTTCCCGCCGGTGCATCCGCCCCGGATCGACGCCTTTAAAGGCCTCCGGGTCGCCTCCTCCCACCGAGATAAAGCAGGCGTTTCGCCTGGCATAATAATTGTAGGACTCCGCCGTCCACTCCGGCACCTGGGTGAGATTCTCCTCGGCAGCATGGAGATAAAACGCCCGGCTGCAGAAAGCGTCCTCCCAGCGCATCACCACTTCCGCGGCCCCCGCCGCATAGGCCTCCCAGCACAAAAGACGCCCGAAGGCATAATGCTCCGCCGGGCAGCGGATCACCACCTCCTGCCCCGGCTGTACGTTGACTCCCACCCGTACCGTCAGGCGGGCATATTCTTCGATTCTTTTTTCATCCACTCGTTCCAAACCATTCATCGCCGGTCTCCTTTTCCATCCATTTCTATTTCTATCGTCTTTTGACGCTGCCGCCTTTTTTTGCGGCATCCTTTCTCATTATAGACGGTTTTTCCGGGAAAGTCATCCGGCAGAAAGAAATTTCCGGGAATACCCGGAAATATGCCGAAGGGCGGCCGTCACCCTTCCGGATCCGTATCCAGGCGGACGGTTCCCGTTTTCTGCGTCCCATCCGCCGCCAGGGTCTTTACCCCAAAGACAAAATAAAAGATATGGAAGACCCAGACGCAGGCCAGGATAATCCGTCCCACCGGTACGCGGCTCATCATCAAAAAGCCCACCGACATCGTAAGCGTCACGATGACCATGATCCGAATCTTGGTCCGCCAGGTCATTCCCCTGCCCTTTACGTAGCTCTCCAGATTGTTTTTATAGAGTTTCGTGCCGATAAACCAGTTGTGCAGCCGGTCCGAGCTCTTGGCAAAGCAGACCGCCGCCAGCAATAGAAAAGGGAAGGCCGGCAAAAGGGGGAGCACCGCTCCCACCGCCCCCAGGGCGACTCCGATGCAGCCAACCGCAGCATAGACGATTTTTTTGATTTTCATAGCGATTTCTTCTCCTTTCGGCTCAAAATCAAGTGACGGATTGCCCCTACCGAATGGACGAACAGCATCAGCTCATCCTCCCTCTTTCCACCGAATAGATCCGGTCGGCAATGCGCATCGTGGACTCCCGGTGGGAAACCAGCACCACCGTGCGGTCCTCCCGTTCCTCGTCCAGGGATTTTAGGATCACAGCCTCGTTGAGGCTGTCCAGATTGCTGGTGGGCTCGTCAAGAAGCATAATGGGAGCGCCATGGAGGAAGGCCCGGGCCAGTCCGATTCTCTGCTGCTCCCCGCCGGAGAGGGTATCGCCCAGCTCGCCCACCGCTGTGTCATACCCTTTGGGCAGGCTCATGATAAAATCGTGGACCGAAGCCTTGCGGCAGGCCGCCTCGATCTCCCCGTCCGTGGCATCCAGCTTGGCAATCCGCAGGTTTTCCCGGATGCTGTCGTGGAACAGATGGGTCTCCTGGGTCACCAGGCTCTGCAGATCCCGCAGATTTCCGGTGTCAACGGTGTCGATATCCCGGCCGGAAATGCGGATGTTTCCCTGGTCTGTCTGCCAGAAACGCATCAGCAGACGAAGGAGGGTGGATTTGCCGCTGCCGCTGCGCCCGGTGATCCCGACAATCTCCCCTGCCGGGATATCGGCCGACAGATCGGAGAGCACCGTCTCCTCCCCGTAGGCAAAGGTTACATGGCTTACCTCCGCCCCGTCAAAGCCGATGCGGTCCGCGCTCTCCACATCCTTTGTCACCGGCTCCTCCTCCAGGATATCGAGGACCCGCTCTCCCGCGCCGAAGGTGTTCTGCAGAGTGGAACCTAAGTTTGCCAGGGCCACCACCGGGCCGAAGGAGCTCATCAGCGCCGCCGTGGCCAAAAGGGCCCCGTCAAAGGAAAGCTGCCCCGCGCTGTACAGAAGGAGAGCCGCCGCCAGCATCAGAATATCAAAGAACAAAATCACTGTGTTCGTCAAAGCCGTATTTTCCCCGGCTAGCTTTTTCATCTTTTCTTCCTGTACGCCGAGGGTTTGTGTCCTCTCCTCCATCTGCCGCAGCCTTTCTTTCCCCGCCCCGTACTGGATGATCTCGGAAAGGCCCCGCAGACTGTCCAGGACAAAGCTGCTCAAATCGCCCGACTCCGTCCGAAACCGCCGGCCATCGTCGCCGCTGCGCTTTGAGACAAGGAGGGGGACGGCGATCCCCACCACGGCGTAGGCCGCCACGGCCAAAAGCCCTAAACTCCAATGAAAACTCCCGATATAAAGCCCCATGATCCCCGACATCAAAAAGGCGATGCAGATCGGCGAGATGGTATGGGCGTAAAAGACCTCCAAAAGCTCGATATCCGAGGTGATCACCGAGATCAGGTCTCCCCTGTCCCTGCCCTCCAGCTTGGCCGGGCACAGGCGGCGCAGGGCCTGGAATACCTTATCCCGCAGGATGGCCAGAAGCTTGAAAGCGATGTAATGGTTGCAGGCCTGCTCCCCGTAGCGCAGCAGGCCGCGAACCAGGGCAAAGACCAGAGCCAGGACAAAGATCGTTCCGATGGATACGGCCAGCGGAAAGCCGGCCGCTCCCAGCAGGGCATAGCAGCCCAGTATTGTGATAAAGGCCGCGCACAGATGGCCCAGAATGCCCTGGGTCACCGCCAGCACCATAAAGCCGGCCAGGGGCTTCACCAGCCCCAGAAGTTTCAGACAGATATGCAGATTGCTTCTCTTTTTCATCATCCTGCCGCCTCGCTTTCTCCTTTTATTTTTTCATAGCCGAATTGCTCGAGATTTTTCTGGGTCTCCCACATCCTGGCATAGAGGCCGCCGGCCGCCGCCAGTTCTTCGTGGGTTCCGCTCTCTTCCACCAGGCCGGCCTGCATCACGTAGATCCGGTCGGTCTCCTGGAGGTTCGCCAGGCGGTGGGAAATCAGGAGCACCGTCTTTCTCCCGGCCAGGCGGCGAATCTCCTCCAGGATATCGTTCTCACTTTCCACATCGATGTTGGAAGTAGCCTCGTCGAAAATATAGACAGAGCTGTCGTGAAGCAAAGCCCGCGCCAGGGCCAGCCGCTGCCTCTGGCCGCCGGAAAAATTGGCTCCCCTCTCGGTCAGAACCGTATCTAACCCCTTCTCGGCCCGCAGAAATTCATCCAATCGGGTTCTCGCAAGGACGGCCCACAGTTCTTCGTCGCTGGCCTCCGGTTTTCCCATCAAAAGATTATCTCGTACCGTCCCTTTGAACAGATAGCTGTCGTGGCCGATACGAGTCACCGCCCGCATCCGGCTGGCTTCATCCAGGGCCGACAGTTCGATGCCGCCCAGGGTCACGCTGCCCCCATAGCCTGCGTTAACCCCGGTAAGCACGCCGGCCACCGTGGACTTGCCGCAGCCGCTCTCCCCGGCGATTCCGATGAAGCTGCCGACCGGCATCACCATATCGATCCCCCGCAGAACCTCCCTCTCCTTTTCATAGGAGAACCGCAGTCCCCGCACCGCTATCCCACAGGGCCCGCCGCCCAGGCTCTGGGCCCCCTGATGGGGCTCCGGCGCATCCAGCAGGCGGAAAATCTTATCGCTGGCCGCCATTCCATTCATTGCAATATGGAAAAAGCTGCCCAGCTGCCGCATCGGAATAAAGAAATCCGCCGACAGAAGGATGATCGCCAGGCAGCCGGCGAAATCCACTCCCCCCGCCCGGTACTGGCTTACCGCCATGATCATTCCCAGGGCCGCTCCCCCGTAGGCCACGATATCCATCACGGTGATGGAGTTCAGCTGCATGATCAGCACCTTCATCGTAATCTTGCGGAAGTTCTCGGATTCCCGGTTCATCTGCTCGTTTTTATAAGCGTCGGCCTGGTAGATTTTCAGCGTGGTCAGGCCCTGGAGATTTTCTAAGAAGGTATCGCCCAGCACCGTATACTGGCCCCAGTAGCGGGACAGCAGCTTTTTGGCAAAGGTCTGTACCGCCGCGATGGATACCGGAATCAGAGGGACGCAGACCAGAAGCACCAGCGCCGCCGGCACATTGACAAAGCAGAGCACCGCAAAAAGGGTCAGGGGCGCAAGCATCGCATAGAAAAACTGGGGCAGATAGGCCCCAAAATAGGTCTCCAGCTGGTCTACTCCCTCCACAGCCATCTGCACCGCCGCCGAGGAGGATACCTGCTCCTGGTAGGAGGCCCCCAGACGCAGCAGCTTTTCATAAATTCGCCGCCGCAGGGTCTTTTTCACCGCCTGGGCCGACAGAAAACTCATGCGGCTGGCCTTCACCGTACAGACCCAGCGAAGCGCCGCGGCGGCCGCCGCGATGAGGACGGTGACCGCCAGCCAGCCCGGCCGCAGCCCTCCCGCCAGACATTGGCCAAACAGTGTGGCAATGGAGAAAATCATCACGATATTCCCCGCCAGGCTCAGCCATTGAAACATTACATTCCTTTTTATGTAGGCCGTACTCTCCTCCACCGAGTGGATCAGCCTCTTATCGATCATCATGTTCCCTGTACTCCTTCCTTATTATTGTCCGCGGTTTTTGGACATCTGTGTGCCCCGCGGGTACTTCCTTATTATTGTCCGCGGTTTTTGGACATCGGAATGGTTAGATATAACTAACTAATAATCTTAAAAAAAGGAGTGCTTTGTTGAATCGTCTGACATTTTTCCTGTTATTACAATCCAGCCGCACTTCTTTTTATTTTGTCCGGGATAATTTCTCCCTGTTTCCTACCGGAATATACCATACCGGGCAGTAAATGTCAACTAACTCTCGTTTGAAATTTTCTCATGAATTTATTTCAAATCCTCAATAGCCATTGCAACATCCAAAGTATGGAAACCAAGCCAGCAATCGTTCATTGTTCCGGCATCAGCGATTTTAAATATTTCACGACTGTATTCACCCGTATAGTAATGCCAGTAGCGGTAAGTATATCCGATCCAATACATTATTTCCGTAGAATAAACTTCACCGGCCTTTTTAAGCCCGCCAACTTCATCATTTAATTCCTCCAGAATATATTCCTCGCCGGCCCATTGCAGGCGGTCATAGACATCATCAAGAGCGGCGGCCGTTTTGCTGTTCATAAAAGCTTCTATAAACGGCGGACAATCCAATCCGGTTGTTCGGGCAAGTTCAAACAACCGGCCTTGTATATCACAGAGTTGACGTTTTTCAAGGGTAAGATTTCCATTTCATTCACCTGCCTCTAATATTTCCTTTAAAAATCGGCCTTCCCGACGATATTTCCGGCAAATTTCTTCTGCCAGTGCAACGCCTTTTGAACGGTTGGCTTCACTTTCTTGTTTCAGCTTCTCCCGATCCTTCTCCGTAAGCACTTGTTCCTCAAGAATTTTTATTTTTTCGCAAGCCTTTTCTGTTAAAACTACATATTGCTTACCAAGTTTCAACGCTGAAAGGCTATTGAGCAATGCCATATCCGTAATTTCCCCATTGAAAAAGCGATCCAGGACAACAAACATTCTATCGTTAGCAGTATGGCCAATAATCATATCGCAGTCTTTGCTTAAATTTGCGAAACGATCATAGATAGCTGAATGTCTTACAGATTCCATTTTGCCTCGATTGTATGCAACTAACAACGCCCAATCCAGTCCT
>CALWRE010000176.1 GCA_944383835.1 uncultured Lachnospiraceae bacterium | reverse complement strand
GGCCTCTGCAAAATTTCCTTTTCTGGCTGACCGGATTGCCTGTGTAGCCAGGCTTCTGGCGTCTCCCGCATGGACGATCAGCTCCATGATTGTTGTCTCATACTCCTGATTCATCAGAATCCTCCTTCTTCGCCCTGTCAAGCGGATAATCGATTATCGTTAAGATTTGCAGCGCTTTTATCTTACAGGGCCAGTATAAACGCACAGGCGGCAAAACTCCAGCCCCGGATTTGCCGCAGCCAAAACGGAAAAAAGTGACGCGGTGTGATCCATGTCACTTTCGCGCCACTTTCCTGTTGCCATCCTGTTGCACTTTCTTCGTATCCTATTCCTTCCGCAGCAGCCGCATCAGATTCTCAAACGTGGGATTCTGCAGCATCTGCGGTACAGCCGTTTCGTCCGAAATGAGGTCCGTCATAATCTGATAGAATTTTTCAATATCCGCGTCCGGTTCCTGGGAGAGGGCAATCAGCAGTACCAGCTGGACGTCGTTGTGCCCCCACCAGATCGGCCGGTCAAGCACCGCCGCCATCACAAACTTCTCCCGGGTCATCACGCTGCAGGCGTGGGGGATTGCAATCAAATTGCCGAAATCCGTCTGCCCCAGCCTCTCCCTCTGCAGCACCGACTCATAGAAGCCCTCCGGCAGCTCATGATATTTCGCCGCGTGATCGCACATTTCCCGCAGTACCTGTTCCTTGCTCTCCGCGTGCAGGCAGCCGATGAAAAGATTCCGGTCATAATACTGATCCAGAAAATCGCCGTTGTCCCCGCTTTCAAAGAGCTTTCGATAACGGCTCACCTCCCGGTCCGTCAGAAACAGGGAAATCTCAAAGACCGGAACCGGCAGCTTCACCGCCAGTGGGACGGTGGTAAACACATAGTCGATCTGCAGGCCTGCAAAATCCAGGTTTTCCACCTCGTAAATCGTACTCTCATAAATCCTGTTGATGTATTGGCCGAAAGCCTGCTTGTACTTATAAATGAACAGCTGGGAGCTGCCCCGCCCGGAAACGCAGACCACGACTATGTTTTTCTTCTCGATCTTCTTCCCCTGCTTTTCCAGCGCCAAGGCGAAGAGAATGGCAATATAACCGACCTCGTCCTCCGGAACCTCCCGCCCGTAATGCTCCGCAAGGGCCGTACAGGCTGAGGCCGCTATGGTATAGGCGAAGGCATACTCCCTTTTCACCTCGTCCAGCAAAGGGTTTTTCAGCGGAATACCATATTTCAGCCGCACGTCCAGGGGGATCAGATGCTGGTTTAAGGACATCCGAAGCTCCAGGTTGTTTCGCAGATCTATCTTATTCTCCCGGTATACCGCTGTCAGCATCTTGAGCACCAGCTCGTCGATCTGGCTGGAAATCACCAGGCTGGAGCCGTACTGCCCCGGCGAATCCGAGGAAATCTTGCCGCTTAAATGCAGGGCCAGATATAGGATTTCGCTCTCGTTATAATGGATATGCAGCTTTTTTTCTATCTCACCGGCGATGCGCTCCGCCAATTCCCGGCTCCCCGGCTGTATGCTTTTTTCAATTTCTTCCTTTGCCCTCTCCTCCAGCTCCATCCTCTGCCCTCTCATAATGCGGCCGTTTGCCACATAAATGTGGACGATCAGCCGCTCAAAAGAGCTTTCCGCCATCTTCAATCGCGCTTCCCGGCTGATTTCAAACAGGATATCCGACAAAAGCTTGCTCTCTTTTTCTCTCTTACCGCCTTTCAAGCTCCAGTCCCCGGCCAGCAGGCAGTTGGCGATACACCGCCTTTTATCAAACTCATCGCCGGAAACGCAGATTCCGTAATTGGGCCGGCGCTCCAATTCCAGATGATAAGAACGCAGGATATATTCTACCCTGCGCAGATCCGCCGTCAGGGTATTGCGCGAGATGTACAGAAGCTGGCTTAGATCGTCCATCTTTACATATTCGCTGTGATTGAGCAGATAGGCCAGAAGGAACTGCTGGCGCTCCTCCGAGCTGCTGGGAATCAGCTCTCCCTCCTGGTTCTGCTGGCAGCAGAAGGCCTCGTACTCCTCCCGGTCGGTGATTTCCAGGCAATAACCGTAACCCTGTTTGGCAACCAGGCGAGCTCCGTGCCTCTTCAGTTCGCTCTCCAACATTTTCAGCCTGCTGCGCACCGTTCTCTCACTGATATGAACCGCCGCCGCAATCTGCTTGGACGTGATAAACCCATTCTCTGAAAGCTGTTCCCATATCTGCCGAATTGCCGTTTCCATCTTCGTTTCCCCTACAATACTTTCAGCCGGCAGAGCGAGCCCTGCCGGCTGGATTCTCTCCGTCTCAGACGGCACAGGGCCGCCTTTCAATCGGTTTTCGCTGCTGATACAGCAAATTTATCATATTTTTCAACGTATCTCCACACAAATCGTGCCACAGTGGAAACGGCAAAACCCCTATTTCAATCAAGCATATATCTTTCACAAAATTCCTTTGCGGTCACAATTTTCATGTCCTCTTTTTCTTTCTAGCGGATTTAATAATATCATCGACATCGTTTTCGGTATAACCAACAGAAGCAGCCCATTTCTGCGCTTCATCCAAAGATGCTTCAAATTCTTCTGCTGTTGGAAGCTTTAATGCCTTAAGCATAATAACATCTCCTGATATATAAGCCACTAGCTTGTCTCCAGACTCAATGGACAGACGCTTTCGGATACTGACGGGTAAAGAAATTTGACCTTTGGAAGAAACAGTTAAAATTTGAGTATTCATAAAATTTTTCTCCTTTCAGGTAAGATTTTCTTACTTATATTATGCCATGCAGCACTAAAATATGCAAGAAAAACCTTATTTTCCTGATATACTGCTAACTGTTTCCTCCAAGCATTTCCTTCAAGACACCTCACAGCAGAAATGCCTCTGCCTCAGCACTCCAGAGCCTCCCGGATTTTCTTCTCCGTGCAGGCCATCTCTTCCGCCGTGGGCTTGCCGGGCGTCCAGCTCACCATATCAGGGCCATCCTCATAGCGGGGAATCACATGGAGGTGGAAATGGAACACGGTCTGGCCCGCGCTTCTTCCATTGTTCTGCACCAGGTTAAAGCCGGTGCAGCCCAGTCCCTTTTTCATGGCTTCGCCGATACGGGCCGCCAGGGGCAGCACCTTCGCCGCCACATCCTGGTTCAGGCAACAGACGTCGTCAAAATGATTCTTCGGCAGAATCAGGCAGTGACCGGTGCTGGCCGGTCCCAAATCTAAAATAACCCGAAAATTGTCGTCCTCATATACCGTATTGGAAGGAATCTCCCCCGCGGCGATTTTGCAGAAAATGCAGTCCTCTTTCTTCATTTTAATCTTAACATTCTCCTTTCTATCTGTTTCACCCGGAATTTCCAGGCGTTCGATGCTTTTTCACCCGTTACCCTTACCCATTATCTTTACCAGCTCCCGCTCCGGTAAACAGGCTTTTTGCCCACGATCTTCGTTCCGCCCCGGTAGAACAGGATGCCCAGCAGGAAACCCAGGGCCAGTCCGGCCAAATGGGCCGAATTGTTGACGCCGGAGCTGCTGAAGCCATTGTACAGGGTGAACAGGATCATCAGAATCAGCTGCCGGCTGGTCAAATCCGCCAGCCTTCCCCTGTGGCGCAGGAGGATCCAGAGCATAGCCCCCACAATCCCAAAGACCGCCCCGGACGCCCCGGCGCAGTTGACAAAAGGATTTGTAAGCAGGTAATAAACCAGGGAAACGGCGTTCGCCCCCAGTCCGGTCAGCAGATACACCACCGCAAAGCGCCAATGCCCCAGGTATTTCTCCAGACGCATCCCCAGATACCACAAAAGCAGCATGTTATTAAACAGATGCCGAAAACCGAAATGCATGAAAAACGAGGTAAAAAGACGGTAGTACTCCCCTGTCTCCACGACCAGGGCAGGCACCATCGTTCCATGGGCAATCATATAGTAGCTGTTGTTTGTGGAACCGCCGATCTCCAGCCAGATAAAATACAGGATATTGGCTGCCAGCAGAATCCAGGTCACAAACGGACGAAACCCCTGGCCGTACATATTATAGCTTTCCCTGTAAATCCGCATCCGCATTTTCCTCTCTGTCGGTTTAATGTCTGACGTTTTTCATTATACCACCGTTTCGCCGGCCGGCAAAGAGTTGTTTTGTCCATTTTTTCTTTTCCGGTTCCGGCAATACCCCCGTCTCCTCCTCTTTGTCCTCCAGGGCTGCCATAAACTCTCCCAGATAGAAATTCTCCTTCTGCACAAGCCCGTAGAGCCGATAGCATAGATTCGCACATTTTTCATCCGCCGGATCGGTCTTTCCCATCAGGTGCTTTAACAGGCTGCGAATATCCTCCCGCACATCCCTTCCGCCTGCGGGATAGAGGCAGAATAAAAACGCCGGCTCCTCTTTTTCCTCCGTAAAAATGGTCCGAAGATCCACCAAAAGGCAGTCCTCCGGCAGCAGATATTCCTCCATTTCCTCCCGGCAGCGGCATAAGTCGAAAATCAGCTGCTTCAAAAAACTTTCCTGCAGAAAATAATGCTCCAAATACTCTTCCAGGCTGACCAAACCCGAAATCCGGTAACAATACTCCTGCCCCTTCTCCGTCTCCAAAAGGCTCACCGGAACGAAACCCCTGATTTTATTCTCCAGGATCATCCGCTGACAGTAATTTTCCTCTCCCTCCTTCCGGCCTGGCAGGATCATCACCGCCCGGTTTAAGTTTCTCTCATAGCTTATCTCCACGTTTACTCCCCTCCCTCCAGGATAGCCCCCGCAATCCGCAAAAAGCCTGGGGCGTCGATCACCCGTTCCGCGGCTCGCCTGCTGGTCTCCAGCGGCTGCCCGTCATAGATCAGCCTTCCAAAGGTAGCCACCGTATTTACGTTAAAAGAGGCTTCAAACCAGACCTCTCCGCCGCCTTCGCCTTCCGCATAATCAGCCAGACGCAGAACCGGCAGAGGCAGTTCCAGGGCGTCCTCCGCTACCTTATGATTTTCTTCTTCGTCCTGCTGCAAGTTCTTCCTATTTCCCTCTTCCGCCGTCTGGCTGCGCGGCAGGGTCTCCGCCTCTCCTCCCTCCGCCGCCAGGCTTAGCTGCCAGACCCTCTGCCGCACCCAGGCCTCTGCCCAGACGGAGTCATGCAGGTACAGAGCCAGCTGCAGCGTCATAAAGATTACCGCCAGAAGCAGGGGGACGATCAGGGCCGCTTCCAGCGTGAAGCTGGCGGGCAGTCTCCCTCCCGCTGTCGTTTTCTTTCCGGCTCCCCGCTCCATATTCCTTTCCCTCTCCTTCCCTTTCTTCTTCCCTTTCTTCTTCTCTTTCTTCTTTTCTTTCTTCTTTTCTTTCTTCTCTTTTCCCATCTCTCTTTTCTTCCTCTCTTACCCTTTCCTTCTCCCTCCTTCCCCTTTTCTCTCAGTTTAACAGCAGGGTGAGGGCTGTTCCCGCCAGCAAAAAAGGAATAAACGGAATGGCAGACCCGGCCGGCCTGCCCCGCACAGCCAGCAGGTATAAAGATACAGGAGCCGCCAAAAATAAGGCCAACACCAGTGCGGTCAGACTGAGGCTAAGGCCAAGATAAAGTCCTATGCAGAGACACACAGCCCCGTCTCCTAGGCCAAACCGTCCGCCGGAAAAGGCCCCCAGCCCTAAAGCCAGCCCGCCCAGGGCCATCACCCCCGCCGTATCCCAGCACAGGAGCGTCCCGTCAAAGAAACGTCCGACCAGAGCCAGGGCTGCGGCAGCTATGGGCTGCCAGGAGGCAATCTCCCTTCTTCGGATATCCTGGACCGTCGATACCGCCAGCCAAAACAGCAGCAAAATCTCCATACTTCTCCCCTCCTTCTCCGGCCTTACGGCCCGCCGCAGCGGCTGCACGGCCGCCTGTCTCCCGCCTGCGACAGGGGAATGGCCTCTGCCGAACGGCTGATGCCGCCGCACTGCCGATCCCCGTGATAGCGATTTCCGTCCTGTGTGATATAGACCGCCCCGCCGCTCCCCTCCGGCCGGCACAGCTCGCAGGGATAATACCGGGCGCCGCTGTCATTTCGCAGGCTTTCCACCGCCGAGAAGGGAACCTGCCGGACCGTCAGGTTCAAATAACTGCAGCCCAAGGTCAGATGATAAACCTCACTGTCCTCCGTCACATAGACCAGAGTCTCCTCCTCCTGGCCCTCCTTCCTGATAATGCCCGTATCACCGACCCAGGCATGGCGATAGCTCTGCTGGCTGACAGAAAAGGTAAAGCTGCCCAATGCCGCCAGGGGCAGGCGGATGCGGTAGGAGAGAACCAGACGCATTCTCCCTTCCCCGTCCAAGAGGGGATCCCCTTCCAGCGATATCCCGGAGGCCCCTCCCAGGACGCAGGAGCGATCCAGCCAGTCTTCTCCTGCCGCCGCCAAAAAACGCAGGCGCAGGACCTCTTCGCTGAGCTCGTCCATCAGAAAATCCTGCACCCTGCCAATCAGCTTCGACTGGCTGTCCCACAAATCGATCTGGGCGCTCACATAGGCATACTGCGCCGCCTCGTCCCCCACCTGCTCCAGGGCCTGCTGAAGCCGCAGCTGCGTCTGCATCACCAGAAACAGATAACAGATAGAAATCACAAAAAGGAGAAAGAAGGCAAGGGCCAAAGAAGCCTCCAGCGTCAGGCTTGCCGCCGTCCTTCTTCTGAGAAAGGAGGGGATTTTCCATGTCCTTTCCGCCCGTTCTTTATATAGGAAATTTGGGGATAGCATAGAGTCAAAAGACGAATAAGAATGAGTATGAATAGTAATTTTCATTCGGGAGAGGGCTTGAATTGACAACACGATAGATCGAAACACATTCTCATAATTGGGAAGAAAGGACACGGAAAATCACCTCCTTACCTCTTTTTTTCCGTCAATTTCCATATCCATAGGTCAGAACCAGGCCCGCCTCCCTCCCGGCGGCCTGGCCGCGGATCTCCACACCGGCCCGGCTGACGGCCCGGTCTATCTGAAAGCCGGCTCGGACCGAAGCGATATTTTCCTGGGCCAGCTCCATCGTCCGGTAACACTTTTCCGTCCGCGGCACCGGAAAAAGCAAAAAACGCAGATATTCCTCGTAGGACATCCCCTCCGCCTCCCTGGTGCGGACAAAACCCTGGTCTGCCAGAGACAAAAGGCTGTCAAAGGAAAGACGCCAGGCGGAGGCATTTTTGAAGAAGGGAACCTCGTCCCCGGCAAGCAAGGCCCGCACATCGCAGACTCCTTCTCCCAGAGCCCAGAGTATCATCAAAAAAGCCATAATAAGGGATGCAGGGATAAAGCCGCCCAGCAAAGCCGAAATCCCGGCCGCAACCGTGCGGACGGCGTTCCGGCTCTCCGCATCCTGCATCAGATAGAGCAGGTTCGCCGCCCCCCGCAGAAGCAGAAGCTGGGAGGCCACCGCGGCCAGATTGGCCTGGTCGCTTTCCTCTCCGGCAATCAGGTACTCCGTCTCGTAGGCCAATCCCGCTTCGTCAGCCAATCCCGCTTCGCCAGCCAGTCCCGCTTCGTCGGCCGTCCCCGTTTCGTCGGCCTGGGTGAACGAATCCGTATAGCGCAGGGCGTATTCGCCGTAAAGGAGATTCCGGTAGGCTGCGGTAAGAGTCCCTTCTGCTTCTGTCTCCCGCTGGCTGCGGCCGAGCCTGGCGGAAAGCCTGGCCTCGGATACCGAGGCTCCTTCCGGCAGAACTAGCCCCAGAATCCCCCTCTCCAGCCAGCCCCGCAGGTTTAAAAGGCTGCGCAGGTTGGTTTCATCCTCTGCCGTACCGCCCTCCTCTTGTGGCAGGCTCTGGGCCAGGTCCTCCGGCCATATCGCCTCGCCAGCCACATTCAGCGCAGAAAGCAGGGAGGAGAGAAAGGCTTCTCTCTCATCCGGACTGAGACTGTCAAAAGCGGGAAATTCCAGGCCGCCCAGGCTCTCTAAAGCGGATATCTGCCCCGCGAGAAGATCCGGCAGGCCCTCCAGGAAGTCTGTCCTCTCCGTCAGCGACGCCAGATAGTCCGAAATCCCGGAAAAAGAAAGCAGTCCCGCCGCGTCTTCCCTCCCGCTGATATCCGATACAAATGCCTCCAGCTCCGCCTGTAAACCCTGAAGCTGTGCAAGCATCCCGGACATTTGTCCTGCCAGGGGAGAAAGCTTTCCCACCCAACCCAGGCGGTTCTCTCCAATCTGCCCGCAGAGTCCCTGCAGAGCCACCCAAGCCGCCCGAAGCTCCTCCTCGTTCGCCTCGCCCTGCTCCTCGTCCTGCCCCACGCCCTGCGCCAGAGCCGCCAGGGACTGCGCCCCCTCCCGAATCGAGGCCAAGAGGGAATTCGCCTCCCGAAAGGCCTCCATTCCCTGCTCCAGCTGTTCCTCCAGCCCGCACAGCTTCTGCTCCAGCTCCACAATCGGGGCAAAGAAATCGCCGAAATCCGTAAGCCAGGCCAGCATATTGTCCAGCTCCTCGGCCAATCCGCTCTGCTCCCACAGCCAGGAGACAAACTCCGCCGGCAGCCTTCCTTCCATATAAGATACGGCAGCCTCCTCCCAGGCCGCGGCCCCGTTCTGAACGAAGGTCTCCGCTTCCGTCAGACGAACGGAAGAAAAGGACAGGGAAAAAAGCGTCCCTCCATTCTCATAGCTGTCCAGGCATTCCCTGCCAATCCGTTCCGCCTTCCCCTGATCCGTCAGCATCAGGATTCGGTATTCTTCCCAGACCAGGCTGTCATAGGCCGCAAACATGGACTTTGCCGCCGCCTCCGCCCCCAGGGAAAACAGATAGCGGCTTCCCGCCGTCCGCGCCGACTGGAGGGCCATCGCCAGAAAAGAGAAAAGAACCGCCAGCACCAGGCTCAGAAAGAGGGTGATTGCCCCTCCCATCCGCTTCCTTCCTGCCATCAGAACACGCTTTCCGCTTTATCAAACATCTCGCCGAAAATCAGATCCGCCAGATCCATCAGCTGATCCCGGAACAGGATTACAATGGCGATAAGCACCACGATAATCAGCAAAAGCTCGATGACCCCCGCCCCGGAGCAGTCCTTCCCCACAGCCTTCATCCGCAGCCACAGGCTCCCTCCCGCCGCCTCGTTTCCCTGGCGCTTGTCCGCCGTTGATCCATCCATCGCCGCCGGAGGCATCGTTTGTTTATCTATCATCGCTTTTTCCCTCCCTGTTTTATCCACCATTCTCCATAATTTCCGCATGGTTATCCCCCTTTCTCTTTCGTTTTTCCCCGGTTTCCCTCGCCTATCAGAAGGAAAAGGACAGCAGGGCCGGAACCATAATCACAGCCAGCACAACACCGAACATCATGAACATCGGGATGAGCAGCCGGGTGCTGACCTCCTCCCCGGCCCTTCTCACCTGATGCTTTCTCTCCTCAAAAGCCCGGCCGGCCTCCTCTTCCAGCATTTCATAGAGACCCCGCGTCCCCTTTTTCATGCTCTGCTCCAGGATATTGCCCAGCTTAATATAGGAATGAAGCCCTATTCTTCTGCCAAAGGCCCCGAAGGCCTTGCCGGCGGACATCCCGTTTTGCATCTGCCTGGCCGTGACGCAGATTTCCTCAAAGGCCCAGCGTTCCTTTCCCTTCTCCCGCTTTCTCTGGTAGTCCTCCGAAAGCCGCATCCAGGCCTGGGGCAGGGAAAGCCCCGCCCCAATTAACACCGTCAGCTTGGCGATGAGCTCCGGATAATCCGCCTCCATCTGTTTTCTCTTCTTTTTCCCTTCTTCCTTTGGCCTCTCCACCTTCAGCCAGTAGAAGACAAGGGCCGCCAGAAGAACCAACACCGCCGCCTTATCCATCCTTTACCACCTCTCTTCCCGCACCATATAAAACCCCAAAAGAACCGCCGCCCCATAGATGAGCAGGCAGACCGTCATGACCGCCCTCCCCGCCAGCCCCTGATAGAGCACATCCATAAACCCATCGAAGGAAAAATTGAGATAGAGGATGATTCCCGCCGGGATAAAGGTCATCACCGTTTCCTCCAGCTGCTTGGCCGCCGTCAGCGTCGCAATCTCCTCCCGCACCCGCAGCTTTTCGCTGATGGTCCGCGCCGTATTGTCCATGTCCGTCACCAGATCCCCGCTGCTTCTCTTGGCCAGGCAGAAAACCTCGGCAAAGCTCTCCGCCTCAGGGAGCCCCGAGCGGGCGGCGAACTCGCTGATCACCGATTCCGGCGTCTCATTGACCTCGATGGCCCGCACCATCCGGGCAAATTCCCGGGTGATCATCCCCTCCTCCCCGTAGACGCAGGCCATCTCCTCATAGGCCTCCCTCCAGGCGTTCTCCACCGAATATCCCGCCTGCAGGGCCGAAGATAAGGCCAAAACAGCGTCCCTAAACTGCACGCCCAGCCTGTCCCTCCGCTTCTTTGCCAGCCTCCCCCGCATCGCCCAGGGGAAAATCACCGCCAGGGGCGAAAGCAAAAGCAAAAAGACCAGGCTGCGGTAAAAAATAAAATCGATCAGCACCGCAAGAGCCTCCCCTGCCGCCCCGTAGAGCAGCCATTCCTTCCAGGACAGCTTATATTCCCTGTAGCAGATCTTTGCATCCTGCCAGGATGAGCTTTCGGGTGTCGGCCGGGCCCTGCGCCTGCTTTTTCCAGCGTCCGCAGACCCTGCCGTCCTCGTCGGTCCCCGTCTCTTCAAACTCATAGAGCGGGGAAAGCCGTATTCCTCCCATTCCATCATTGTCCACCTCCATTATAGATAAAACCTTCCTGCTCCCATCCCGGAGCTTTCCCAGATGCACCAGGATATCAATGGCCGAGCCGATCTGGCTGTTGATGGCGGCCAGGGGAATCTCCGCCCCCATCAGTACCATCGTCGCCAAACGCATCAGCATATCCGACGGGCTGTTGGCATGGCCGGTGCTCAGGGAACCGTCATGGCCGGTATTCATGGCCTGGAGCATGTCCAGGGCCTCCTCCCCTCTCACCTCGCCCACAATAATCCGGTCCGGATTCATCCGCAGGCTGCAGCGGATTAGCTGACGGATGGAAATGCCCTCGCCCACGCCGCTCCTGGTCTCCAGACGAATTAAATCCGGCTGCTCCAAAAGCTGCAGCTCCGCCGAGTCCTCTATGGTAATCACACGTTCCTGATTGGGAATATACTGCGAAAGCGCATTAAGAAATGTAGTCTTGCCTGAACCGGTTCCCCCGGATATGAATATGTTGTAGTGGGCCTTTACCAAAAGCCGCAGAAGGGCCGCCGGCTCCTCCCCGATGGAGCCACAGCGGATCAGCTGATCCATCGTGATCGGTTTTCGGGAAAATTTTCGGATCGTCAGCGCCGGGCCGTCCAGGGATATCGGCGGCAGCACCACGTTGACACGGGATCCGTCGGGGAGCCTGGCGTCCACAATCGGGGAGGACTCGTTCACCACCCGGTTTACCCTGGCTACGATCTGCTGGATCACATCCTCCAGCTTCTGCCGGTTCTCAAAACAACTGTCCCAGCGAAAAACCTTCCCATCCCTTTCCACGAAGATATTCCTGTGTCCATTGACCATAATCTCCGTGATGGAATCGTCCTCCAAAAGCTCCTGCAGGATGTCCAGCCGCCGGAAGGAATCAAAAAGGCGGCGGCGCATGGAGGTCCGCTCCGAAAGGGGCAGATAATGCTCCTTCGCCATCTCCCCCATCACCTCGTCGATCACCTGGTAGAGGCTGCCGTCGCTCAACTCCTCGGCTCTGGCGGCCCTCTCCAGTATCTCCCTGCGGCAGAGTTCCTCAATCGTCCCCCGCATCCTCCCCCTCCTCTCCGTCCAGGAGCCGGCGCACCAGGGGAATCATCTGCTCCCACCTCTGCCACTGGGTCAGCCTTCCGTTATAGGCCTCAGCGCAGAGGCACCCCAGCTCGATCCGCTTCATCCGGCCCAGAAGCTCCTCTCTCCCGCTGTCCCGCAGATAGGCGTCGTACTCGGCGGACTTCGCCAGGGAGAAAGCGTCGTCCTTCTCCGGCCGGTAGATACGGTCGCACCAGGAGAGCACCTCCTCCGGCCGGGCCAGATCCAGACCCACATCGATCACCACCTCCTCAAACTGCCCCAGATGGGTCAGGGCCGTCAGAAGCTTTTTTAGCTCCATGAGTTCCGCCTCCCGGATATCCTCGGGCCAGATCACCGGCGGAATATATTTCAGCCTGCCAAAAGACTGCAGAGCCCCCGGCAGCCCGTCGGCCAGATCTCCGTCCCTTCGCATCAGGGCGAAGAGATCCGATAAGTCCACGGGATACTGCCTCTCAAAGAGGGTGCGAAAGCCGGAATGGGCCTCCAGGCTGATAAAAAGACTGCTTCTCTCCTCCGCCAACAGGCTCCCCATCACCAGCCCCAAGGAGGTCTTAAGACAGCCTCCCAGCGGAGAATAGATTCCCCGAACCCTGGCTGCGCGAAGGGCAGTCGGTCGGCCCGGCTCCTTCCACAGGCCCAGCTCCATCAGAGAGCGGGCGATCTGCCTCGCCGGCTGATACTTACAGACTGTGCCGGCCCTGGCCTCCCTCCCCTCCGTCAGGGTCAAGACAGCCGCAGGCTTCAGCCATTCGCTGTCGGCCACAGGCCTTCCCGCCAGGGCCACGGCCACCTGCCCCCTTTCCACCGCCGACCGAAGCCGCTCCTCTTCCTCAAAGCAAACCACCTGGGAAGGACAGCTGCCCCGCCCGCGCAGATATCCGCTCAGCCTGGCGGCATACTTCCGGTCCCTGTCCCAGACCGCAACAATACCAGACCACATACTGCCTCCTTTCCATACTGCTCCCTTACTTCTTACCTCTCAGGACAGAATGGCAGAACATGACAGAACAGCACAAAAAACACACGCCTCTGCAGTTTAGAAAAAATGAAAAGTGAAAATCTCCCCGGAAACCGGGTCTGAATGCGTCCGTCCGGCGGACACTGTCAAATGAAATAGAAATAGAAAAATAAAATATATATCCGAAACTGATATGTTACTGATATTATTGCAGATAATCCCCCGCTTGTCAAGCGGTATTTTTCAAAAAAATAAAAAACATATTTTCCCAATACTTGAATAGACCTGCCAATTCTGGATTATAATAGAATTAGCGATAAGACAGTGAGGTGGTAAGCGAGATGACCAAACAGGAAAAAGAAGCAAAATTAAAGAAGCAGGCCGAGTTAGACAGCCTGCACAAAGAACTGCTCCACACAAAGGGCGTCATCGACTGCGCCCTGTCTAACTTCGAGCAGGCAGTGGATCCCGCTCTGGTGGACTGCTATATCTATGAATGGAAGGCCGCCCAGCTGCGCTATCAGTTCCTGCTCAAATGCGTCAAGCAGTATGAGACGACCTGAAAACACAATGCAAACCGCCGGTTTCAGCCCTGGGGCGCTTCGTGCATTTCCAGGCCGATGGCCTCCGCCACATCCCGCATGCCGAGGATCGTCTCTTCGATCACCTCGTCGAGGGAAAGGCCCAGCACTTCGGCTCCCTTTGTCACGACCTCGCGGTTGACGCCGGCCGCAAAGTGCTTGTCCTTAAACTTTTTGCGGACAGACTTAACCTCCATGTCCATGACGCTTTTCGACGGACGCATCAGGGCTGCCGCCGTCACCAGGCCGGTCAGCTCGTCGATGGTATAAAGCACCCATTCCATCGTCTCCTCCGGCTTCACATCGCAGCAGAGCCCATAGCCATGACTGGCCACGGCATGAATATAATCCTCGTCAATGCCGCGCTCCCGCATAATCTCCTGGGTCTTGATGCAGTGCTCGTCGGGGTACTTCTCATAATCCAGATCGTGCAGAAGGCCTACAATCCCCCACTTCTCCTCGCCCTCCCCGTAGCGGCGGGCAAAACGGCGCATTACGCCTTCCACGGCCAGGCCATGCTTTACCAGCGAATCGCTCTCATTGTACTCCCGAAACAGTTTCCACGCATCCTCTCTTGTCAGGCGCATTTTATCTCCTCCTCGTCTTCCATGGTTAGTGATGCCCGCGCCAGCGGGCATAAAGATTTGTTTTATTATAGCAATCTCCTCGGGAAAAAGCAATTCCGGCGCTGCCCATAAAACGGAAACATAAGACGGCAAATTGCCAAACGAACCTTCGCAGCGCTCGTTTGGCAATAATCAGAGCCACTATATGCCCAGCCCATAGGGGACCGCCTTTACTTTTTTTCCTTTACCAGGGTATCCGCAAGCTTTAGCACCGCTTCCCCATTCAGCCGACCGTAATCCACCGGCTTGATGAGAGCCACCGGCACCTGAGAGCCATATTTTTTCTGCATATCCGCCAGCATATAGGTGACCTGAGGCCCCAAAAGCAAAACATCAAATTTCCCCGCGTTTTTATCCACAGAGCCTACATCCACCGCCCAGATTTCATCCTCTCTGCCTGCCTTTTTCGACGCCTCACGCATCCGCTCCACCAGCATTCCGGTGGACATACCCAGAGCACATGCCAACATGATCCTCATATTTTATCACACTCCTTTTCAATTAGATCCGCATATTCCGTCACCGTCTCGCGCAACGCAAGGAAATGATTGGCCTCGTTAATTCTTGTAATGGCTGCCTGGGGAACCGCATCGATCCCGCAATATCCGCCCAGTATCGCTCCCGTCATGGACGCGATGGTATCCGTATCCCCGCCGGCATTGACCGCACACCAGACGGACGACAGGAATTCTCCTTTATTCGCCGCAATAATGGCAAACACTGCCGGGACAGATTCCTGGACGGAAATTCCTGTTCCAATAACGCCATTGAGCAAGTCATAAATTTCTGAGCCCTGCGCCTTTCTCCCCAGTTCAACAGCCATCTCTATTCTTCTGCTGACATAAGGCCCAAAAGCCTCCACGCCCTCTGCCTCCAGCTGCCTGCGGGAGAGCTCCGCGCCTTCAATGGCTTTTTCAAAAATGGAATCCAGCGCGGCATCTTCCCGCTGCGCCTCGCAGACGGCACAGGCGATTGCGCAGGCCCCCGAAGCCGCAGCGCTGTTATAATGGGTGGGCCAGCACAAATCCAACGCATATTGAATCGCCAATTTCGGATCCCCACAGGCCAGAAGCCCCGCCGGAGACGCCTTCATGGCGCCTCCATTGGTATTCTGACGGCTGAAATGCTGCTGTCTGCTGTTTTCGTCAATGATAATGCCCTGTTTAACCCGTTCCATCGCCGCCTTCGTATTCTGGCCCGCATATTTTGCAAAGACAATCTCGTCCTGCGACCAGTCGAGTACCGCCTCCACAGCGATATCCCGGTCAAACCGGCCTCCGTGCCGCAGGATGGCCCGCATGAAATAGCAGCTGGATCCGAAATCGTCTGTCACTGTCCCCGGCATAATCCCGCGGGTAATCCGACTGATCGACGCCGCGTAATCCCGACATCCTGCGGGAAACGCCTGCACGATTTCCTTTCGCGTGCAGAATTCGGTCACCGCTCCCAGCGAATCCCCATAGGCTGCCCCGTACAGAGCGCCCAGCACCTTATCTCGGCACATTTTATTTCTGCTCATTTTCCTCCTCCACATAGAGACCGCTCTGCCTCTCTGCCCTGTCTTGAATCGACAGGAAGAAATACCACATGGCAGCCAGCGGAATCATCAGCAGCAGCTGAATAACGCCAGCCATCAGGGTGTTGGTTCCCAGTACGCCGGAAATAAATACAGGGGTCACAATCGGGAGCGATACGCCCGTAGGGATTCCGCAAATGCCAATAATCGTACACAGGTAACCGACTGTAACGGAAATAAGAGGCGTCAGCATCATCGGGATGAACATATAGGGATTGAGCACCAGCGGAAATCCGAACATTAACGGCTCATAGATATTGAACAGTCCCGGAATCAGAGCAATCTTCATCACGCCCGCCCAGTCTTTTCTCTTTTTACGGTAGAACCACAGAGCGATCAGCAGCGGAACGGAAATCCAGAATCCAAAGAATACCCATATATTCTGGAAAGTCGAAGAAAAGATGTTGGGCAGCGGCAAACCAGCTGCCAAAGCCTCCAGATTTTCGGTAGCTGCAGCCTGCATAAACGGCCTGAAAACACTGTTGGTCATGGTCTGGCCATGCAGGCCGAAGAACCAGAACAGGTTATTCAGTACGCCTTGCAGCAGCATGCTGGGATAATTCAGTACTAGGCCGGTAAGCGGTCTCTGTACCCAGTAGAATACAAAATCCGTGAGATTTCCCTGGGGTGTAAGCAAAAATAGCTGACGGATGATCAAAGCGACGATTATGGTCAAGCCGGCAGGCAAAAATGCATTAAAGGAATTCTGGATGGACTGCGGTACCCCGGCAGGCAGTTTAATTCCCAGTTTGTGTTTAATTCCCCAGCGATACACCTCCACGCAGAGAATCGCCATAATAATAGCCGTAAATATGGCTCTGGCCCCAACATATCCCATATCGATCACATTGCTCAGGCTCACGCCTCCGTCCGCTGTGATGACGGTAGGGCAGGTAATTAAGAAACCTACCAATGACACCGCCGCTCCATGAAGGGCGTCCAGCTCATAACGCTTTGCCAAGCTGTAAGCGATACCAACTACCACAAATATCGAGATAATACTATTGGAAAACTGATTGGCCGGAGCCATGAAGCTCTGCACCGCAGCCATTGTCTCCTCCCCGAATATATCCGCCAAAAACGGTACGCTCAGGAAGGCCGTCAGGATGGAGCCTGCCATGGTGTAAGGCAGAGACAAAACAAAGCCGTCGCGCAAGGCCAATATGTAGCGGTTAGCGTTCAGCTTATTAGCAATTGGCATCAATACTTTTTGCATTGCATTCATAAACTTTTCCATTACTTTCCCTCCTATTTGCTTTTCTTTTGCAATTCATAAATCATTTTGTATAAATTTAAAAACTCCCCGGCGTTGTCGCGCGTCTCCAGCGCCATACTCAGATGATCCTGGGCGTGAACCATAATCAGATTTACCTCTTTGCCCTCGCCTCTGGCCTCCGCCTGGATAAGCTTATTCTGGATCTCATGGGCAGCGGTAAATTCATCGTCCGCCTTGCTTAACAGCTCCTGCGCCTGCTCAAAATCAAATTCCCTTGCGGCCCGAATTGCCATCATGGAATTGGACTTGGAATTGCCCGCGCTCAGGATCAGCTCAAACGCAATCTCATATGCTTCATCCATTCCTTTTCTCTCCCTCTTTTTCGATTTTCTCCAGCAAGCCCATCAACGTGGAATAAGAAGGATGCCGAATCAATTCTCCTACATATTCCCTGCTGAAAAGCAATTTCGACGTCACCGATGAAAAATACTGCATATCCTCGCCGTTTTTCTTCAGCGACAGCATAAAGACCAGCTGTACTTTCTGCTTGCCCCAAAGAATCGGATTTTTTAAAACCGCGACGCAGACAAAGCTTTCGTCTGTCAGCGGACGGTTTGGATGAGGAATTGCCACACGGTTGCCAAAAGCCGTCACCGCCAACTGTTCCCTTTCAAAGACCGCCTCCAGAAAATCTTCCGGAATGGGTTTTACCCTGGCGATCTGCGCTACTATCGCTTCGATGGCCTCCTTCTTCGTGTTTGCCTCCACCCCCGCCATAAACAGGTCTGGGTGAAAATACTTTTCCAGAGACGATCTCTCCCGGCCGCTTAACAGCGACTGAAGGGCATCCACATCTGTGTTCTCCAGAAAAGCCCGTATGTGCAGAATCGGCCGATTAACCGAAAACGGTATCGGAACCGTGGTGACGATATAGTCGATATCCGAAAGATCAAAATTCTGCAGTTCCAGCACGTCGCAGGTTTCCACCCGATCCAGATACCGCCCAAACCGGCTCTGGATCTGATAGAGTAAAAGCTGTGCGCTGCCCCGCCCTGTGGAACAGACCACCACAATGTTCTTTTTTGCAATCTCTGTACGCCGTCTTTCCATAGCCAGGCTGATGGGAAGGGCAAAATAGCCGATTTCATCTTCCTGTATATGCTTGTGGTAATGTTCTTCCAGGACCTTGCAGGCAGTCGTCGCCATCAGATAGGCCATGGTATAATGGCTTTTGATCTCCCCCAGCATCGGGTTTTTCAGGTTCATGTCATACTGCATACGGACGGAAAAGGGTACCAGGTGGGCCGCCAGGAACATCCGCAGCTCCAGGTCGTCGTGAAAATCCATATTGTAGCCTTCCTGAATTGCATCCAGCATATGGGTCACAATATCGTAAATCTCATCGTCGATCACCAGATTCTCCGAAGCGCCGGCATTCTCAAAAATCCGCTTGCTTGCCAGATGGATCGCAATATAGCCAACCTCTGTCCGAGGTATCTTTACATCAAAGGTTTTTTCCAGATAAGCGGCGATTTTTTCCGCATAAGGGAATTCCGCTTCCTTTTCAATCTGACGCAGCTGTTCCTCCCGCAGCGGGACATGGGCTTTATCTCCCAGCCGTTTCAGTGCAATATAAATATGGACAATCAGGTTTTGAAACGATACCTCGCTGATACGCAGGCCTGAACCCTGCAGTCCCTCCCGGATACAGCGAGCGATGGTCTCCAGAGATTTCCTTTTCTCTTCATCCCCCGGATTCTTCCGGTCTATGGTGTAAGCGGCCAGGCAGAGACGCAGGTCAAACTCTCTTCCCTCCACCCGGATGCCATAGCTCGGGCGCATAATCAGTTTCAGGTTATATGCCTCCAGAAGTTCGCGAACCTCCTTCAAGCAGACCGTCAGGCTCGATCTGGATATGTAGAGTTGGTCGCATAAGTCTTCCAATTTTACATATTCTTCGTTGTTGGCTAACAGGATCTCCAGAAGATACTGTACTCTCTCCTCGCTCGTCTCGGGGATCGCATCGCTTTCTTCCAGTGACCGCAGAAAACGCCGGTACTTTTCTTCGTCCTCGACCTGCAGCAGATAACCTGCGTTGGTTCTGGAAATCAAATGTGCACCTTCTTTTTCCAGAACGTTCTTTAATTCTCTGCATTCACTCCGCACCGTCCGGCTGCTGAGCGAGAGTTCCCGCCCCAGTTGTTCGCTTGTTACTGTTTCCGTGGGATGCAGACGTTTCAGGATAGCCAGCCATCGTTTTTTGTTCATTCCTTCTCCCTCCGTCCACCATAACTATATCAGCTGCAGATCATGAGATCAAACGGTAATTTTTCCGCAATTATTGAGGAAAACAACGGAATATTCCAAAAATACCCTGCCCCTTGTTTTTCCTGCGGGGCATGTGCTATGATAGACTATATTAGAACTGCAGAATGTAAAATTAATCTTTTTTATGTATAATTACAGTAATTCGTTTAAAAATCGGCGCAATGAAAGGATGTAAACATATGCCCCTGCCGGAGAAACGCATCTATACCATCGAAGATATTTACAATTTACCCGAGGGGACGCGGGCCGAGCTGATCGACGGCCAGATTTATTATATGGCCCCGCCCAGCACCCTGCATCAGCGGATTTCCTTTGCCCTGAGCCGGGCGATTGCCGATCATATTGACCGGCAGGGCGGTCCCTGCGAGGTCTTTCCCGCGCCTTTCGCCGTCTTCCTGCAGTCCGATGCCCCTGGCTGCGGAGAAAATTATCTGGAACCGGATCTGAGCATTATCTGTGATCCTGAAAAAATTGATGAAAAAGGCTGCCACGGCGCACCCGATTGGATTATCGAGATTGTCTCTCCCGGCAGCAAACGGCAGGATTATTACACGAAGCTGGCCCTTTACCGGGCGGCAGGCGTGCGGGAATATTGGATTGTGGATCCGGCAAGGCATGCTGTCATCGTCTACGATATGGAGCACGATGAAGGCCCCGCCCTCTATACCTTTGCGGATCAGATAACGGTGAATATCTTTGGGGATTTGCGGCTTGATTTGGGTAAACTTAATTTAACGATGTGAAAAAGGAGCTCTTATGGAAATTGTCATTCTAACTGCCCTGGGCATCGGCGGCGCTACCGTCGCCGGAGCCCTGATTGGCTTTCTCTTTAAAAATGTATCCAGGCGGATGGCCGACGCCATCCTGGGCTTCGCCGCCGGCGTCATGCTGGCGGCCGCTATTTTGGGCCTGATCCTGCCCTCGATGGAGACGGCCGGGAAATCCGGCATCTGGATGACCGCGGCGGGCATCCTCTGCGGCGCTCTCTTTTTGAACGCGGCGGATCGGCTGACGCCCCACCTGCACCATCTGACCGGGGTGGACATCGAGTCCCACGAGCATAACGCCTCCCTGGACAAGGTGCTTCTCTTCGTGCTGGCCATCGCCATCCATAACCTGCCCGAGGGCCTGGCCGCCGGCGTCAGCTTCGGCGGGGAGGATCCCGGCGGGGCCCTGACCGTCGCCCTGGGCATTGCCCTGCAGAACATTCCCGAAGGAATGATCATCATCTCCCCGATGCTTTTAAGCGGGGTCAGCAAGGGGCGTACCTTCCTCATCGCCTCCCTGACCGGCCTGGTAGAGGTGGTCGGCACCTTCATCGGCTATTTCGCCGCCGGCGTATCCGGCGCCGTCCTCCCCTTCGCCCTGGCCTTTGCCGGCGGAACGATGCTCTACGTGATCAGCGATGAAATGATTCCGGAAACCCACAGCAATGGGAATGAGAGGCTGGCCACCTATTCCCTGCTCGTCGGCGTTATCGTGATGATCCTGATGGACACCTGGGTGGGGTGATTCCATCGCACGGCTGCTGGCCTTCCGGCAGCCGCATTTTCCATCAACTGTGCTTTTAATCGGAGAACATACATGAAAATCATTCACACAGCGGATTTGCATCTGGGCATGCGCCCGGACAGGGGAAAACCCTGGAGCGAGGAGAGGGCCGAGGCTCTGTGGGAAACCTTTCGCCGCATCGTCCGGGCGGCGAAGGAACGATGGGCCGATCTGTTTCTGATCGCCGGCGACCTCTTTCACCGCCAACCCCTTCTGCGGGAGCTTCGGGAGGTCGATTCCCTCCTGGCCTCCCTGGCCCCGATGCCGGTGGTTTTAATCGCCGGCAATCACGACTGTCTGTCGTCTTCCTCCCACTACCGGGACTTTGCCTGGTCTGACAATGTGACCCTCCTGGATTCCCCCCGGTTGGATTCCGTCTTCTTTTCCCATCTGGGCGTCCGGGTGCACGGCTTCAGCTACAGCCAGCCGGAGATTCATGAGGCTCTCTGTGACCATCTGCGCATCCCTGACGACGGCTGCCTCCATATCCTGCTGGCCCACGGGGGAGACGCGGCCCATGTCCCCATCGATATCCGCCGTCTGGCCGCCGCCGGCTTTCATTACGCCGCCCTGGGCCACATCCATAAGCCTCTGCTGCGGGAAGAGCTGCGGCTGGCCTGGTGCGGCTCCCCCGAACCTCTGGACTGCACCGACACTGGCCGGCGGGGCTTTATTGAGGCGGACGTGACGCGGGAAGGCGTCCGCCTGACTTTTGTTCCCTGCGCCTCGGCGGCTTACGTCCCCCTGACCGTTACCGTGGACGCCTCCACCACCAGGGAAAAGCTGGCCCTCTCTCTGGAAAAGGCGGTGGCCTCCGAAACGCAGAATTATTACCTCGTCACGGTACAGGGCGAGAGGGATATGGATACGGATTTTTCCGTCCCCCTGTCCCTGCCCTTCCCTATTGCCCGCTGGGAAGACCGCACCAGCATTGCCCTGGACTATGACCAGCTTTACGCCCAGCACGCAAGCGACCTTCTGGGACAGTTTATCGCCGAGATGAGGCTCCAGCCCGCTGGCCCTCTGCGGGAGCGGGCCCTGGCCTGCGGCGTGCGGGCCTGCCTGGGAGAGGAGGTCCGCCGATGAAGCTTCTGCATGCGGAAATTGCGGCCTTCGGCAAGTTCTATCGCCGCTCCTTCTCCTTTCAGGATGGAATCCATGTGATCGACGGCCCCAATGAGGCGGGCAAGTCCACCCTTCACGCCTTTATCGGCGCCATGCTCTTCGGCCTGGAGCGAAGCCGCGGAAAGGCCGCCCGAACGGACCTGTATTCCCGCTATCTTCCCTGGGAGCACGACGGAATCTATGGGGGCAGCCTCTCCTTTGAGAGCGGTGATCGGATCTATACCGGGGAGCGAAGCCTCCGCTCGGACAAGAAATCCTGTTATCTTACCGCCGAAGGGCAGGGGCGGTCCCTGTGCGGCGGCGGGCTGCCGGAAGGGGTTCTGGAGGGCCTGACCGAGCCGATTTTCCAGAATACCATCAGCATCCGCCAGCTGCGAGCCGCCCCGGACGCCTCCCTGGCCGGCCAGCTGGCCCAAAGCTTTTCCGACATCCGGTCAGGAGGCAGCCCCTCCATCCAAGCCGACCGGGCCCTTGCCCGGCTGCGGGCGGAAAAGAGGCAGAAGGAGGCTCTGCTGGATCCCAGCCTTGACTCCTCCATAAGAAGGCTGAAAGAGGAGAAACAGCGCCTGGAAGCTATTCTTGCCGACGCCTCCTTCCGGGGCCGAAAGGAACGGCTGGAGGAGGAAATCGAGAACTGCTTAAACCAGCTGGACAGCGAAACAGATTCCGGGGTAGAAGGGTCGAGAGAGTACGAAAACGACGGAAGCAGCTCCGCCTCCCGCAGCCGTCGCTTTCCCCGGCTGAGCGGCGTAATTTGCTCCGTCCTCCTTCTGGCGGCGGCCGTATTATGCTTTGCAGAGGAGCTCTTTCTGCCTGCGGCTGCCTCCGGCCTGGCGGCGGCCGCCGTCCTGCTTTGGGCTGCCCTTCGCCGTCCGAAACGCGAAGAGCTCCCTATGAAAAAAGCCTCGGGAAGAAATACCTCGGGAGGAAATAACTCGGGCGGAAATACCTCGGGAGGCGATGAAAAAAAACGAAGGGAAGTTTACCAGAAGAGGGAGGCCCTGCGGCTCAGGCTGAAGGAATCCCGCCGCCTGTACGAAGAGGCCAGCCGCCAGGAGTGGAACTGGGAGCAGGCTCTGGAAAAGCTGCGGGCCGCGGAGGATGAGCTGGCCGCCCTGGAGGAGAAGGCCGCCGCCCAGGATAAGGTGCGTCTCGACATACAGGCCATTGCCCTGGCCATGACCACCCTGGCCCGGCTGGCCGAACGCCAGGCTTCTTCCCTGGGCCCCCGGCTGGACAGCTCCCTGTCCCAGATCTTGTCCGGCCTGACCGGCGGCGCTTACCGGGAATTATCCATCGATGACAGCCTGAATCTGTTTGTCCGCGCCGACGGCCGCACGGTTCCCGCCTCATCCCTCAGCCAGGGAACCCTGGAGCAGATATGGCTGGCCCTGCGGCTGGCCGCTGTGGATGTGATCTTTCCCCAGGGCGGAATGCCCCTGCTCTTGGACGACTGTTTTCTGGCCTACGACGATGAGCGCCTGGCCCACAGCCTGCGGTGGCTGGCGGAAAACTACTCCGGCCAGGTCTTTATCTTTACCTGCCAAAAAAGGGAAGCCGCCCTCCTACAGAAAGAGCGGATTCCCTTCACCCATATCGCACTATAAAATCCATTTCCTATACGCCCGGAAGCCGGACGGGAGGGCGTAACGATCCCGCAGCTGGCGGCTGTCCACATACAAAAAACCGCCCGCCTCTTCGCCGGCTGTCCCTGCGCCGGCGGCTTCTTTAGCGGCCGCCAGCTCTATCAGATAGCCCTCCATATCCCATTCCACATGGCTGAACACATGGCGGGCCTGCCCGGCCTTCTCAATCCGAAGAGGGGAGAGGCCCTGCTCCGCCAGATAACGGCGAACCCCCTCCTCTCCGATGAAGCCATCCAGGGAGGGGAGTTCAAACAAGCCGGCAAGAAGTCCCTTGCCCGGCCTACGGCGGATCGCCGTCTGCCGGCATCCGTCCGCAGTTTCCCTCTGCAGGATCAGGATCGTCCTCTCCTCTGTCCGCCTGGGCTTGGGCGCGGCCTTCACCGGCAGCTCCTCCTCCATTCCCTGCCGGCGGCCCCGGCATAATTTCTCCAGCGGACATTTCTCACACAGGGGACGGCCTCCGGGCAGACAGACCGTCTCGCCCAGTTCCATAATTCCTTCATTAAATTCGCCCGGACAATCCTTTGGCATGGCGGCGGACAGCAATGTCCAGGCTCTTTTGCGCACCGCAGGCTGGCTGATATCCTCCCGGTCCGCCAGGAAACGGGCCAGCACCCGCAGCACGTTCCCATCCACCGCCGGGACGGCCTGTCCATAAGCGATGGAGGCGATGGCTCCCGCCGTATAGGGGCCGATTCCCGGCAGCTTCAGAAGCGCATTGTAATCCGCCGGAAGGCTGCCGCCGTATTCCTCCATCACCTGGACGGCGCATTTTTTCAAATTCCGCGCCCTGCTGTAATAGCCCAGGCCCTCCCACAGCTTTAAAAGCCTTTCTTCCGGCACACGGGCCAGGGAGGCCATATCCGGCAGTTCTTCCATAAACCTGGCGTAATAGGGCTTGACCGCCTCGATCCGCGTCTGCTGGAGCATGATCTCGGAAATCCAGATCTTGTAGGCGTCCTTGTCCTTCCTCCAGGGGAGCTCCCTCCCGGTCCTGCGGTACCAGTCCGCCAGCAGTCTGGCGGCCTGTGCGGTTTCCTCCAGCTGGCGCTCGTCGATATTCGCCGTTTTCTCCGCGGCTTTCTCCGCAGCTTTCTCTCTCTTCGTTCCTTCTTCTGCCGCTTTTTTTACCCTGCTTTTCTGTTCTCCCATTTTTCCCTTTCACAAAACGGTGCAGCCTTTCGTTTCAGACTGCACCGCCTCATTTATTGCATTCGCCGCATTATCGTCAGCTATCAGTCGGCCTGGGCCGTGTTCTCCGCCAGAGTGATATCTACGGACACCATTTGCCCGTCTCTTTCCACGGAAACTGTGATTACATCTCCAGGCTCGTACTCGGCCAATGCCGAAGACAGCTCATCCGTCGTCGTAACGATCTGGCTGCCTGCACTGATAATCCTGTCGCCAGCCTCCAGAAGTCCGTCGGAGGCTCCGCCTTCCACTACAGACTGCACATAAACGCCCGGCTGATATCCATATATCTGCGCCGTCATATTGTCAATTTCGGTGACGACGATATTCAATACCGCACGGTTGCTGCTCTGCGTTACGGAAGAACCGCCGTTGGGATCGGTATAAGTGCCGTCATTGATCAGCGCCTGGGCAATCTCCTGGGCCGTATTGATCGGGATGGCAAAGCCTAAGCCCTCCTGGTCTTGGCCGGAACTCTTGGCATTCACAATACCGATCAGTTCTCCGCGGCTGTTAAACAGGCCGCCGCCGGAGTTGCCGGGGCTGACCGCCGCGCTGGTCTGCATAACGTCCAGCGTAATGGTTCCGGTCTGATAACCGTTGGCATTCTCCAACGCAACGGTAATCGTTCTCTGCGTGGCGCTGATAATACCGTCCGTTATCGAGCCGCCCAGGGTTCCGCCGGGATTGCCCACCGCATATACGGTTTCGCCCAGCTGAATCTGGCTGCTGTCTCCCAGTACGGCCGCCTGCAGGCCCTGGGCGTCGATCTTCAGAACGGCAATGTCTCCGTCCTCATAGCTGCCGACCACGGTCGCATCGTATTCCGTGCCGTCGGATGTGGTCACGACAATCGTGTCTGCCCCGGTTATCACATGGGCGCAGGTAAGAATGTATCCGTCCTCGCTGATAATCACGCCGCTGCCTGCCCCGCTGCTGACCTGTGCGCCGAACCAGTAATTGCTCAGCACCATCTGCTCTGTGGTAATGGATACCACGGTAGGGCTGATCAGCGCCGCAACCTCCGTGCCGGAGAGCTCCGTTCCGGACGCCGCGGTGCCCGACTCGCTGCCGGTGGATTCCGCGTTATTTTCTCCGCTGCCGCCGTCATCGGAGGGCGCTACGCTCTGGATTACCACTTTCCCGGCTCTCTCGTTGGCCACAACCGCTCCGGCATAACCGCTGGCAAAGGCGACGATAGCGGCCAGCACCAGGAGCCCCAGGCCCTTCCAGAATCCGCCCTTCTTCCGCTTCTTTTCCGACTTTTTCTCTTCCTGCTTCTCTTCCGTTCTCTCTGCCGTCTGGGAAGCAGACGCACGGACCGGATCGGGGGCCGGTTCGGAAGCCGGCTCTTTTGCGGTCTCCTCTGCCTTTTCGCCAGCCTCTGCAGCCTCCGCTCTTTCTTCGGCCGGTTCAGCCTGCTCTATATTTTCCTGTCTGTTCTGGGTTTCATTGGGTTCGTAACTCATACTCTATTTCCTCGCTTTCTGCTGTAATCTCTTCTTGTGGTCTTGTGGTTTCTTCGGTGTCGTCCCCGCCTCCCTGAAAAAGGCCTGCCAGAGAGCAATCCTTTCCAATAGCATGCTTTCAAATTATTGTTCCGAAAGCCTGCCTTTACAGCCTGTCTTTTTCGCTCTCTCCCGCTACAGCGTGCGGCATACTTTTTTCAGAAGAAGCAGAAAAATTTCTCTCTCCGTCTCGGTCAGCCCTGACAAAAGCGCCTCCTCGGCACAGCTCATATCCTGATCCGCCCGCCGGCAGCATTCCGTTCCGGACGGCGTAATCCTCACCATCTTGATCCTCCTGTCGCCGGTGTTTCCAAAGGTCTCTACCAGCCCCTTCTGCTCCAGGCGACCGATCACCCCGGCCGCGGTGGACTGAGCCACATGGAGCATTCGCTCCAGCTCCTTTAAAGATAACTGACCATCCGCACAATTGCCGAGCGCCAGCAAAGCATTATACTGTGCCATCGTGATATCGTAGGCTCTCATGGAGTTGTTCGCATTGCGCTCCAGCTCGTCATGGGCCTGCTTAATCAGCGTCCCACATGTACTCTGATCCGCCATCTCATCACCTCCCGTCGGATGATGCCATGATAGCATTCCCTCCTCCGAATGTCAATAGCTAGCTTTTGAAGTTTCTGTGAAAGATTTGTTACAATCTGGTGACCATCCACAGCCCTGCAAATGCAAACCATAGTTCCCATTTTTCCTCATCGACTTCGTATTATGTGACCTTCCAGGTGGAGAGCGGCGACCGCATGGAATTTTACGTCAGCGGAAAAGAATATGGCATCCTGGCCGAAGGAGACACAGGACTTCTATCCTTTCAGGGGACAAGATACCTGTCTTTTGAGCGGGACGGCCAGGGAAGGCATGGGTTTTAACCTTTTGTACGCGCCAAGAGGCCGGGCAGCATAACGCCGCCCGGCCTTTTTCATTCGCCATTTTCATTTGCTATTTCAGTCCGTCATCTTCGTCTGCACCCCCGACTCCGGGCGGCTTAGTCCGCTGTCTCAGTTCAGCACGATGGCGTTGACCGCCTCCATCAGATCCACCACGCCGGCGCGGTCTACCAGAGCGAAGGGCTCCCCGTCCACCACGGCCAGGCAATAGGTGCCATCATAGCGGTAAAGCTGCACCTGAACCTGCGGATAATTCTCATTGTCCAGATAGACGGTAAAGCTGATTTCCTCCCGTTCGGTCGGCGTTTCGTCGGTAAAGCTGTCGGCCTCCAGAGCCTCCGCCGCCTTTTGGAAATTGCTGATATCTATCTCTTCCTCCTGATAGAAGTAGACGCGGCCGTTGTCCGCCTCATCGTCGTCGCTCTCCTCTGTGGTAATGGTGTAGGAGACGTCCTCCAGGGTAATATCGATCTGGTAGATATCCGCGAAGTCAGCTGTCAGCACCTCCGCGTGGCGCAGGGAATCATAGGAGGCTGCCATCAGTCCCTCATAATCGTCCGCAGAGATCTGATAGACGATCTGCGAATCGCCGACGCGGGCATAGGCCGTCACCGACCCCTCCGTTTCCTCGTCCGACGTTTCCGTCTCAGCAGCAGTCTCTTCCGTTTCCTCTCCGTCCTGCGCCGCTGCGCTTTCCTCTGCCTCTGCCTCCGCTTCTGCCGTCCGTTCTTCTGCCGAGCGGCTCACATGGAGGACAAAGGTCTGCGCCTCTTCCTCGCCGTCCTCATTTTCCGTCGTATAATCTACCGTCACCGTCAGCTCCGGATCATCGAGCCCGTACTGGGCCAGCTCCTCCTCCGTGGCATTATAGGTGACATAGTCCTGCAGATCCAGCGCCGTGATATGGGACAGATAACTGCTCACCTTCGCCGTGTCCAGCGGCAGGCTGCCGCCGTCGATCTGCGCGAAATAAACGTCGTCCGGGCAATAGGTGGCCGTGCTTTCCTCTTCATACCGGATGCTGTAATTCTCTTCCCCTGCAAACTGGATGCTGGTCACCTGGTCGAAGGATGGCGTATCGTCGTCCTTCAGCATATCGTCCAGCGTGACGCTGTAGTAATCCAGAGGGTCGTTCTGCACCAGATAGACGTTGCCGTCGCCGATGGAGACGTACCGCTGCTCATCCATGGTGCTGTAGTCCCCCAGAAGGATCTCATAGTCCTGATCCTCCGTGGACAGCCGGATGCTTGCCACCGGTTCCTCCAGGCCATACTGCCCGAAATCCTCCACCTCCTCGATGACGAAGGAGACGCCGAATTCCTCGAACTGGTATAAAAGATCGGCGATCATCTCCTCATCCACCGGAAAGGCCTCGTCCTCATCATAGTACCAGACGCCATCGGTCTTGTGGAAGGCAAGGCTCACCTCCTCGCCGTCCTCCTCATACTCCCAGCTGAAGGCCTGAACCGAGTCCGATGAAATCTGAAGAATAATCTCCTCGCTGTTTCGGATCTGCTCCTGCTCCTCCTGATAATTCAGGGCGAGAAAGGCCGCGACGCAGCAGACCGCCAGAACCCCCAAAAGAATAACGATTTTCTTATACCGCTTCATTCTGCAGCCTCCTCCTTCTCACTACCACGCAGACGCCGACGCCCAGATACGCCAGAGGGAAGACGCCGATCATCATTACCCTCAGCAGGGAGGACGTGGAATCGCTGATGGTCAGGTAATTATAATTCAGGGACTTGCTGCGGATGGACATGGCCTCCCTCTCGCCGACCAGGGACGACAGGGCATTCATCGCCAGATTCGCATTGGCCCCGGAAGAATAAGCATTGTACATATCCTCCAGGAATACCGAGGAAGAAAACCAAACGATCTGTCCCTCGCTCTCGTTTTCAATGGATACTGCCAGGGCAAAGGGCCCGTCGATATCCCCTTCCTCCCACTCATAGGTGGTCAGGTCATAGCCCGCGACCTTGGAAAACGCCGTATCGGAGGTGGTCAGAAGCTCCGTCACCGTCACCCCGTCGGGGGCCGTTCCCACGGTCATTCCCTGGGAAATCGGCATCAGCACATAATAATTTTCCTCGATCAGAGAGTCCGTGATCTCGCTGCTGCCAATAGAGGGGAGCAGCACATAGGGAGCCTGGAATGCATAATAATTCCGGTCCGATTCTACGACAATGCCCTCGCTGGTCGTCACGCCGTAATCCTCCAGCAGGCTGTAGAGGTTGGTCAGAACCCCGTCTTCCGTGGGGCCTGCGATGACCATCAGCTTGCCGCCTCCCTCCACATAGGAGGAAAGCATTTCCTTCTCTTCCTCGGAGATATCGCTGGACGGGGCATAAATCAAAATGCAGTCCGCCTCCTCGGGAATCTCATCCACATTCAGCAGGGAAAGGGTGGTCGTTTCGATATTTTCCTTTTCCAGCTGATCGCTGAAGGTGGAGGGCAGCTCCGCCTCGCCGTGTCCTTCCAGCACGTACATCTGCGGCAGATCCTCGCTTACCACATAATCGATGGCCGATGTAATCGCCCCTTCCCCGTCAAAGGAGGTCGTATAATAGTAGGAATACATATTGGTCTCGGTGATATAGATATCGCTGTAGCTGATATAGCGGCTCCGGTTCCCGCACTCCACCACCAGGCTGTTGTTCTCCACCTCCTCATCGGTGTACTACTCGGCAAAGGTGGGGTAGACGTCCGGATTTCTCTTCACCACCTCGATGTGGTCGGACAGGCTCTCATAGCGGCTCAGCAGATTTTCAATGATATCGTCCTCCTCCCCGGACTGGACAATCCAGTAGATCGTCACATCCTCCTCCAGGGCATTCACTACCACCTTCGTGTTGCTGGTGATGGAATAAAGCTGGGAAGAACTGATATCATACTGCGTAAGGTTAGCCGGCAGGGCGGAGGCAAAGACGTTTACCGCAATCAGGATGGCCAGCACCACAGCCGAGATAAGCAGGGAGTAGGACCCGCCCCGCAGGGCGTTCCTATTTCTCGCCCTCCGGTTTTCTGCTTCCCTTCGGTTCTCCGCTTTTCTCCGGTTTTCTGCTTCCCTTCGATTCTCCGCTTTTCTCCGGCTTTCTGCTTCTTTCCGGTTTTCCGCCTGTTTTGCTTCAGCCCCGGCTGCGGGGAGATTTTTCTTTTTCATCAGTTATACCTCCTCTTTTCAAGGGACTGGACGGACAGGAACAAAAAGAACAGGATCACCGTCAGATAATACACGATGGCGGTCATGTCGAAAACGCCGTTTACAAAAGCATAGAAACGCTCAAAAAGAGAGAGTTTCGTCATGATATCCGGCACAAGCCCTTCAAATTTCGTCGAATCCACAAAATAGAGCACCGCCATCCCGGCAATCAGGACAAAGCCGATGCCGTAGGCCAGGTTTTCATTCCGGGTCAGATGGTTAATCACCGCCGCCAGGATCAGGACCGCCACGCACAGCACCACAAGGGAGCCGAAGGCTGTGGAGGAAACATACTCCGCCAGGCTGACGCTATAGTAATTAAACAGGATCACCGCCACGCCGATGCCGGCCGCGAAGCCCTGGTTCTCCGTCAGGGAAGAGATAAACACGCCCAGGGCAATCAGGGCCGCCCCCAGGACAAAAAAGGCCAGGATGGAGCCATAGGAGGTCGGCAGATAGACCTCGCCGAACTGGGCGAAAATCAGCGGATACAGGCAGATAATCGCCAGGGGGATCAGATAGACCGCAAGCAAAGCCAGATATTTGCCGACAATGACCTGGGTCGTCGTAATCGGCAGGGAATATAAAAGCTGATCCGTTTTCTGCCTGCGCTCCTCGGCAATCACCCGCATCGTCAGAATCGGGACGATAACCACAAAGACCAGGCAGCTGAAGCTGAGCACATACTCGAAATTGCTGACGGCCGCCTGGATATTGTACAGCATGGCGCCGATTCCCACGAAAACCAGCAGAAACGCACCAAAGACGTAAGCGGTTAGAGAATGGAAATACAGCCGCAGTTCATGTTTCAGCACCGCTATCATCAGTCCTCCACCTCCTCTTCCAAATCTTCGTCCCTGTCTTTCTCGCCTGCCGCATTGTCGGTGAGCTCCAGGAATACATCTTCCAGGTTTGCCTTCTTCAGCGCCATTTCCAGCAGAGGCCTTCCGCCCTTGGCAAAGGCGAAAAAGATCGACCGGGAAACCGCATAGATATCGCTGCAGTCCGTGCGGACGCGTATCGATACGCGGTTCTCCTTCTTTCCATTGGCGTCCATCCCGGCAATATCGGTATCCATCCCGCTGATATCCATCTCGCTGATGTGGGCCACGCCGGAGAGGATTTTTCTCGCCTCTTCGGCGGAAGCCTCCGCTTTAAGACTGATTTCGCTTGGCGCAAGCAGCCGCCGCTCCAAATTCTGCGGCTCGTCGAAGGCCACCAGCTTACCCCTCGCGATAATCAGGATCCGGTCGCAGATGGTCTGCACCTCGGACAGGATATGGGAGCTGAAAATCACCGTATGGCTCCGCCCCAGATCCCGGATCAGGTCGCGAATCTCGATAATCTGTATCGGATCCAGGCCGATGGTGGGCTCGTCGAGAATAATCACCTTGGGATTTCCTAAAAGGGCCTGGGCAATGCCCACCCTCTGCCGGTAGCCCTTGGACAGGGCCGAGATGCGCCTGCCTCTCACGTCGCCGATTCGGGTGTCCGCAATCACCTTTTCGATCTGCTCCCGCAGCACGGACCCGCGCAGGCCCTTGGCCTCCCCCACAAACCGCAGGTATTCCTCCGGCGTCTCGCTCACATACAGCGGGGGAATCTCCGGCAGGTAGCCGATGAGGCGCTTCGCCTTCTCCGGCTCATCGAAGATATCGTGGCCGTCGATGCGTACATGGCCCTCCGTGGCGGACAGACAGCCGGTCATGATATTCATGGTGGTGGATTTCCCGGCCCCGTTGGGCCCCAGGAAACCATAAACATGACCTTCGTCAATCTCAAAGGAGAGATCGTCCACAGCCAGGAAGTCGCCATAATATTTCGTCAAGTGTTCCACTGCTATCATAATTAACCTCCTACTCGTTATGGCAATTAGGGCTATTGTAGCGTGGAAAGCTGAAATGATACTGAAAAGATGACATTAGACTGCTGCCGAGCGGACGTCTGGTTGACGTTCAGTTGATTCTGTGCTGATACGCTTACGGACATAGCGAAAAGATTTGCGTTATTGACAGAAATAGATAGAGTAATCTTATAAGGAGAACTGCAGTGGAAACAAGATTTGGAAAATTTATCACCGGGAAATATTTTCCCCGGCTCTTTTGGACCTTCTATATAGTGCTTATGGCCTTTCTTGCCGCCCGCACGGACTGGGCCTTCCGCCTCCTTCTCGGACGGACCCTGGGGATTCCCTTTCTCCTCGTCGCGCTGGCCGCCGTGCTGGTATTCTTTCAGCAGCAAATCGTCCTGCGGCTGCAGGGCCGCGCCGTTAAAAAAGGGCTGGGCTTTCTCACCTGCCTTCTGATCTACGACCTTTTGCTGACCCTTGTCTGGACCCTTCTGTGCCTTGTGCTGCCCCTTGCAGGACGCGCATCGGCAGCCGGCACCGTACTCTGCGCGGCGGTTTCCGCCCTGACCGTCCTCGTCGGCTACCTCCATGCCAGAAGTGTGAAAAAGACTTCCTGTACCATAGACCTTGGCACAGCCGGTACGGAATACAAAATCGCCCTGATCAGCGACATCCATCTGGGCGCCTTCGTGGACGCCCGCCACATCGGCAGGATCGCGCAGAAGATTCAGGAGATCCGGCCCGAAATGGTGCTGGTCTGCGGCGATATCATCGATGTGGACAACGCTGTCCTGCAGGATGAAAAAGAAATGCAGGAGGCCGGCGCAGCCTTTTCCCGCATCTCGGCTCCCGACGGAGTCTATGCCGTCCTGGGCAACCATGACCCCCAGGGAATCCGCGAAGCCGCAGCCGCCGGGGCCAGCCTGGTTCTCTGCGGCCATACGCATCGCGGCCAGTTTTTCCCCGTAAACTTTTTCACCCGCTGGGCCAACGGCAGGCATTATTTCTACGGCCATGAGAGCTTCGGTCAGACCCAGGCCTTCATCTCCTCCGGCGCGGGCTATTTCCAGCTGCCGGTGCGCATCGGTACCAGCAACGAAGTCGTCAGCCTCCTTCTTCGGCTGTAAAGCCGTATTCATTCTATAGATTCATTTGATTCCTTTTTCAGGGAAGGCAGTTCTATATAGAAGGAATTGCCCCCGTCCCGGCTTTCCGCCCAGATCCGGCCGCCGTGCTGGTTTACGATGCCCTGGGCGATGGAAAGCCCCAGGCCGAAGCTCCCGTCGCTGCTTCTGGCCGGGTCGGCGCGGTAAAACCTCTTGAAGATGTCCTTCAGCTCCTGCGGCGACAAGGCCTGTCCCTGGCTCTCTACCGTCAGGAGGCATCTCCGTTTCCTGCGTCTCCCCACGGCGAACCCCTGCGCCGCTTCTCTTCGCGCGGCATATCCCTGCTCTGTATGCTCTTGCGCTGCGCATCCCAGCAGGCTCACCCTGACCTGGCCGCCGTCCCTGGAATATTTTGCGGCGTTGTCCAGCAGGATATCCACAGCCTGCCGCAGCTTTTCCGCCTCCCCGGACACCGTCATCCCCGCATCCACTCTCGACTCCAGCCCCAGCCCCCGCTCAAAAAACACCGGTTCAAAGGTAAGGAGGGAGGACTGGACCAGGCCGCCCAAATCCACCGGCCGGAAGCTTTTGCGCACGTCCGCGTTCTCCGTCTTGGCCAGCTCCAAAAGCTGCTCCACCAAGGCCTTCATCCTCCTGCTGGTGGCCAGGATGCTCTCGGCGAATCTCTGCTGGTTTTCCTCCCCATATTCCCCGCTCTGCAAAAGCTCCGCATTGGTCATAATCACCGCAAGGGGCGTTTTCAGCTCATGGGAGGCGTCCGCCACAAAGCGGCGCTGCTGGCGCCAGGCCAGGTCCACAGGCCGCACCGCCCACCGGGACAGAAGGATGCTGATCCCCAGAAACACAAGAAATCCCAGGATGCCGATGGCCAGGCAGGTGCGCAGCAGTCCGGCCAGCGTGGCCCTTTCACTGGAAATATCCGAGAAAACCAGGGAAATGCTGAAAGGAGTCGCCGCACGGTAATAGCGCAGATTATATTCCTCAATGACGCCGAAATCCCTGGGCGACGCCGAGGTCATCTGTACCAGATCCTCCAGGAAGGCTGTGTCGGACAGGTCGTAATAGCTGCCGCCCGCCGCCGTCACCTCTCCCCTGGGCCCCAGCTGCAGGGTAAAAAAGGGCAGCCGCACGTCCTCGCCGGGCTCGCTGGGAATCCCCTGCTGGATCAGCGGCTGGCTGGCGATGGCCCGCATCATATTGAGGTTCTCCGTCTCCAGATTGGCGCGGGTAAAATAATAGACCAGGCCTAAAATGACGCAGAGCATGATGGTCACAATACCCATGTTGATCGCCACAAATTTGAGCCGCAGCTTTTTAATCATCCTCGTCCACCTCCAGGTGATACCCCAGCCGGCGGATCGTCTCGATCCGTATGTTGGAACCGATGCTTGCCAGCTTTTTGCGCAGGAATCCTATATAGACCTCCACATGGTTCTCCACCGCGTCGGAGTCATAGCCCCACACCTTCTCCAGTATCATTTCTTTTGAATAATTGCGCCCCCTGTCCTTTAAAAGCAGGCGCATGATCTCAAATTCTTTTGCCGAAAGGCGGATGCTCTTCTCCCCGCAGACCAGCATGGCGGTGCCCAGGTCAAGGGATGTGTTTCCGAAAACCAGCTCGTCCACCTGCCCTCCCTGCCGCCGGAGCAGAGCTCCCACACAGGCCAGAAGCTCCCTGGTATCAAAGGGCTTGGTCAGATAATAGTCCGCCCCGCAGTCCAGGCCGGTGATCCGGTCCTCCAGCTCGGACTTCGCCGTCAGCATCAGGATCAGCGTCCCCAGATGGGCGGCCCTGAGCCTTCTGGCCAGCTCATATCCGTCGATTCCCGGCAGCATCACATCGAGGATCAGCAGATCGTATATCCCCGACCGGGCATATTCCTCCCCGGTTTTCCCGTCATAAGCCGTATCCGCCTCAAAGCCTTTGCCGGTAAACAGCACCTTCAGCGCGTCCGCCAGCAGCCGCTCGTCCTCCACAATCAATATCTTCAAGGAATATCACCTCCCGGATAGACTTTTCCACTATTATATTATACTGCGAACCTGAAAGGAAGCTGAAAATATTCCGATGGACAGGCAGAGCGGAGCTATAGTATGATGAAAGCAGCAATGACATTTTGAAACAGGATATTTTGAAACAGCAACAACGATTGAAACAGCAATAACGATTTTGAAGAAAGGCGGTAAAACGAAATGTATCAGGCGGAAAAAACACGTTATCAAACCATGCAATACTCCCGCTGCGGGAAAAGCGGGCTCCTCCTGCCGGCGGTCTCCCTGGGCTTCTGGCATAACTTCGGTGACAACGCCTCCTATGAAAACATGAAGCGGCTCTGCTTTACCGCCTTCGACAGCGGCATCACCCATTTCGATCTGGCCAACAACTACGGCCCGGAACCCGGCAGCGCGGAGCGAAACCTGGGAAGAATCCTCCGGGAGGAGCTGCACTCTTACCGCGACGAGCTGATCATCAGCACCAAGGCAGGCTACGATATGTGGGAGGGCCCCTACGGCAACTGGGGCAGCCGCAAATATCTGCTGGCAAGCCTGGACCAGAGCCTGCGGCGCATGGAGCTTGACTACGTGGACATCTTCTATCACCACCGCATGGATCCCGAGACGCCTCTGGAGGAGACGATGTCCGCTCTGTCTCAGGCCGTCGTAAGCGGCAAGGCGCTGTACGTCGGCCTCTCCAATTATAACGGGGAAACCCTGGAGAAAGCGGCCGCAATCCTCCGGGAGCTTCACTGCCCCTTCATCATCAATCAAAACCGTTATTCCATTTTTGACCAGACCATCGAGCACAACGGCCTAAAGGAGACGGCCGGAAAGCTGGGCAAAGGCATCATCGCCTTCAGCCCTCTGGCGCAGGGCCTGCTCACCGACCGCTACCTGCACGGCATCCCGGCGGACAGCCGGATACGAACCGATGGCCGCTTTCTGAAGGAAGCTTCTCTGACAGGCGAACGTCTGTCCCAGATCCGCGCCCTGAATCAGCTAGCAAAGGACCGCGACCAGACGCTGGCAGAAATGGCCCTTGGCTGGGTGCTCCGCGACGGCGCAGTGACCAGCGTCCTTATCGGCGCCTCCAAGCCCGCGCAGATTCTGGATAATATCAAGGCTCTGAAAAACACGGATTTCTCGGAAGAGGAACTTGCCCGAATTGACGCCATTACAGCGGCATAGGCCGATTATTTTCGATTGACTGAAGGAGAGCTTTGCATTTGCTTAACCGGATAATTACGCAGGCTTTACCTGGCTTTGATAAAATAGTATTGGGGGTAAAAGGTGTTTTGACACCTATGATACCAGATTGCGATGCGAAGCTATTCCTTTAGGCCTCCGCACTTCGTGCTCCCGCAATCTGCAAAAATATTATTGGGGGATTGGTATGGAGCCTTTACCTATAATTGTAATACTCATGGGCATTTTCCGTCTGGGGCGCGGACTCTACGCGTTCTTCACCGGTCGGGATCCTGATCACTGGGATGAGTCTCACAACTTTGGCGCCCATTATGAAGATTTTATACTGGCAAATTCTATCCTCGAATGTTTTTACGGCCTCTTTTTCCTGGTTGTCCTGCCCTTTTTCTGGTATTTTACATCTACGGCAGTCTTCTTTCTAAGCTTGATCGTCGGCATGCTCCTTATAAATATCCTTCGCCGTCATCTTGTGCGAAAATACGCAAACGACCTGGAGGACTCAGCGCACAGCTGATGCAGCGGGGTGGCCGGTGCAGGCAGTTCTTTTTCTAGTCATTTATAGCCGTTCATAAACCTTCTGCCGCAAAACAGGGCTGCTATTTTAAGCAGCCCTGTTTTGCTCTGTCCGTCTCAGAACTTTCCATTCTGATTCTGCCAGGTGGACTCGTCTGCGATTGTCTCCATTACGTCCCAGTGCTCGGCAATCTTTCCGTTCTCTATACGCCACAGGTCATAGTAGCTGGTAGGCTCCCCGCTATATGTGCCCTCGCTGACCGCCAGTACGAAGTTTCCCTGGGCAAGAATCATATGCGTCTCATCATAAATCATCTGGATTCCCTGCTCAGCCAGAGCGGTCAAGGCCTCGTTCAGCCCGGAAACGCCGTCGGCAATCGCGGTATTGTGCTGGATGTAGGTATCCCCATCAAAATAATCCGCGGTTTTATCCGGATTATTGCCCTGCATAACATCATACAGGAAGTTTTCAACCAGCTCGCAGTTTTCCTCCGTCTTGTCCAGGTCGGTGATTTCCATGGTTCCGTCGATCTGCGTGTGGCCGGAAGGATTTGCTTCGGCAGCCAGAGCGGCCAGGTTGTCCCAGTGCTCGGCGATTTCGCCCTCTTCATCGAAGCGGAAGATATCAAAGGCTACCTGCTCGCCGGCTCCGGCAAAGTTGTATACCGTCTGCAGGAATACATAGTCGCCATCCTCAAAGGCCCGGATGTTCTCAACAGTCGTCTTTGTCTGTGCAGAAGCCAGGTATTCCACCGAACCGATGAAGGCTTCTTCCCCGGTGCCGTATGCCAGGTTGTGCTGGATATAGTTTTCATCCAGAAGAGCGCGGGCTGTTTCCGTGTCGCCGGAAGCAAAGGTACCGATTAAGGCCAGGGCCTTTTCTATGTTGGTCTGCTCCTCCGGTTCAGCCGCAGACGTCTCGCTGCTGCTGGAGCAGGCTGCCAAAATACCGGTCAACAGAGCTAAAGATAAAATTGCGGCAATGATTTTTTTCATCGTGTAATCCTCCTAAAATTTTTTTCAGCTATCACATTTCGCAGAACCTTGGAGCGGCCGTTCCCCTCAGCTCTTGCCCCTATTATATGCGGGAAAGTTTCTATCGTAAAGTAAGCACTTTATTGTGCTGTAGTAACCGAATGGAAACTATTGCGCGGCTGTCCGGATGCGGAGGCTTTCGCTACTCGATATTTGCTGCAAACAGGAATCCGTCCTGAGTGGCTTCTTTTACCTTGCCCCTTTTCCGTGATTTCGGTGCACCTCGTATTGGTCATGGCCAGCGGCGACTGGCAGCGGACGGATTGCCTTCTTGACTTTATCTGGCTATAGCCTTATACTAATTCCATAAGGTTCTTTTGTATAGCAGGCACACAAAAATGCTGTAGCTGCCAAAAAGAAACTATTGCATGGGTGAAAGGTTGAATAATCGAATGATTGAATAATCAAATCATCCGATGAATAGGAGGCGATAGGATGACAACACAAACCGTGAAAAAAGATTTGCCGGCCTGTCCGGTAGAGACGACATTGACGCTTATCGGGGATAAATGGAAGGTTTTGATTCTGCGCGATCTGATGCCTGGGACAAAACGGTTCGGCGAGCTGAAGAAATCCATCGGGACCGTGTCTCAAAAGGTGCTGACGGCACAGCTGCGGGATATGGAAAATAACGGATTGCTTACGCGGACGGTATATGCCGAGGTTCCTCCGCGGGTAGAATATTCCCTGACGGATTTGGGGAAAAGCCTGAAGCCTATTTTGGATGCCATGTGGAACTGGGGAGAGGAGTATAAGGCGCAGAATTCGTGATTTATAGGTGATTTAACATTTTGATATCCATGCAAAGTACCTTGACACCATAATATACTTACCAGGGAGCCGGCAGGGCGTCCATGCCATCTGTTTCCGTCCTTGTCGGAAGGAGGTGGTTTCCTATGAGTACATACGAAGAATTGCAGATTATCATCTCTGTTGCACTGCTCATTGTCGCGATTCTGACCTACTCACATAGAAAATAGCGCCCCTGCTCTGGTAAAGTAAGGCGCTATTCTCTGTACCGTTATTTCACCGGAAACGGATAGGTGTGTTCTATCGTACCGGTTCCTTGTTAAGTATATTATAAGTCAAGGCAAATGATTTGTCAAATTCGGAATAAAAGATTAAAAGATGAAAAATAAAGGATGAAAAAACATAAAGCCCCGCATATGCGAGGCTTTTCCTATGGACCCGAAGGGATTCGAACCCTCGGTCTCTGCGTTGCGAACGCAGCGCTTTCCCAGCTAAGCTACGAGCCCAAGATATGCCGGAAACACGCAAAATGTTCCGGCCTTTTGTAGCGAAACCGGCATTAAAAGGGGGGGAACCGGTCTCGTACTGTTAGATACTAGCACAAATAAAAAGGTTTGTCAACATGTCTTTTCATCGACATTTTTCCGCCTGCGTGCTATAATGTGACGTTGGGGCCAAAAGGTATTTTGACCCCTATGATACACCATACATATAAGAAACGAGGTGCGGATCCTTGCAGCAGAATAAATTATCCTCGGCTGAGCCTGCGAAAAAGCTCTGCCGTCTTCGCTATTTCATGGTCGGAAAGGGAATCCTTGCCGGAATTGCCGCCGGCCTGACGGCCGTCTGCTTTCGCCTTGTATTAAGTCAAGCCGACCTGCTTCGCCAGACCGTCGGCGCATACATCGGGGCCCACCCCTGGGCTGTCCTTTTGTGGATCGCCGTCCTGCTCGTCCTGACCGCAGCGGTGACCCTGCTCCTTCGCGCCGAGCCCTATATCGGCGGTTCGGGCATCCCCCAGGTGACGGCAGAGATGCAGGACAAACTTACCCAAAAATGGTGGCGAGTCCTGTCGGCCAAATTCATCGGCGGCCTTCTCACCGTAGGGGCCGGTCTTTCCCTGGGGCGGGAGGGGCCCTCCATCCAGATGGGAGCAATGGCGGCCAAGGGTGTTTCCCAGCTGTTTCATCCGGACAAATCCGAAGAAAAGCTGATGATGACCTGCGGAGCCAGCGCTGGTCTGGCCGCCGCCTTCAACGCTCCCCTGGCCGGCGTCCTCTTTTCCCTGGAGGAGCTGCACAAAAGCTTTCGGACGGAAATCCTTCTGCCCGCCCTGGCGGCCTCCGTCACGGCCGACTTTGTTTCCCGCTCCGTTTTCGGCCTCGAGCCCGTATTTGATTTTGCCCCGGCCGCGGCCATTCCGCTAGCCGACTACTGGATGCTTCTGCTGCTGGGCCTATTGCTGGGCCCAATCGGCGTGCTGTACAACTTCTGCGTGCCGAAATTCCAGGACTTTTACGCCAAAATCCCCTGGCCTTTCCTGCGCACAGCCATTCCCTTTGTCCTGGCGGGCCTGCTGCTTTTCGTATACCCTTACGTCCTGGGCGGAGGACATGACCTGGTGGAGATGGTTTCCCATGATATGGGCCTGCAGGCCCTTCTTCTTCTGCTGGCCGTGAAATTTCTCTTTTCGATGGTCAGCTTTGGCTCCGGCGTCCCCGGCGGAATCTTTCTCCCCCTGCTGGTGCTGGGAGCCGTCACCGGCAGCGCCTTTGGCCAGGCCCTCTCCCTCTGCGGCCTGGAGACGGTTCTCCCGAATTTCGTCATCCTCGGCATGGCCGGCATGTTTTCCGCCATCGTCCGTTCCCCGATCACCGGCATTGTCCTGATTGCGGAGATGACCGGCAGCTTTTCCATTTTGCTGCCTCTGGCCCTGGTCTCCCTGACCGCATACGCTGTCGCCGACCTGGCAGGAGCAAAGCCGGTCTACGATATACTGCTGGAACGGCTCACTCGGAAGAAGGGAAATGAAACCCAAACAGATTGAAAGGATACGGGTAGAACACATATATGGCAAGCATTCCTTCAGCAAATACAACCGCAGCAAATACCCACCCAGTAAATTCAGCTCCTGCTGCAGAGCAAAAAACAGCGGTGGTAACCGGGGCCTCTCGGGGCATTGGCCTGGCCATCGCCCGGATGCTGGCCGCCGAAGGCTTCCAGGTCTACGGCCTGGCCCGGCACAGAGCCGATGAAAGCGGCATTTCCTTCATTCCCTGCGATGTGACCGAGATTTCCTCCGTGCAGGCTGCCTTTGATACCATTTTGGGCCGGTCCGGGGCCATCGACCTTCTGGTGGTAAACGCCGGCATGGGCGTCTCCGGGGCGGCGGAATTTACCGAGGAGGAAGCAATCGACCGGCAGCTGGCCGTCAATCTCACCGGGGCCATCCGCTGCGCCAGACAGGTTATCCCCTCCATGCGCGAAAAAGGGAGAGGACGCATTGTCTTTATCTCCTCCCTGGGAGCAATTTTCCCCCTGCCCTTCCAGAGCTTTTACTCCGTCAGCAAGGCGGGAGTCAACGCCTTCTGCGACGCCCTGGGGCTGGAACTGCGCCCCTTTGGCATCGAGACCTGCGCCCTTTTGCTCAATGACGTAAAGACCGATTTCACCGCCAGCCGAGCCAAGAACATCCAGGGCGATTCCCTTTACGGCGGCCGGATCAGCGCCTCCGTAACCAAAATGGAAATCTCCGAGCAGCACGGGATGGAGCCCGGCCAAGTGGCTGCATCCTTAAAGCGGCTGCTGGGACGACGCCGCCTGCCGCCCCATTATATCGTCGGTTTTTCTAATCAGGTTCTGGGGCTTTTGTATCGCCTCCTGCCCACCTCTTGGATGCTGAAGATCCTGGGAAGGATTTACGGCTGACGGGCAGGCTTTGCGGCCCCCTGCTTTTTCCTCTCGCTGCCGTAGCCGGTGGCGATGGCGAAAATCAAGATAAAAAGCATGCAGATGGAATAATAATTGACAAAGGGCACCGACGCCGGGGCCACGGCGAAAGCCTCGCCGAACTGGGCGGACTGCTGGGCCGGGATGACGCAGTGGACGGTCCAGGGGGCCAGGAAGCAGAAGGTACAGCCTGTGCAGTCCAAGAGATTTGCCCGGCGGTACCGATCCACCCCGGCTTTTTCCCCAATATCGTTGACCAGGTCGCCCAAGGCCACAATCGCCACGGCGATAACCCCGGTAATCATGCTCAGAAGCCCCGTGGACACCACGATCGTAGCCTCCGCGCTGCGTTTTCCCTTCGCAAATCGGTTCAGCAGACGGCCCACATCCTCAAAAAGTCCGCTTCTCTCCACCACGCCCAGCAGGCCAAAGACAGCGATCAGCATCGCCACCGTTCCCACCGTTCCGGTAATGGAATCGATAATCAGCCCCGTCACCGTAAAGCCGCCGGGAAAGGCCAGCAGATCGGACACCGAATAAATGCCGCTCACCAGGCCGGCCGCAATACCGGCCAGAATGCCGTAAGACAGGGCCGCAATCAAATGCCGGCGCATCAGGCAGAGCACAATAATCACCACAGGCACCACCAGCATCACCAGACTCACCGGCCGAATCTCTGCACCGGATACCCCTTCCAGGCTGACGCCTGCCTCTGTCGTCCTGGTAAAAAGCAGGAAAAGCGCCAGGGCTCCCAGTGCGGCCGGGATGGAATACCGGGTCCGGGTGCGTACCACGGTTCCCAGATCCGCATGCTGGGTGGTGGATGAGGCAATCGTCGTATCGGAGATCGGCCCCAGATTATCGCCAAAAGCCGCTCCCGACACAATGGCGCCGATCATGAATTCCGGCGCGGCTCCCGCCATGACTCCCACCGGAAACAGGATGGGGATTACCACGAAATAGGTGCCCACCGAGGTGCCTGTGGCAAAGGCCAGCAGACAGGTCATGATAAAGGTCGCCGCCACAAAGAGCTTTCCGGTAAAGCCGGCCGCCACCACATAGGCCGCCACGGTCTGTACCATTCCGCTCTCGGAGATCAGTTTGCCGGATACGGCCGCCAGCATCACCGCCAGGGCCACCACGCCGAAAATGGGCTTGCTGAGGCCGTAGACGATGGCCTCCCCATAGGCCTTGTCGTCCTTTGCAAAGACTACGCCCACCACCAGGGCCGCAAAGAAAGCCACCACATATCCGTTGACGTTGGACTGATTCGTCGCCGCCCAGGCGATCACCGCGGCCGCCGTCAGAAGCGGAATCAGTTTTCCAAAGGTGCCCAGCCGAAATTCCACTGTTTTTTTCGCGTCTTCCATACGTTCTCCTCCTTTTATCCCTCGGTAGTGTCAAATACTACCTACTTTTTTGTATCTAAATCCTTTAGAAACCTTGATTTTAAGGGAAATCCGCAATAAAAAGAGCATTGACCTCCCTTTTCTGGTATAATGTCAATCGCCAAACCAACA
>CALWRE010000175.1 GCA_944383835.1 uncultured Lachnospiraceae bacterium | reverse complement strand
AGTGTGCTAAATATACCCACAGTTGTTTACGCACAATTATACAACTGGAGGGGAGGTCAGGTGAGTCTATGTCGAACGTAATCGTAAAAGAGAACGAGAGCTTGGATAGCGCACTGCGCAGGTTCAAGAGGAATTGTGCGAAGGCCGGCATTCAGCAGGAGATTCGTAAGCGCGAGCATTATGAGAAGCCCAGCGTGAGAAGAAAGAAAAAGTCTGAAGCCGCCAGAAAACGTAAATACAACTAATATACGGGAAGGAATTTCCGTAGAAAATAGATGGGTGTGCTTTCGCGTTGCCGATTGCTCCCCATCTATTTTTTTACTATGAAAGCGGCCCTGTCCTTATGCGTGCTCCCTCCGGCGACTAAAGTCAAGTCGGTCGCACGCATAAGGGACAGGGATGAGGCTGCGCTGAAGCTTAAATTTACTTGGAAATAGGAGGACAGCATGGGAGGAATATTCGGAGCGGTATCAAAGGGAGACTGTGTGACGGATCTGTATTTTGGAATCGATTACCATTCTCATCTGGGAACCCGCAGAGGGGGAATGGCGGTCTATACGGAGAATGGCTTTGACCGCTCGATACACAGTATTGAGAATGCACAGTTCCGTACAAAATTTGAGGATGCGGCGGCCAGGATGCACGGTCATGTGGGAATCGGCTGCATCAGCGATACGGAGCCGCAGCCGCTGATTATCCGTTCGCGCCTGGGGCAGTTTGCCATCACCACGGTGGGGCGGATTAATAATTTGGAGGAATTGGCCGAGGAGGCCTTTGAGGGAGGACGGACGCAGTTCCTGGAAATGAGCGGGAACCGCGTCAATCCTACGGAGCTTGTGGCTGCCCTGATCAATCAAAAGGGCAGTATTCCCGAGGGAATCCGCCATGCGCAGCGGAAAATCGACGGCTCCATGACCTTCCTGCTGGCGACGGCAGAAGGCATCTATGCGGCCCGCGATTATCTGGGACGGACGCCGCTTATCCTGGGGCAGAAGGAGGATGGGAGCCTTTGCGCCTCCTTTGAATCCCACGCCTATTTGAACCTTGGCTACCGCACCCTGCGGGAACTGGGACCGGGAGAGGTCGTCTATCTGTCCCAGGATGGGGTGCAGGAGGTGCTGCCGCCGGAAAAGAAGAAGAGAGTCTGCACCTTCCTTTGGACCTCTTACGGCTATCCGACAGCTACCTACGAAGGGGTCAATGTGGAGTCCTCCCGTTACCGCTGCGGGGCCCTGATGGCCAGGGAAGACGCAGACGACGGCTTGGATATTGACAGCGTGGGCGGCATACCGGATTCAGGCCTGGCGGCGGCCATCGGCTACGCCAATGCGTCCGGCGTGCCCTTTCACCGGCCATTTAGGAAGTACACGCCCACCTGGTCGCGCAGCTTCATGCCCCAGGATCAGAAGATGCGCAATCTGGTGGCCCATATGAAGCTGATTCCCGTCCATGACCTGATCCGGAATAAGAAGCTTCTGTTTATCGACGATTCCATTGTACGCGGAACGCAGCTGCGGGAAACGGTGGATTTCCTCTATGAGAGCGGGGCAAAGGAGGTCCATGTGCGGCCTGCCTGTCCGCCGATCCTTTATGGATGCAAATACATCAATTTTTCCCGCTCCACATCGGATATGGATCTCATTGCCAGGCGGGTGATCGTCCGGCTGGAGGGAGGAGTGCCTTCGGAGGAGCGCCTGGCCCTCTATAAGGATGCGTCTACGCCGGAGTATGCGGCCATGGTGGAGGAGATTCGCCAGGAGATGCATTTTACCAGCCTGAAATTCCCCAGCCTCGATATGCTGGTGGAATCCATAGGAGTGCCGGAATGTGAACTCTGCACTTATTGCTGGAACGGCCGGGAGTGAGGCGGGATGACGGAGAGAAAACAAAAGGGGAGAAGGCTGCGCGGTTCCCTGCTTTTAATGCTGACGGCGCTCATCTGGGGCGTGGCTTTCGTGGCGCAGAGCGTGGGGACGGGGTATGTGGGCCCTTTCACCTTTAATGCCGTGCGCATGCTGATCGGCGGCCTTGTGCTGCTGCCCTGGATTCTGGTGCGGGATAGGAAAAGCGGACGGCAGGCGAAGAGGGCGGCGGATGGCTCCTTCCGAAGGCTGGTTTTGGGCGGACTTTGCTGCGGCCTGGCTCTCTGCGCGGCCAGCAACCTGCAGCAGATCGGTATTGCCTACACCACGGTGGGAAAGGCCGGTTTTATTACGGCTTTGTATATTGTGATTGTGCCGGTGCTCGGTCTTTTTATGAGGCGGAAACCGGGTGCTCCCGCCTGGCTGGGCGTGGCTCTTGCGGTGGCCGGCCTGTATTTCCTGTGCATGACGGAAGGGCTTTCGGTGGGGCGGGGCGATCTCTATGTGATGGCCTGCGCTTTCGTCTTTGCGGTCCATATTCTGTTGGTGGATTATTTTTCTCCCTATATGGACAGCCTGAAATTATCCTGCCTGCAGTTTTTAAGCGGCGGCCTTTTGTCGGGGGCGGCGGCCCTCCTCTGGGAGCCGGTAAG
>CALWRE010000174.1 GCA_944383835.1 uncultured Lachnospiraceae bacterium | reverse complement strand
TTCCGTCCTCCTGCTGTTCATATCGGAACAGGTCAAAAAGTACATCCTGCAGCCTGTTGGCATAGTTGCCTCCGCCGATTTTATAGATGGTCAGGGTAGCCCTGTTTACCCGGCCTCCGGATTCCTGAGCCTCGATTTGAATCTGGTCTCCCGCGGAGATGACCGCCCGACCCAGCAGTGAAGCTGTGTTGTTTACCTGTATCTCGTCCAAGGCGCTGGTTCCCTGATCGATTTCATAGGCATAGGCCACCACACAGGCCATCTCGTCGGGTACGGTGAAGGTATAGGAGTTGGCAGTTCCTTCCGTTTTTACCACTTCAAAGCCCCTGAACTCATCCTGTGTTACTTCTTCGCCCATGTAATGGCCGTCCGGGTTGTTGGGGTCATAATGGTAAAGTTTGATCGTCTCCAGGCGCAGGGTGGCGGAAGCGCCGGCCGGCAGGGTCAGGGTGTCCCTCAGCTCCAACTCATTGCTGTCCGGATGCAGATTCCGGCTTTCAGGGTTCACGGTCACGTAGTAGTAAACCAGTGTCTCCCCAGTCTCTAGATTTTGCACCGTGCTTTCCTTTTTCAAGGTAACTTCGCTATTGGTAACGTTCGCCGTTGCGGAATCCTGATCAACACCTGTCCAGTCAATCGTATTTTTGTAGGTATAGGTTTCCCCCTCTTCCAATTCTGCCAGCGCTTCATCACCGCTCACATCGATGGAGTAGTACAGTCCGATAATACAGTCTTTATATTGGTCCAGATTTTTTAGCGTATAATTCCCCTGATATCTGCCGAAACTCTCAAGATAGTCCCATGTTTTAACCGTTCTTGCTTCTCCGGTAATCACATTGTAGATCCGCATCTGCTGATCAAATGTGAATTTTCCGTTGAACTGCTCCAGCATATCATCGTGGAAGGAGATTTCATCCCCATAGTTATAGAACAGGATGCGGTAATAGAGCTTACCGCCGGTGTCGCCTAGGTCGATATTCACCGGACCATCTACATAGACGCCAGAATCCAGATCAAAATCATCGCCGCTGGGAGCCATACTGGTGGTGCTGACCTGTTTTTGCAGCTGTTCATGGACCGCCGTTTCCAACTCTACCTGTACCGTTTGGCCCCGGATGGCTCCAACATTTCTGATCTTCACCGGCATCCCAGTGGTTACGCCCTGGCGGTTTAACAATGTTCGATAGCTAATGTACAGCCGCTGGCCGCCTTCCAGCTTCGTCTGGGATGCTTGCGTAAAGGTAATGCAGAACAGCGCGATGGGTTTATCAGGGTCTGCTCCGTCCGTTAATGGGGCCAGATCCTGGCCGAAAATGGTTTGCGTATTTCCCCACGCCGTTTGGATGGTGTCGTATTCCGGCATATCCTCCGCGTACACCACGCTTACGTTAAAGTCCTCTCCCCAGGCAAGTTCCTGCCCCGCCGCGTTTTTAATGCGAAGGGTATCCCTCAGCGTGGCGGCCGTGGTATAGTGGCTGCCCGGAATAAACTTCCCGCCCTCGTCGTAATAGGCGTCCGGCATCCAGTCCATGTACTGCATATTTTCCAGCTCAAAGTCGGCAGACGGGTAGCTGATGGTGGATTCCCAATTGATTGTCCCAACATCTGTCCCGGTATTCAGATCCTGGCCGGTGCTTCGCTTCACCACGCCGTAGCCAGGTTCTGGTATCGTGCTGTTCCAATTTACGGTTACATAATACTCATCCAGTCTGGCTGTGTTCGTAAAGGCGATCTGCTCTCCAATTCCCGCATCTTCCGGGAAGGGCGTTTCGTAGACGATCTCATAGACCCAGTGGGAGCCAAGGCCGGCCGGCCATCCTCCAGCCGTTGGGAAGGCGACTGTCATTGCGTTATCCACAACGTCAATCAGTCCCTCAAAGGCGGCCGTCACATCCCCCTTTGACACCTGCTGCCCAGCGTCGTTGATTTCGTAAGCTGTCACCCGGAGGTTTTTGATATCCGCTAGGTCGTATGCCAGCGCGTTTCCATTCAGCGTATAGGCCATCTCGTCCCGGAAGGTCCGGCCGCTTAGATCCCGGCCGTCCTCATTTAAAATGACCGTCCACCGCACATTGCCGGTACCCTCGTTGGCGTCAGCTTCTTTATGCACCATCCGCCGGCTGATTTCCACGTTGGAATTGGCGCTGGCCGTCTGCGAATCGTCTTGTGCGGTAGCTTCATTGGACACTGAGATGTAGCCGGAGGGAGAGTTGACCGTGTCAAAGTCAACACTGGCGCTGTAATTTATGCTGTAGGATTCTCCCGGCTGCAGCGCCGGAAGGCCGGTGATGGTAAAGCTGCTGGCCTGTGTATCATCTGTCCCCGTCTGCCGATGGGTGTATTCCAGCTCAAACTCTGTGATCGGTACCGCAGAGGGAGGCCCATCCAGAGTGGGAGTGAGCTTAAGGACCGCTATATTCCCTTCGTCATAAGCGACCACCCCTTGGGCGGGATCATGGGTAAACTGGTCGGTAACGGTAATCGTTCCGTCGCTGCCGTCATCTGACCAAACATTGACCGTATAGAGCAGATGCCCCGGCTGGATGGCGATCCCCATATTAAGGCCTTCATACATTTCCGCCTCCGCCTGGTCCTTGACGTAAACGCCCGGTTTCCCGATGCTAAGGCTGTACTGCTTTTCCTCCGGCACCACCGTGATAGCGCCGCCGGCGCCGCCGAAGATGATCTCCTGATCCTCCTCCAGATCCGCCAGGGCGATAGAACCCTGGAAGAAGAAGTTGCCGGAAAACGCGGCGCCGTTGGCAAACGCTTCATCGAAGGCGATACTGATCAACCCGTTGGTGGAAATGGTATACGTTCCGGCAGCATTGCCGCCTTCCAGATATACTACGCCTGTTTCTTCCCTCTCCAGTACAATGCCGGCGGGAAGCTGATAATGCATATTCTTCTGCCCCTCATGGATCTCTCCCTCAGGGATCGTATAGCGGATCGTCACCCGGATAGTATCGCCGTCTGTAAAGGTATCGCTCTGCGTCCACTGTCCGCCCTGCTGCCGTTCTACCGTAACACTTGTGATATCGCCGGAAAAATCATAGCTTCCAGCCTCTGCCTGGGGCGCAGCAAAAAGCATTACATTTGGAACGGCCCGGGCTGTATTTTCCGCCGGGGGCGTATAGCCAGGTTTGGACACGGTGGCCCAGCTGTAAACAGACGAAACATAATTTGTTTGGGGTATGCATCTTTCGTCGTGGACATGCTCCTTCACTTCCAGCATGCCGCAGATGACTTTACCATTTTCATCAAAGCATTCCGCCGTATGGGTATGCAGGATAATTTCTTCTTTTCCGCAGATCAGTTCCTTCTCAACCTCATAGCAATTGTCCGTATGGGAGTGAACCGCAGTTTCTTTCTTCCCGCAAATGGGTTCCTCCGGATAACACTCTGCGGTATGGGTATGGCCTTTCTCCGGCTTTTCACACACAAGGTTTCCCTCTGCATCATAACAACCGGTATCCTGCGTACAAATCAACGTTCTCTGCGTTTCGTAGCATTCCTCTGTATGAGTATGATCTACTTCTGACTGACTACAGATGAGAATTTCTGAAATTTCATAGCACTCTTCCGTATGTATATGTCCTTCGTGGACATGGCCGTCGGATTCCTCCAGGCCACATGCAGGCTCTTCCGCCGGCTGATAGCAGGAATCATTATGTATATGCCTCTCGCTCTCTTCCAGCCCACATATCTGGACGCGGATTTCCTGATAACAGGATGCGTCATGTGTATGCGCCTCAATCTCAGGCAGGGAACAGATGAGAGTTCCATCTTCTGCATAGCAGGAATCATTATGTGTATGGATGACAAAATCCGCATATCCGCAGACGATATTGCCCTCTGCATCATAGCAACTATCCTTGTGTGTATGGACGTTGATCTGGCATTCCAGCATCTGTGGGGCATTTTCCATTGTGATGGCCGGCAGGATCATAGCAGCCGCCGTCACGATAATAGCTAAGGCTCCAAGAGAGGCCGTTATCTTCATCCAGCGTTTCCGCAGCTTATGCTCCTGTATATATTCCTGCATTCTATTTTTCCAGCTTTCTGGTTTCATGGAGAACCTCCCTTCTGAAATCTTATTCGAGTGTTCCTATCCCATTAAGCGGCCAGATACGAAAAAAGAGCTTCCCGATAATCTGTTCTTCTGAAATACAGCCGACCTGGCTGCTTCGTGAATCGCTCGAAACACTCCGATGATCTCCCATGACAAAATATCTGCCGTCCGGCACCTGATATGGCAATTCAATATCACACTCTCCAAGCACTGTCTCCTCCAGGTACGGCTCCTCCAGCGGCTCGCCGTTAATCGAGACGTTCCCATTCTCGTCAATATCCACCTGTTCTCCAGGAAGGCCGATTACACGCTTTACTAAAATCTTATTGTTGTAGTAAAAAGCAATCACATCTCCGCGGTCATAGTTACCGTACCTCATGGCGGCCACAATATTGCCATTCACTAAGGTCGGCGTCATGGAAGACCCGTAAATCCGAAGGACCGGGAGAAACAGATTTGAGATGAGCACAACGATTGCCGCTACTACAATCAATATCGAAACGGTGCTGCCAAGCATATGCCAGTACCGTTTTTTGTAGGTATCTCGTTTCAGTTCCTCTTCCAACTGATCCACAAAAGACGGGGAGGGATCCTTCTTCTCCGTCGTTTTGACGGATCGTTTTTGCCTTTTCCGGCTTGTTTCCCGTTGCAGCTCCGCTTCCAGCTGTTCAACCGTAGGCAGGGAGGAAGAAGTTGGTTTGCGGTTCATAACGGCGCCCCGTTTATAACAAAATATTGGGGGCGCTGAAATTCAACAACTTTTTCAGCTCCTGATGGCTTTCATAAAAGGACTGCAGACGGTGGGAAACTTCCGCCCAGTAGGCCTCTGACTTTCTTTTTGCTTCCGCCTCCATCTCTTCACACTTTTTCTTGCTGAGGTATTCCATCTGTTCACATTTAGCCGTTGTCTCCTGCAAACGACGCTCCTGTTCCGCCCTGCTTTCAGCATCGCGTTTGGCACAGATAGAGGCTTGGCGGTCGCTCAGGCTGCGGATATTCTCAATGTATTGCTGACTGGCTGCTTGTGCGGCCTCGAAGACCCCATTGATCTGCAGGGCGGCCACCGCAATGGAACCCGCTTCATCGATGGCGATCTTCTTGCTCTGCAACGCCGCCCTGGCACACTCCAGGTCCTTTTTTAACGTCGCGATTTCTTTTTCGTATTCGGTCCTTAAATAATCCATATCCTTTTCATGCTCGGATTTCAGAAAGGCCAGATCCTCTTCATATTTTGCTTTACTGGTTTCCATCTCCTTGCCCTGCTCAATCATGATTTCCAGCAGTTCTTTTCTATTTAGGCTTCGTAATTCTTGCTCTGTCATTGATCTATCGCCTTCCTCTCGTTCTGTTTGAAAGAAGCAACCGGTCGCTTCCGGCCGCCTGTTCTCCACCATATCTGCATCTTTTGTTTTAATTTCTTTCTCTAAGGGTCGGGCCTGTACGCTCCCCTTACCCGGAAAATTTGAGGGCTGCCCCAGCAACTGACTGATCGGGACCTCCTCACCTGGGGAAAGGATATGACACTCCACTTTTGGATTGATCTGATGCATCTTTTCGATCAGTTCCTGTCCTGTCATATCCACCAGTACATCTCTGGTGAATACCATATCCACGTCATGGCACATAGAAAACCGAATCGCATCGTTTGCGCTGCTGTGCAGCGAAACAGTGACCGCAAACGGCCGCTGTGTAAAGCGCCGCATTGCCAGGTCCAGTGCCTTTTTATCGCTATCGACGAGCAGGATTGTCATAACAGCCCCCCTCTCCAATATCTTTTTGTGGGGCCAGCATAGCATCCCAAGCGCAACAAAAGCGCAACAAATCCGGTTGACGGCAAAGAAAAAATCCGGTGTTTAAACACCGGATTTCCCTTTGATTTTATCTGTTTAATATCCTTTGAATCCAAGCTCGGCGTTTCGAATCTCCGCCCAACTGTAAGACGGCATGTAGTCGTTTTGAAACGCATTTACCGCCACAGGGTCTCCTTGCAGAAATCGATAATAGTCGCAGTCGAATTTTTCCGGGATTACCGCATAGCTATTGTGCCTTTTCAACAAAATCTCATCGGCATCGGCTTTTTTCAAGCTGTTGATCATCTCGTGAAGGATAGTCCGAAAATACGACTTACCGGAGAGGGTATCCTGCGCATCTTCAAAAAGTGTAGCATAAGCTTCCCCCGTTGTAACGGACAAGCCTCTCCGATCCACCAGATAGGCCAGCAACTCCTTCGATTTTGCCCGACCAAACCGAACCAGTTGACCATCCACATAAAGATCGAACCCACCGAATGTTTTGATTTCAATACGCCTCTTCGGTTGGCGCTCCCGGTAGATGAAAGTAAGTTCCCGGCTTACCGCATCTTCTGTGACCGGCTTTAAAAGATAGCCGGTAGCGTGTATGGAAAAAGCCTCAACAGCGTATTGAGAGTACCCCGTAACAAAGATAATATGTATATCCGGCTTCACCTTCTTCAGCTCTACCGCCAACTGGATCCCGTTCATACCGCCCGTTTGAATATCTAGAAAAGCAACATCCATCGGGTGCTGTCTCGCCGCCTCTAACGCATCATCTGGCCAGGCATAAGGAAAGATGTCCGCGTTTGGACGTATCCGCTTTAAAACATTGACCAATTCCTCAAGCTGTAAAGGCTCGTCATCGGTGACTAATATATTCATGCGCCGCCCCCTTCCTTCCAGGGAATCCGGATAATGGCCGTGGTCCCTTCACCGCTGCTTTCTATATCCAGACTGCCGCCCATCATTTCCTTCAAACGGCTGCGGACATTGGAAATTCCGATATGCGCTCGGGCTCCCAGGGAATGGATCCCTTTTGCTTTTTCAATCCCGCCCCCATTGTCAAACACCATCACAACGGCACACTCGTCCGTCTTTTCAGTACGGATGACAATCGTCCCTCCATTTCTCCTGTTCAAGACGCCGTGCTGCACGGCGTTTTCCACAAGCGGCTGAAGGGTAAGCGGTGGGATCAGAAAATCCTCTGTGGTAATTTGGTAGATGACCTGAAGCTTATCGCCGAACCGCTGCTGTTCCAGGTATAGGTAGTTTGCCGCATGATTCAGTTCCGCTTCAAACGCAATGGGCTCGCGTGATTTCAGGCTCTCCATATTACCGCGCAGGAATTCCGAAAAATTTTTTATTGCCTTCCTTGCCGTCCTCGGATCGCTTTCGCACAGGTGATAGATAGCTCCCAGGGAATTGTATAAAAAGTGCGGCTGGATCTGGCTGAGCATGATATCGATCCGGTGCTCCGCCAATTCCCTTTCCTGCTCTTTCATGGTTACCTCATGCTCAAATTGTACGTTCATGAGGATAATCAGCGTAGCGATTGTAACGCCCGCATTGACAATCGCAATGCCCCGCATGGCCATCTGCACAGCGCCGCAGCCCAGCGAGATGAAGATATATAACAGGAAAAAGATAACTTCTCGTCTGAGCAATTTTCCTCGGTAGATAATGATCAATGCCATAAAAAGCAGATAGAAGAACAATGGCACAAACTGCGAAATCAGGAACAAAGGTCCTCTCTGATAACCATCCGCTGTTACATAGAAGATGGAACCGGTGAAAGGACTTATGAGTGCAAACACGATTTGTATGCCACACAAAACCATAGCGTAAATCAGGCAAACTTTTTTGGCGCGTCCGGTTAATTGCAGATATTCCATGATATATCTTATAAAGAAATACAGGACAAACGCAGAGGCTGCGTAGTAAAGCGCAGCAGTGGCTGATAGGGTGATCCCTTCCGGCACCGATGCAATCGTGGGAAATATCCAGTCCGGAAGATCCCCGGCAATCATAACAATATTGGAGATACATGCGCCCAAAAAGAATTGATTCAGCTTTTGCCGGTATCGGTGATTGCTGACCAGGTAAAAAATTGGCAGTGTGGATAATATTATGCAGAAAATGTCCAGCGCAATATTCGCATATATCAAATAATCCAAACCGCTAACCTCGCTTTCCCCGAAACAGTGATTACAATATGGATGCAGGGGACTTTCAATAAAATGTGCCATGCCATAGCCATTGAATATCTACTTCTTTTTAGCACAATGCTGCTTCAGATACAGGGCCGCTTCTTCCACATTTTCAAAAGAAGTTGCTTTCCCTATAATATATTCAACAGCGTCGCATAATTCCCACAGGCTAAATTGTGTCAGAGGGATTTTTTGTATTGCGCGTTGTATTGCAGGAAGTAGTTCCGGATTTCTCAGATTGGATAGGTACATACAGCTCGTCTTAAACGCAAGGATTTCCAATAAGCCCGACATCTCCGTTTTATTCCCTTCC
>CALWRE010000173.1 GCA_944383835.1 uncultured Lachnospiraceae bacterium | reverse complement strand
TCCGTTGTTGACAGAGGAAAACCCTCCCAAGTCCTGATTGATATCATTGTCAAAGAGCCGCATTACTTTGCAAATATTGTCGCATAAACAACGAGAGATTACAAGGTACGTACTATCTACCGTTTACTCAGTTTCCGTAGCCAGGGCAATGTATTCTGAAAAAGTTAATTCTGCCATTGCTTGCATAGCTGGAGTTTTTGTCAATTCAACAGATCTGAAATTGTAATTTGCAGGTCGCCGTAAATGCCTACAGTAATAGGCTGGTTAAAGGGGAAAAACATAGGAGCGGCGTCTTCCTCATATCGGTAAATGGTGGCGCGTTCTTTGGATGGGTCTACGATCCAGTATTCACGGACTCCCGCTTCAGAGTAGAGAGCATTTTTGATGGCATAATCCATCCGACGGCTGCTGGGAGAAACGATTTCAATAATAAAATCAGGAGCGCCTTCACAGCCGCGGTCAGACAGTTTGTTTTTGTCGCAGATTACGCTCATGTCCGGTTCCACATAGGTGTCTTCATCAGCATTCAGAATGACGGCAAAGGGAGCTGGATAAACTTCGCAGGAACCATTTTGCGAATCGATATATTGTCCAATGATTTTGGTGAACTGTGCAACCAGTTTTTGATGAATACGGCCAGGCGGAGCCATCCTGTACATTTGCCCGCCTATCAGTTCCGCACGTTCGCCGCCAGGGAGCGCATAGATATCTTCAATAGTGCAGGCAATTTCTTTGGGAATAGGCATATCCAAAACCTCCTTTTGCGTTCCGCATTATAACTTCTTAAAGTTACCATTTACTTTACTATACCATAAAACGCTGTATAGCGCGATAAAAAGTAAAAGCGGATATCAGCACGGATAGCAGCAAATAGTAGCAGATAGCATATCTATACTCTCAATTATTGCAATCAACCGGCAACATGCCGGGAAGAAATTTCCCGGATTTCTTTTTTCAGCCGCAAGACATTATGCGCCAGCAGCAGGCCGCCGTACAGCAGGATCGATATAAAGACGATAAGGGCGAAGTCGCGGGGCAGTGAATAGGAAGCCCAGCGGATACCGGACACGATACATTGGCTGATCATATAGGCAATCGGATACAGACCGATGCGCTCCGCCCAGACGCGTAAACCGGCTTTTTTCCGGGCCAAAATCCATATGACGCTTATAACGGCCAGGGCCGCAGCGGCGAGAAGAAAATAAATATGCAGTGACAGCCGCGGCAAAGTTACCCTGTTTTCATAGTTCATATTTTCCTCGACCAACTCTCTGGTTTCCGGCTCATACCGAGCAATGCAGACATCCTCCGTACCATCGTTGGGGATATACATGGCGATAACTGGTTTTATTTGATTCACTGCAACAGCTGCCGACAGACTTCCCTGTTCTTTTGCAAACCACTCATCCCAAAGAGAAGTCCAAGCTTCAATATCGCAGTAATAGAAATCCCCGCCATAGGGGTCTTCATAGACCGTGCAGCTGAAATCCGTCACTTTTTCATCAAAGGTGAGAAGAACTTCTGTATCATTCACGGATTTGAGGGTAACAAGCCCTTCGGAATAGGGGAAGTAGATGGGAGCGTCCAATACGGCAAAAGCGGAAACAAACAGAGCGGTCACAAACAGAGCGGTCAGGATAACGGTCTGGATTCGCTTGGCTTTTAGCTTGCGGCGCAAATGTAACAGCGGGGCGGCGTCTGATACTTCCTTCGCAGGCCGGGGTTCTTTTGCCCGCTCATATTCTTTTCGGCAGGATGCGCAGCCTTTCAGGTGTTCTTCGACAAAATCCGCCGTGTCGGGAGAAACCATATTTTCGGCATATAACGGTAAAATGTCTCGGATAATATTGCATTCATTTCTCATAAGTTCTGTCCTCCAGTCTTAATTGAATCATTGTCTTGGCCCGGTGGTAGGTCACGCAGGCCCAGTTTTCCGAATTGCCGAATATCTGCCCGATTTGTTTGAAACTCAGTTCGGCAAACACGCGCCACATAAAGACCTCCTTGTACGGTTCCGGAATATGGTGCAGAATGGTTCGGATCCGCGCCGCCTCTTCGCGCTTCATATACTGTTCTTCGACCGTACTTTCTTCGGACGGCAATTCCAGCAGCTCCATTTCGTCAACCGGCTCTATCTTTTTTGCCTTTTTCAGATAGGTGTAATAACAGTTCTTTGCAATCTGACAGAGCCAGACGCGGATATCGCAATCCCCGCGAAAACGATCCATTGCCCGCATGGCCTTAAAGAACGTTTCGCTCGTTATTTCTTCGGCCGTATGTTCGTCCCCCGACAAGCGGCGGATATAGCGGTATACATCGTCGAAGTACTCCCGGTATATGTTCTCGAACTCCGTCACGCTACCACCTCCCTTCAACTATAAGACGCTGCAGGATGCAAAACCTTACAAAGTTTTTGAAAAAATCCTGCGTTTAGTATATCATAGACGGTATAATGGAGAATAGAGCGGCGAAGCGGAATTTACGGAGATATTTTCTTATACTGTTGCAAGCAGCAGGCTCCCTGCCGCATTTGATCATTATAGGATTGTTGTCGTGTCGGATGTGCATAACGCCGAATACGGTAAAAACAACAGACGGCTGGTACAGAATCTTGTTGAAATCGCGTCTTGTTACTATGTAACAGGAAATCATGAGGCGTGGCGTGGCGAACAGTATCAGGAATTGGAAAAAATATTGCTGGATGAAGGCGTTACGATTCTCCATGACGAGGCGGTACAGATTACGAGAAATAATGAGACAATCCAACTGGCAGGTCTGGACGATCCGGATTTTACAGATGGGGATCTATCCGCCCAGCAGAACATATTGGAAGCCAGGATTGAGGGCATGGGTCTGACAGACGACTATTGTGTGCGTAGAATTGATTTGCGATGAGGGAATGGAAAGAACGCCCTGAAAGCATCTGCCGTTCAGAGCGTTCCATTCGTTCCATTCAATCTTTTATGCAAATGAACTGCCGCTATTCTTGCCCGGTTGATAGCCATAGGCTTAAAGCTTTATCGCATTGTTATTTCATTTTAGCCGCTTTATAAACACTTCATCTTGATTTTTGGCCCGGCATCCCAAGGCTTTGACATATCCATGCCTTTGGTAAAAGCGTGCCGCAGTATCCGTCGTCAGAATGCTTGTATAAATCCCATGATCTGCGAAATAGTTTTCGGCCAGACGGATCAGCTCGGCGCCGTGCCCTTTGTTTCGGAATTCTTTGGCAACCCAAAACTCTCGTATAAAGCCGCAGGTTTCCTCAAAAAACCAACTTGAAAACTTCTCCGGTTTGCATTGGATAAAACCGATGATTTTACCATTCATAGAAGTTCTGAGAAAAGCGATATTATCGCCATCGTCCTTCATTTCTTTGAATAACCCGTCCCAGTCGTTGATCAGATAACCTAATTCTGTAAAATACTGTTTGAAAGCCGCTTGGAACAGCGGATCCGAAAAATCAGAGGTCATCGTATTGGAATGGGGCAAAACATCCTTGCTGAAGTCATATATAAGATTGCAGCAGTCGGGAACGCTTTCATCTATATATCCGGTATCCGCAAACCCAACTTTTTTGTACATCCGAAGCGCCGCGGCATTATCCCTATTCACGCATACCTCCACCCGGCCATACTTTCTTTCTTTGGAAAGCATGGAGAGGAGGAGGCGTAGCGCCTCCGTGCCATAGCCTTTGTTTTGGAAACGGCGGTCGATCATAAACTGCTGCAAATCATAACAGGATGGTTCTTCGTCCATGTCTTTTACAAAGGCAATACCTATGATATGCCCGTCGTTGGATATACCGTAAACACGGGCATTACAGGAACGGTAGACATATCCTCTGGCTATAATTCCAATAGGTCTGTCGAGAAATTTTTTCTGCTCATCCTGTACGCTGAGCGAAACGGCATCCAGCCAGTTTTGCTCTGTGACATCCACTAATTTAATCATACTGAATCCTCCAGATTTTTTATTGGAGGGTCAGATTTCGTGGGCCCTCCATACACGAATATTTTTCATATACGATCACCCCTTTCTGGTTTTTGCAAGAATAGCAACATCATTATTATCGCATATTTGCCCAGGGGATGCAAGACGATGCGGAAAAAACAAAAGATGCAGGCAGGCGGAGGAGAATATGCTGTCATCATAAAGTTACGACGCAAACGTTGTAACTTTGCTGTAAATGATGCAGATAAAAAATTTACATCCAGTCTGCATTCCGGATGGATATTCCTCATAACTTCTATGATGACAAAGGGATTTTCCATTGCAATCTGATCGACCTGCTGCTGGGGCGCGCGGATTTGTTTTAGCCAGATTTTAAGATAACTTTAAGGAAGAATTCAGTCCCGCGTAAAAAAAGAGTGGTATACTAAGTCACATCCAAGACGGAACGGAAAATGGGCCTGAAAACGGGGCCGAAAAGGAAGGCGGAAGGAAGGCGGGACGGTTCCGCCTGCGCAGGCAGATGGCGGAGGCGCGGATGGTTCTGGTTGCTTGACAAACGCAGGGAATGTGTTTAGAATACCTTTATGTGCAGGGATGGCCGTGCGCGTTTTGGCCATGCCAGGAAGAAAATGAATTGCCCTGCGAAGGTTTTCGGCGCCTGCGGCGTGCGCGGGAATCCGGGAGAGACAGCAGGGATTTTCCATATCAAAGGAGGAGACCATGAGCACAGCATATGAACCAAAAGCAATCGAAAAAAAATGGCAGGATATCTGGCAGGAGGAGAAGGCCTTTGCCGCCACGGATGATTATACCAAGCCGAAATATTACGCGCTGGTAGAATTCCCCTATCCTTCGGGCCAGGGCCTGCATGTGGGCCACCCCAGACCCTACACGGCCCTGGACATTGTCGCCAGAAAGCGCCGGATGCAGGGTTACAATGTGCTGTATCCCATGGGCTGGGACGCTTTCGGCCTGCCCACGGAAAATTACGCCATCAAAAACCATATTCATCCTAAGATCGTCACCCACAACAATGTGGCCAGGTTCAAGCAGCAGTTAATGTCTCTGGGCTATTCCTTTGACTGGGACCGGGAGATCAATACCACCGATCCCAATTACTACAAATGGACGCAGTGGATTTTCCTGAAGCTGTTCAAGGCAGGGCTGGCCTATAAGACCGAGATGCCCATCAACTGGTGCACCTCCTGCAAAGTGGGTCTTGCCAATGAGGAAGTGGTGAACGGACGCTGCGAGCGCTGCGGCGGCGAGGTGGTGCGTCGGGTCAGGAGCCAGTGGATGCTAAAGATCACGGCCTACGCCGATAAGCTGATCGACGACCTGGACGGACTGGATTATATCGAGAGGGTCAAGGTTTCCCAGAAAAACTGGATCGGACGCTCCTACGGAGCCGAGGTGGATTTTTCCATTAAGGGCAAGGAGGAGAAGCTGCGCATTTATACGACGCGGCCGGATACCCTTTTCGGCGTGACGTATATGGTTTTGTCTCCGGAGCATCCTTATATTGATAAGTTCCGCGAGGAGATTGAAAACTGGGACGAGATTGCGGCCTACCGCGAGCAGGCGGCCAAAAAGTCCGATTTCGAGCGGTCGGAGCTGGCCAAGGAGAAGACCGGCGTGCCGATCAAGGGCCTGATGGCGGTCAATCCGGTAAACGGCAAGGAAATTCCGATCTGGATCTCCGACTATGTGCTGATGAGCTACGGCACCGGTGCTATCATGGCCGTACCGGGCCATGACGAGAGAGACTGGGAGTTTGCCAAGAAGTTCGGCCTGCCTATCGTCGAGGTGGTGGCCGGCGGCAATGTGGAGGAGGCCGCGTTCACCGATGTGGCCACCGGCACCCTGGTCAATTCCGGATTCCTGACCGGCATGGAGGTGGCCGATGCGAAAAAGGCCATCACCGACTGGCTGGTGGAGAATAAAGTAGGCCAGCCGAAGAAAAACTTTAAACTGAGAGACTGGGTTTTCTCCAGGCAGCGCTACTGGGGCGAGCCGATTCCGATTGTCAAGTGCGAGAAATGCGGTTATGTGCCTCTGCCCGAGTCGGAGCTGCCTCTGGAGCTTCCCGAGGTGGAGAGCTATATGCCCACCGATACCGGCGAGTCGCCTGTGGCGGCGATGACCGACTGGGTGAACACCACCTGCCCCTGCCGCGGCGGCCCGGCCACGAGAGAGAC
>CALWRE010000172.1 GCA_944383835.1 uncultured Lachnospiraceae bacterium | reverse complement strand
AGCGCCGACTACGATGTCGGGGTCAATTTGATCAAAGCGGCCGACGGTCTGGATTTCCTCCGGCAGGGCGAGAACGAGCTGCAATTTGTCTGCATGGGCGGAGCCGGCAACATGAAGATGGGGCTTTATAACCTCTACCTTTTGGAATCCGGCGAAGAAATGCCGCCGCTTGTGACCAAATCCGATACGACGCAGCGCGCACTGTGGATGTATTATGGCTCGGCCGGCAGCAGCCATGGACACGCCGACCCCCTCAACCTCGGCTACATTGCTTACGATCTTGACCTAATGCCCGACCTTGGCTATCCCAATACGGCCGGCGGAAGCGACATGATCAAGACGTTCAACAACAGCAATATGGCCCACAATACCGTCAGCTTCAGCACAGCCACCAGCTCCTTCCCGTATTACGCGCATTTCCGCAATTACGGGCTTATTTCCCGGTTTGACGGCGGGGATTATGTGCAGGTGATGAACGCGTACACGCCCGGCGTCATCAACAGCGGCATCCAGTATGCCGACCAGTTTGACCGCACGGCGGCGCTGATCCAAATCGATGAGGAGAACTCCTACATTATCGATTTGTTCCGGGTGGTTGGCAAAAATCCGGACAGCGAGTACCAATACAATTTCCATACCACGCAGATTGATAAATCCAATACGCAGCTCAGCGGCCTCACCCAGGGCGACGCCGTGGAGCGACAGGGCGGATACACGGCGGAGACGCTGCAGAATATTTACGAATATGCTGTAGACGGCGGCTCGTTCAGCGTGGACTGGAATGTAAAAGATCCCTGGAATGTTTATGGGAACGGAAAAGGCGCAACCACCGACGTGCACATGAAGGTCACCATGCTGGGGGCGGAGGATTATACCAGCGTCATGCTGGGCGAGATGGTTCCCCCGCAGAATAATGGGAGCGGCATCAACGACCTGCCGATCCTTATGGTGACCGCCAAGGGGGCGACTACGTTCACTTCGGTCATGGAAGCTTACCAATCCCAGAGCAACATCGCTTCCATTGAGCAGCTCCCTGTCACCGCAAACGGCCAGCCGGCGGATGACGCTGTGGTCCGCGCCGTCAAGGTGACCCTGACAAACGGGCGTGTGGACTATATCGTCAATTCCATGGATACGGAAACCCTTTATAACGTAGCCGGCAAATTTGATTTCCAGGGCTTCTTCGGGGTTTATACCGAAGAGGACGGCCGGCTTTCCCGTTCCTATCTTCTGGACGGGGCGCAGCTGGGCGACCAGCAGGCGGACCCGGCCGTCACGGGTACGGTAGAAGGCATGACCACCGCGCTTTCCACAGACAACTATATCGCCATCGTTACGGAGGACGATGTGGACGTGGAAGACCTGGTCGGGAGATATATTTTTGTGGACAATAAGGACGTCCGTATGCAGAATGGGGCCGGTACGCAGGATCCCAGCGGCTATGACAACAGCAAGAGCGGGTATTATGCGTATAACGCGGTATATGAGATCCTGGGGGCGGAAAAACAGCCGGACGGCAGCATCCGCCTGGATATCGGCGATCTTTCGCCGGTGCGCGGCATCAGCGACGACGGCCAGGAGACGATCCTCAACTTTAATGTCGGCGCTTCCTTCCGGATCCCGCTGAGCGTTTCCACCGACCTTCGTATACCGACGGAGCCCACAGAACCCACGGAGCCGACAGAGCCCACAGAACCCACGGAACCCACGGATCCGACAGAGCCGACGGAACCTGCGGAGCCCACGGAACCGGTATCGGAATCGCCCGGAACTGGTTATGCACCAACGGACCGGATGGCTGTGCTTTCGCTGCTTCTGTCAGCCGCCGTGATCTATACGGCAATGACGTTCCGGCGCAGGAAATTCGCAAAATAGCTTTCAAACACAGGTAAAACCAATCTGAAAAGGAGGAAACGGACACCCGGTTAGAGATGGGCGTCCGTTTCCTCTTTTTGATAAGCTCCATCATTGGCATCATCCATCTTCAACATCCGTGCTTCTGTATCGCCTATTTTCAAAGCACTGCTTTTTTAAACGGAAACCTTTACCATCAACAATTTCTATTCATAAATTGCAAAAATTATAGTTGCCAAAGGGGAAAGTGTGTTTTTCGGTTGTCTAGCGTTGTCGTGATCTTGAACACTCTCACCATCAAAATATAATACACCAAATCATATGATGCTGGGACATCATCTTGCACTGCAACAACTGGTTTTGCTTTCTCCTGTGTGATCTGAAAACCTTGGGAAGGTTTTGCTGAATGCTGTAATTTGGTATCGTCGTAACAAGGAGAAAGAATGAAAACAACGTGAAAGAAAAAATTCGGGAACATGGTGGCCCCCTTGCAGTGAGGACCGTGAGCTCCCTATAAGGACGAGGCGGTGCCGCGTCGTCAGGGGGCTATTGACTTGGTGAAACTTCACTATGGCCTACTGCCGTCCGGGACATTCTTTCCCGGACGTTAGCCTATCGAGCTAGTTATATTACCGATTCGTCTCAACGTATCCCATGTAAACCATGCCACAGTACGGGCTGCCGTAGTCCTCCGCTCCGTTTGGATTTTCAAAATTCAAACGGAACGGAGGAAATACAGGTGTACGCACCAAGAAAGGTATTTATAAAAGAAAACGGCGAATATCTGGAACTTACATACGAAGCCTATTGTACCCGCTGTGAGGCCGACCACTCTTACCAAAGCAGGCGATTTCTTCCCTTGCATGGGATGCTGATGGAGGTATCAGAGGAAGAATATATACAATTCTACAAAGACAAGCGTCGTCAGAAATATCTTATGGAACAGTCGGTAGGCCATCAGGACGTCTCCATGGATGCTGTTCTCGCTGATGATTTCCGTGGTGAGGACTCCCTCAAGGATCCCAAGCAGGATGTTGTAGAGCAGGTGGAGAGAATTTTGATGACGGACAAGCTCCGGAAATGCCTGCATCTGCTATCTGAGGAAGAACAGGAACTGCTCCACGCTTTATTTTATCAGAGAAAGTCAGAGCGCGAGTGGTCAGCCGAGACGGGGATCCCTCAAAAAACCATTAACGATCGCAAGCACCGGATTCTGGGCAAGCTAAAAAAACTTTTAGAAACCTGAAAATAAATCCGCTCAACCCCCTCACTTTTTGGCATGAAAAGTGAGGGGGCTTTTTTCTCCTCATGGTTCTTTGACAATTGTATAGACCTTTAACGGATACGTTGCCGCTGCTGTTCCCCGACGAGGGGATGAGCCAGAAAAGGGAGAGCATATCGCTCAGAAGACTTTGCCTATGTGGGCGGCGCCGCATGGGGTGGCCATGACAAGCAACGGTTATAATGATACTTCCGCCTTGAACGCGTCACAGCATTGGGCGGCTCGGAGAGATCCTCGGAGGGGTGAAATTCCCATGCAGGCCGCCAGGCCGGTCCGTTAACTGCCCGAAAAAT
>CALWRE010000171.1 GCA_944383835.1 uncultured Lachnospiraceae bacterium | reverse complement strand
AAACGATTTCGGAGAAAATGGGTGTTGATAATCCGTTGTCCGGCGGAACCATTGCCCTGTTCTCTTTCCTGATCTGCACGCCGTTAAACACAAACGTTACGGAGACTGCCACCAGCTATACCATAAGTCTGGATTATCTGGGAGCCCAGGGCGTTATCACCGCAATGCTGGTCGGTGTCTGCGCCGGGGCCCTGTTTACGAAGATGTCGAAGACAAAGCTGCGGATTAAAATGCCGGCTTCAGTTCCGCCCTTTGTAGCGCAGAGCTTTGAGAATCTCCCCAGCTTCCTGGTGACAATTATTCCCTTTGTAATCCTGCGCATTATCTTTGGCGCTACCTCCTATGGGTGCTTTACGGCCTTTATCAATTCGGTACTGCAGGTGCCGCTGACCGCGGTGGGAAATTCCCTGGGCGGACATCTGGTATTGCTTGCCGCCGCTTGCCTGCTGTGGTGGTTGGGCATGCATGGCACGTTGATTATTTATCCTGCCCTAATGGTATTGACCTATGCGCCGCTGACGGAGAATATCGCGGCGGTAGCCGCCGGAGGCACTGCGCCAAACCTGCTCAGCTTTATGACGATTATGGCTGCCGTTCAGTTTATTGGCGGACCTGGCTGCCTGTTTGGGCTGTATATCGATATGGCGTTTTTTACAAAATCGGAGCGGTATAAAACCCAGGGGAAGCTCCAGCTGGTGCCGGGCCTGTTTAACGTAATCGAGCCGGCGGTTTACGGCCTGCCGATTGTATTAAATATGCTGTTGCTTGTTCCCTTTGTGGTATTGCCTCTGGTGGTCTATGTCCTGATGTATATCTGCTTGAATCTGGGCCTGTTTACCTCCCCGATTTTGATGGCCTCATCCTTCCTGCCGGGGCCGATCTTAGGGTTCCTCGCAGGCGGCGGCGTTGGCTTTGGCATTTTCATTATCGCAATGTGCCTGCTGAGCTGCGTGGTCTATTACCCCTTTGTTAAGGTGATGGACAGACAGGCGTTAGAAGAAGAAAAAGGGCTGGCAAACGTCAGCGCGGAATAAGGAAAGGTGAGTGGAGCAGAGGCTGATCGGGGATGGTCAGCCTCTGTCTGGAAAGGAGAGTGCAGATGAGTTTTCCGAAAAACTTTTTATGGGGTGGATCCGTTTCCGCAGCGCAGATTGAGGGCGCATGGGATGAAGACGGGAAAGCGCCTGTGGAGATAGACTTTGCAAATGTCGTGGGCAATCACAGCGGGAGATCGATCTTCTATCAAAAGAAAGACGGAACTTTCGGGGAGGCTGGCCTATTTGCCGCTATTCCGGAAGGGGCGAGGTACGCGGCGCCGGAGGGCGTACACTGCTCCAATAGAAAGGCGACGGATTTTTACCATCATTACCGGGAAGATATCGCCATGCTGGCGGAAATGGGTTTTACCACGTTTAATACGACGATCTCATGGGCCAGGATCTTTCCTCACGGCGTTAAGAACGGTGTCAATCATAAGGGCGTAGAATTCTATCGGGACGTATTTAAGGAATGCAGGAAATACGGCATCGATCCGATTATTACTCTGTATAAATACGATACGCCGGTCTATGTGAACGAAGAGATGGGCGGCTGGGCAAACCGTGCGGTCATCGATGAATACCTGGAATTTGTCAAGGTGTGTTTTAGGGAGTACAGAGACCTGGTTAACAAGTGGATTACCTTCAATGAGATTCAGGTGCTGCTGTTTCCAACCTTGATTGGGGGAACGGTTTCTCCGGAACAAGCAAAAGAGATCCACACCTCGCTGCACAATCAGCTGGTTGCCGCGGCCAAGGCGGTGCAGATCGGACATGCGGTTAATCCGAATAATAAAATCGGCTGCATGGTTGCGGGCCTGTTTAATCATCCGCTGACGCCGGATCCCAAGGACGTATCGGCATGTCAAAAAAATATGCAGGATAATTTTTACTACTGCGCCGATGTGTTTATGCGGGGGTATTATCCGAGCTACGCCAGGAGGATTTGGAAAGAAGCGGGGATTGAAATGGAAATCAGCGAGGCGGATCAGAAAACGCTGATGGATGGCAAGGCGGATTTCATTGCATTCTCCTATTATTTTTCCAACTGCGTGACTACCCATATGGACGAATATCAGGCTTCGCTGGGAAATATGTCGATGGGGGCAAAGAACCCTTACCTGAAAGCGAGCGAATGGGGCTGGCAGATGGATCCCATAGGGTTTAAAACGGCTCTGCACGATGTGTACGACCGCTATCAAAAACCGATCATGATTGTCGAAAATGGCCTGGGCGCAACGGATGTACTGACAGAGGACAAGAAGGTGCATGATGATTACCGGATCAATTACCTGCGAGAACATATTCGGAACATGAAAGAAGCCGTGGAAGAAGGCGTGGAGATGATCGGGTATACAACCTGGGGCTGCATCGATCTGGTAGCCGCTTCTACCGGGCAGGTCTCCAAGCGATACGGGTTCATCTATGTCGATGTGGACGACGAAGGCCGGGGGACGTTTGCGAGATACCGCAAGGATTCCTTCTACTGGTATAAGAAGGTGATTGCCTCCCATGGAGAGGATTTGGATTGAGAGGAAAGGAGAAATCCATGGAGAAATTAACGCGTTTTATTGACTGTACCTATGATCAGATGGAAGAGATGAATGCGCCTGAAATGAAGAGAAGCATTCTGATGTCGGAAGGCAGGGTCTTATGCGCACAGACAAACTCCATGTGCGTGAACCATGTCGCAGGCGTTACAAACCTGGAAGTATGCGCGGCCATGGGAAGCGATATGATCATGGTCAACACCTATCATCTGGGCAACGACCAATACAATCCGTCGTTTAAAAACCTCACCTTTCAGCGGCTGAAGGAGCTCAGCAGATGCTGCTTAGGGATCTATCTGGAGTGCAGCAGGCAGAGCAGCGAATCGGATTTTACGCTGGGCGGCAGCGACTATTTGGCCGGAAGGATTGCGACGAAGGAAAACCTGGAAAAGATAATGGAATTAGGGGCCAAGTTTGTCGTACTGGGCGGCAATCCCGGCCAGGGGACGAAGCTAGACATTGTAATTGAGTCCGTAAGAAAGGCAAAAGAAATCGTAGGGGACAAATGCCTGATCATGGCGGGAAAATGGGAAGACGGCGTCGATGAAAAGGTGCTGGGAGATCCGATGGCTGATTATGATGCAAAGGAAATCATCCAAAAATTGGTCGAAGCAGGAGCGGATGTGATCACTCTTCCTGCCCCTGGTTCAAGACATGGCATCACGGTGGAATGCATTCGGGATCTGGTTACCTATACCCATCAGCTGGGGGCGGCCGCCCTGTGTTTCCTGGACAGCTCCGTGGAAGGAGCCGATGAAGACACGATCCGCATGATTTCTCTGTGGATGAAGCAGACGGGAGCCGATATCCATGCGATTGGCGATGCAGGGTATGTGGGTATGCCGGTACCGGAAAATATCTATACAATGTCGATTGCGTTAAGAGGAAGAAGGTTCACATTTAAGCGCATGGCGGGAAGAAACAGAACGAAGGATGATGTTTCCACCTGGTTCTGAAATTGTAAAACTGTGAAACTGTGAAAATATGAAAATGGCCGGAACCCCGGATAATCACTGGGGATTCCGGCCATAGCTATATGCAAATTTTTGTATGCAATCTGGGCTCTGTCCGTTATTATATCCAGTCGGCATATTCTCTTCCGGATGAAGAAACGCGTGCGCAGGAGATCCGGCCGTTCCGGAAAATTGATGATTCATTCTTCTGCGGGCGGACAGCCTGGAAAAGTGAGGGAGCAGGCGTCGCGGCTTCGGCCAGGGTACTGTTGACAATGCAGACGCGATAAAGTATAAATGTAAGTGAAAAGACATTTTGGGAGAGGGAGGAAATCATGGGAAAAAGGATAAGGGCGGCGATTCTGCTCCTTTTGTGCCTGCTGCTTGCCGGCTGCGGCGCGGGAGGCGGGGAAACGGCAGCAGGAGAGACGGCGGCAGAGGAAGAGGAAACATTTGACGAGGAACTGCTTTCCCAGTGGGTAGTGGGCGGCGTGACATTTATGGTTCCGACGAGCAGCAGGCCGCAGAACATGACGGAAGACGGAGTGGAATACTGCGCGTTTCAGGCCGCAGATCTGTATATCCTGATGAGCGCCGTTCCCCAGGAAGGCATTTTTTCTTTGACAGATTTTGAGAAGGAAGAGGCGGACGCCTACTTGGAAGAGCTGAAGGCGGAGGATGAATATGGCTATGCGCCTGCGGTGGCGGAGCTGATTATCGCCGGGGACATTCCGTATTATTTGCTTGGCTATTCTTATGAGGATGCGGGCAGCTGGGTTATTCTCCATACGATTTTGGAGGGGAGGGCCTATAACATCTGCGGCTGGCGGCCCGGAGACCGGATTACGGAGGAGGACATTGAATTCCTGTGGGGAACGGCGTCCACGCTGGAGCCGATTCCGCTGGAGACAGAGGGAGGGGTGGAAGAATGAAGGCTGTGAAGAAATGGATCCGGAGATGGACCTGCATGGGGCTTGCCGTTGTCATGGCTCTGTCCGTTTATACGGCGCCGGCAGCGGCAGAGGAGATGGCTGCGCCAGAAGAGACAGAGGAGGAAAGCCAGCCGTCGGGCCAGGCGAACGTCATTCCGGCGGGGGAGCAGGAGGCTCCGGCCGAAGAGGCCGCGCCGCCCGATTTGATGGAGCAGCCGGCGGCAGAAGAAGCGGAACGGGAAGAGCCTGCGCCGGAAATGCCGGGGGATGAGGCAGACCCGCCTGCCGTCCAGACGGGGGCTTCGTCGGAGAATTCGTTTACGCCTCCGCCGGAACCTGACCCGAATATGCAGGTAGAGGGGCCGGCAGAGTTAATCCCGATTCGGTATTTGTTCCCGGATGCGGTAAGCGTCAATGACGTTATGACGGAAACCAGCTATAGCGGCCTGGATATTTCCCTGGACGGAACGGCCTACGGCTATTACCTGGGCAACAACCTGTATTTTATTATAAGCGCCAACGCCTACAACAATTATGGCAATATCCTGCCGGAGGAGTATGCGTATGCCAATCGCTATGAGGAGGGGGAGGTCTGGAAACTGATGGAGGCCTCCATGCAGACCGGCATTGTGAGCCCCAGGATGCTGTGCGCAAATCCGGAGGAGATTACCAATCCTTCCGGGCAGCTCTATGAAAGGGCCAGCTATATCGTCTCCTGGTACTATGACGGATCGGAGACCAACGGAGAATACAGCGATGGAACGGGTTACACCTCCCCTGGGCCGGGTAACGACATTTTTTACAGCGATACGGAAATAAAGCGGGTTTTCAAACTGCGTCAGGATATGGAGCTGATAGGAGCGAGCATATTTGAGTATGGTTACGACGTATCCTGGGAAGCCCATTACGAGCAGTATAAGCTGGTGTTTGGAACCGAGCCCCCCCTGCCGCCGGGCTGGCGCTACGGCACCGATGAAGAACTGATAAACGCCTGGCTGGATGCAAACAGCGTGATGTACCAGGTGCAGGACTTAGAGACCGAGTCGGTAGAGCGGCTGCGGCTGGAGAGCCTGCTGAAACTGTATCACATAGAAGAAAAACCGGAGCTCTGGTCCCAGGAAAAATGGGAGGCGTTCCAGGCGGCGATGGAAAACGCCCGCAGAGTCAACGCCAAGGCGAACGCTACGGCGGAAGAGATGTCCATCGCCAGGGAGGCGGCGGAAATCGCGTATCAGGACGCCGTAAACGAGGCGACCAGCGAGCAGATACGAAACGGCAGGCTGGAGGCGGACGAGAAAAAGAGGCAGGAGTTCCAGGATATCCTGAATGCTTACCGCAATAAACTGTCGGATCCGAGAAGCGACGAGTTCAAGGCGGTGGCGGATAAATTCGGCGTATCCGGCAGGAAGGTGGATATGACCGCCACGGGCACGGAGATCGTTGTGATCCTCAACGAAACGAACAAAACGCAGCCAGGCACCGAGGAGAACGCTCAGGGGATTATCGATTTTGCCGGGAAGGTAGTGCAGATCCTGGGCGAAGGGGCTGCGGCTGTCCTGGAAAAATATTTTGGGGATGTTCCCTTTTTGGGAGACGCAATCGACGCAGAAATGGATAGAAAGATCGATTCCGCTACGAAGGGTGTGACAACCACCCTCACGGGAATCCATAACCGGGCCAACCTTCCTTCCAGGGTGAACGAGAGGCTGAACCAGACGCCAGGCAATATAGACGGGGTGAACGATATGCTTGTGCCGGAAAATAGGAGAGGAAATACCGGCGGCAGCGGACAGTAAGTAAAGCTGGCGCAGAGGAAGACAGGAGAGGATGGAACATGCGGAACGTGGTTTTATTTATCGCCATGAGCCTGGACGGGTATATTGCCGACGGGAACGGCAGGGTGGACTGGCTCATGGGACAGGACGAGGACGCGGAAACGGCCGACAGCTATATGGATTTTGTAAAAACCATAGACACCGTTATCATGGGGTGGAAAACCTATCATCAGGTTACGACGGAATTGTCTCCTGGAGAATGGGTTTATGAAAATCTGCAAAGCTATGTGATTACGCACCGGGCCTGCCCGTCTGCGGATAATATCACGTTTACTTCGGCAGACCCTTGTTCTCTGGTTGAAAAATTAAAGGCCAAGGAGGGCAAGGATATCTGGATATGCGGCGGGGCGGATATTATCCGGCAGCTTATGGAGCAAAACCTGATTGATGTGTACCGCATCTCTGTTATTCCTACAATTCTAGGAGGCGGTATTCGGCTCTTTCCCCACTGCGGGAAAGAAATCAAGCTGCGTCTTGCCGCAGTCAGCAGCAGCAACGGGATCACAGAATTGATATATCAGAAAAACGTCGAAGCAAATGCAAAAAAACCATTGACATAGAGGGGAAAAACGTTATAATTTGTCTTAAAATGGGGTAATACGGGAAGTCGTGCGATACCCGCGCGGCCAGCGGGAATTCCATTTACTTTTTATGGGTAGGAGGAATTGCCATGGAGCGGACTTTGATC
>CALWRE010000170.1 GCA_944383835.1 uncultured Lachnospiraceae bacterium | reverse complement strand
CTGTTCTGGGCCTTCTTCTACAATATCTTGGGCATCCCAGTGGCGGCAGGCGTTCTCTATCCGCTGTTCCAGCTTCGCCTAAGCCCGATGATCGGTTCGGCGGCCATGAGTTTAAGCTCCGTCTGCGTCGTCACCAACGCCCTGCGGCTGCGCTTCTTTAAGCCCAAGGGCGGCCAGGAGGAGGCCATTGAAACAAAAGAGAATCTGCGGTACAATGAGGAGAGCAAGGATTTGCCGAATATAGATACGGCAGACAAAGACATGCGAAATAACGCCGGCGAACCGGCGGAAAAGAAAGGAATAAATGAGATGAAAAAAGTATTGAAGGTAGATGGAATGATGTGCGCACACTGCCAGGCCCATGTACAGAAGGCACTGAGCGAGGTGCCGGGCGTGACGGAGGCGGCTGTGGATCTGGAGAAGAAGGAGGCCGTGGTTACCCTGTCCCAGGATGTGGCGGACCAGACGCTGATGAACGCGGTGACCGAGGCCGGCTATACGCCGGTCAGCTGCAGCGAGGCGTAAGCTTCGGATTAAAACGAATCGAAAGGCCCGGCACATTCGATGCCGGGCCCGTTTTTTCATATGTTGTTCATATGTTGTTTCCAGCATATTGCTTTTGCATCAGCTGCTTTGCATATGTTGTTTTTGCACATGCCGTTTTCCCATGCCTCTTTACCCCGCTGTCTTGTCAGACAGATGGATTTTTTCAGTACCCGCTTCGAGAGCCGTCTTGTAATACCAGCATTTGTATTCGATTAGCTCCATCGTTTCCTGCAGCTCGGCAATCTGCTGCTCGACGGCCCGTTTCCTCTCCAGGAAAATCTCGTATCGGTTCTGCAGAGAAGCGTCGCCTTCCAGAATCCAATCGGTAAACTGACGGATCTCGCGGATCGGCATCCCTGTTTTTTTCAGGCACTCGATCACCCGAAGCATCGAAATATCATTCTCGGAGAAAAGACGGTAGCCGGAATCCATCCTCTTGACATAGGGAAGAAGACCTTCTTTGTCGTAATAACGCAGAGTTGTCGCTGGAATATGCAGCATTTCCGCTACTTCTTTGATTGTATATCCTTTCATGGCTCCTCCTCGATAAATTTTTTAAAATCGGTCACAAAAAAACCACAATTATCTGTTATAAATAAAATTGACATTAAACCTTGCTTTAATGTTAGTATAAAAAAAGGAAAAAATCAAGAGGATTTCTATATGAAATGTTCCGTGATATGTCCCGTACATATTGCATCTGAAAAAAATATTTGAGAAACGGAAGTGAATCTATGATTATCGTACCTTATTATGATCTTTTGGCCCTGCCGGATGTCACCTGCTACCTGCAGGCGGAGCAGCTGCACAGCATGTCGGCTGAGGCGATAGAAGACAACAAAGAGAGCGAAGTCCTTTTCCTGATGATGCGGGAGCAGAAGGAAATAAAGGAGCTGACGGCGGAGGATTTCTATCCCATTGCCACCATCGGCCGCATTGAACACACGGACAATGAGGAGTGGGTGCTTCTTACCACCTCCAACCGGGTGGACGTAAGCGACATAGAGGTGGAAAACGGGGAAATTACTTTAAAGACCGCCATAAGGCCGGATATCAAGGATATCAGCAATGAGGACATGAATGAGCGTTTCCGCAAAATGCGCAATTCCTTTATCCAGGCGGTTAACGGCACACAGTGGAGCATGGGCAGCGGCTACGCGATGCGCTGGCGCAATATGAACGAGCTGATTTCCTTTACCTCCGGGATGCTCCACGTCACCAGCGAGGAAAAATACGCGATTTTGGCGGAGGATTCCCTGGCCCGCCGAACCGATGAGATGGAACAGGCTTTTTATAAATCCCTGGAAATTTTCAAGATTCAGCAGGAGGCCCAGAAGGCCCAGCAGGAATCCAATGAGAAGCTCTACCGGGAGGACGCCATCCGCAAGCAGATCGCCTTCCTGCAGAAGGAACTGGACGATATGCACCCGGAGAACATGACCGACGTGCGCCGGTTTGAGAAGAAAATCGAAGAGAGCGGGATGAATGAGACCGCCAGGGCGGAGGCGGACAAGGTGCTGAACCGGATGAAGCAGGAAGGGCAGAACAGCCACGAATACGGGATGCTCTATGACTATCTGGATTTTGTCACCGGTCTTTCCTGGAAGAAGGAGAAAACAGAGCCCATCGATTTGGATGAGGCAGAGGCTGTCCTGGACGAGGATCACTTCGGGCTGAAGAAGGTGAAGGAAAGAATCCTGCAGCAGATCGCGGTGATGAATCTGAATCAGAAGCAGTCCGGCTCCATCCTCCTTTTCGTCGGCGCTCCCGGCACCGGCAAGACCAGCATCGGGCAGAGCATTGCCCGCGCCCTGAAGCGCAAGTATGTGCGGGTCAGCCTGGGCGGCGTGCGGGACGAGGCTGAGATTCGGGGCCACAGGCGCACCTATGTGGGGGCTATGCCCGGACGGATTATGGACGGCATCCGCAAGAGCGGGGTCTCCAATCCGGTCATGGTGCTGGACGAGGTGGACAAGCTGACCAGGGACTATAACGGCGATCCTTCCAGCGCCCTTTTGGAGGTGCTGGATCCGGAACAGAACAACAGCTTCACCGATCATTATATGAATGTTCCCTACGATCTGTCCGACGTCCTCTTTGTCTGCACAGCCAATACAATGGATACGATACCGGAGCCTTTGTTAAACCGCATGGAGGTAATTCGTTTCTCCGGCTATACGGCCTCGGAGAAATTTCAGATCGCCAAGCGCCATCTGCTGCCCAAGGCCATGGAGCAGGCCGGCATAAAGCCGGAGATGCTCGCCCTCACCGACGATGCCCTGCGCCACATGATCGCCGACTACACGATGGAGGCCGGGGTGCGGGGGCTGAAAAAACAGATCGATACCCTGTGCCGCAGCGCAGCCGTGGCCATTGTGCGAAAGAACGAGGCCGGCATTTCCGTGGATACGGATAATCTGAGGGAATATCTGGGGCGGCGTCCCCTGCGCCATGATTCCATTCTCGAAGAAACCCGCCCCGGCATCGTTACCGGCCTGGCCTGGACCCAGGCGGGAGGGGAAATCCTCTTTATCGAGACCACCTTCACGCCGGGAAACGGCCATGTGGTTATTACCGGCCAGCTGGGCGACGTGATGAAGGAATCGGTTCAGATCGCCATTACGCTGGCGAAAGAGGCCTTCCCGGAGAAGAAGGAGATGTTCGAGCAGAACGATCTGCACATCCATGTGCCGGAAGGCTCCGTACCCAAGGACGGCCCCTCCGCCGGAATCACGATGACCACAGCCATCTGCTCCCTGGTATCGGGGCAGAGCGTTGCTCCCGCCCTGGCAATGACCGGCGAGGTTTCCCTGCGCGGCCTGGTGCTGCCCATCGGCG
>CALWRE010000169.1 GCA_944383835.1 uncultured Lachnospiraceae bacterium | reverse complement strand
ACAAAATTCGAAGAATCTGTAGTTAATTTTTTGTTGTCCAATTTCACAGAAGTCGTTATAATTTTCCTTGGTTTGCATTGTTCCATTATAACATGGCCGTTTGAGAAAGATGGCAGTCGTTAGTCATCTTTCTCTCAGATTGGAGGAGAAAATTGAGGGGCAGGAGTGACGTGCACGAGGCACGCCTGACCCCTTTTGGAACTATCTATTTCCCGACAGCCCCTCTCCTGCATTTGCGTGGAATCTCCGGCGCAGCTTCGGTGCATTTCCTGCGCGGCGCTGCGAAGGTTTCGCCGGGAAATCCCAGTTGATGATTGACTTGACCCGGCGGATGCTTTATAATGGATGAGATCAAATCCTGTCTGCCGGCAGTGCCGACGAGGAGCCGGAGGGGCTTCTTTGGGATGGGAACGGGAGAATGCCATGTTAAGAAGTATGACCGGCTTTGGGCGATATGAGAGCACCACAGAGGAGTATAAGATCAGCGTTGAGATGAAGGCGGTGAATCACCGTTATCTGGACCTGGGAATCAAGATGCCGCGGCGGTTCAATGTGTTTGAATCCGCCCTGCGCAGCCTTCTGAAGGATAAGATTCAGAGGGGGAAGGTGGATATGTACATCACCTTTGAAGACTATTCGGCCCAGGCGGCCAGCCTGAAATTCAACGCGGCCCTGGCAGGAGAATATATGGACGCCTTTCAGGAGATGGCCGACCGCTTCGGCATTGCCAACGATGTGACGGCCTCGATCCTGGGCCGCTGCCCGGAGGTCTTTTCGATGGAATCGCCGGAGGCGGATGAGGAGAGGCTCTGGGCCATTCTCTCCGAGGCGGTGACCATAGCGAGGGATCGCTTCGTCGCCTCACGGGAGACGGAGGGGGAGCAGCTGAAGGCGGATCTCATCGGCAAGCTGGACGCCATGGTCGGCTGGGTGGATGAGATAGAGGAGCGTTTTCCCCAGGTTCTCACCGAATATCGAGCCCGGCTGGAAGAGAAGGTGAAGGAGCTTCTGGCGGACAATACCCTGGATGAGAGCCGCATCCTTCAGGAAGTGGCAGTCTACTCCGACCGAATCTGCGTGGATGAAGAGATGGTACGGCTTCGCAGCCATATTTCCACGATGAAGGAAGAACTGATCCGCGGGGGCGCCGTGGGACGGAAGCTGGACTTCCTGGCGCAGGAGATGAACCGGGAGGCAAATACGACCCTTTCCAAGTCGTCTGACCTTAAGCTTTCCGATGCGGCGATTGCCTTGAAAACAGAGATCGAAAAGGTAAGGGAGCAGGTGCAAAACATTGAGTAAATTTGTCAACATCGGTTTTGGCAACGTGGTCAACATTGACCGGATTGTCGCCGTCGTCAGCCCGGACTCCGCTCCGATCAAGAGACTGATCCAGAGCGCGAAGGAGAACGGGAGAATTATCGACGCAACCCAGGGACGCAAGACTAAGGGCGTTCTTTTTACGGAGGGAGACCGCATTATCCTGTCGGCCCTTCTTCCTGAGACGCTGGCGGCCCGCTTTGGGCAGACCGGCAGAGAATATACCGGAAGGGAAGAGGAAGAGAATGAATAAAAAAGGTGTGATGGTTGTTCTTTCAGGCTTTTCCGGCTCCGGCAAGGGGACGCTGATGAAGGCGCTGCTGGAGAGATATCCCAACTATGCCCTGTCGATTTCTTGTACGACTAGGGAGCCCAGGCCCGGCGAGGTCAACGGGCGGGAATATTATTTTGTCGCCCAGGAGGAATTTCTGCGGATGATCCGCGAAAATCAGCTGATGGAGCACGCCTGCTACTGCGGCCAGTATTACGGGACGCCCCGCCCCTATGTGGAGCGGCAGCTGGCTGAGGGGAAGGACGTCCTCCTGGAAATCGATATACAAGGAGCCCTTCAGATTAAAGAAAAGTATCCCGATACCGTTTTGGTCTTTGTGATGCCGCCCAGCGCAGAGGAGCTTAAAAACAGGCTCTGCGGCCGGGGAACGGAGACGGAGGAGGTAATTGCCGCCCGCCTGCACCGCGCCGTGGAGGAGGCGCAGGATATGGACCGCTATGACTACCTGCTGGTGAATGACGATCTGGATCAGTGCGTCGCCCTGCTTCACGGGGTAATACAGAGCCAGCATTTCAGGACGTCTTCCCAGAAAAGCACGATAGAGGAAATGCGAAAGGAACTGAAAAGCTTTACCTGACGCCCGCAAAAGCGGACGCACAACATTTTATATTTTTATATGGATGCTGAAACAGAAAGGAGATAAAATTTATGCTGCACCCTTCTTATACGGAGTTAATCGCCGCAGTCAATAAAAATGCGGCCGAGGGCGAGGAGCCTGTGGTAAACAGCCGCTATTCGATTGTAATTGCGACGGCCAAGAGAGCGAGACAGCTGATTGCCGGGGAGGAGCCCCTGGTGGATGCGGACGAGAAGAAAAAGCCGCTTTCCGTCGCCGTAGACGAGCTCTATGACGGCAAGGTACAGATTCTGCCGGAGGGCGAGGAAGAAGAGGAAGCCGGCGAGGACTGGACCGAGGAATTCGAGACGGAGGAAGAGGAGACGGAAGCGCTGGAGGCCAGGGAGGAAGCGCTGGAGGCCAGGGAGGAAGCGCTGGAAGCCAGGGAGGAAGACGCACAGGAGTGAAAGCCTGCGCGGCTTTCTTTTTCGCATAAAGCAATGGAAGAAAAACAGATGAAGATATTGTTCGTTTCCCTTGGCTGTGATAAGAACCTGGCAGATTCGGAGACGATGCTGGGGCTCCTTAACCGGGCTGGGTATACCTTTACCGACGAAGAGACAGAGGCGGATATCATTGTGATCAATACCTGCTGCTTCATCGGCGACGCCAAGGAGGAAAGCATACAGACGATCCTGGAAATGGCCCAGATGAAGGAGGACGGCCAGTGCAAGGTGCTGCTGGCGGCCGGCTGTCTGGCGCAGAGATACCGGGATGAGATTCTAAAGGAGATTCCGGAGTTGGACGGAGTCATTGGAACAACCGCCTATGACGAGGTCGTCCAGGCAGTGGAGGAGGCCCTGGCCGGCAAGAAGGCCGTGCATTATCAGAGCATCGACCGTCCGATGGACATTGTGCCGGGGCGGATCCTAACCACCGCAGGCTACTATGCCTTTTTAAAAATCGCGGAGGGCTGTGACAAGCGCTGCACCTACTGCGTCATTCCCAGCGTCCGCGGCAGATACCGCAGCTTCCCGATGGAGCAGCTGGTCCGTGAGGCGGAGGAACTGGCGGGGCAGGGGGTGAGAGAGCTGATCCTGGTCGCCCAGGAGACCACCCTTTACGGGACGGATCTCTATGGACATAAGGCTCTGCCGGAGCTCCTTTCCAGGCTCTGTCAGATTCCAGGTCTTTATTGGATTCGCCTGCAGTACTGCTATCCGGAGGAGATTACCGACGAGCTGATCGATACGATCCGCAGGGAACCGAAGATCTGCCATTATATCGATATGCCGATTCAGCACGCAAGCAACCGGATTCTGCGGCGGATGGGGCGGAAGACTACGAAGGAGGAGCTTCTGGGACGGATCGGGAGCATCCGGGAACAGATACCGGATATCTGCCTGCGCACGACGCTGATCTCCGGCTTTCCGGGAGAGACCCTTGAGGAGCATGAGGAGCTGAAAGCATTCGTGGAAGAATGCCGCTTTGACCGGCTGGGTGTCTTTCCCTACAGCGAAGAGGAGGGAACTCCGGCGGCAGCCATGCCGGAGCAGATCGCGCAGGAAGAAAAGGAACGCCGCCGGGATGAAATCATGGAGCTGCAGCAGGATATAGCCTTCGAAAAATGCGAAGACAGGATCGGCTGCACTGTGGATGTGATGATCGAAGGCAGAGTGGCCGGTGAAAATGCCTATGTGGGGCGCACTTATATGGACGCTCCCGATGTGGACGGCATGATTTTTGTACAGACCGGCGAAGAACTGCGGACCGGCGACCTGGTGCGGGTGCGGGTGACCGGCGCACTGGAATATGATCTGATAGGAGAGATAGAGGATGAATTTACCGAATAAACTTACGATTCTTCGTGTATGCATGATCCCTTTTTTTGTGATTTTCATGCTGGGGCCTTATGAGCACTGGAGCTGGTTCTACGCCATTTTCGGCGATATAATGGAGTATGCGAGATACATTGCCCTGGCTATCTTTATTGTGGCCAGCCTCACCGACCTGCTGGACGGCAAGATCGCCAGAAAGCGCGGGCTGGTGACCAATTTCGGTAAGTTTATGGATCCGCTGGCGGACAAGCTCTTAGTATGTTCCGCCTTGATCTGCCTGATCTCTCTGGAGGCTCTGCCGGCCTGGTACGTAATCCTTATCATTGCCAGGGAGTTTATTATCAGCGGTTTCCGTCTGATTGCCTCCGATAACGGCGTTGTGATTGCGGCCAGCTATTGGGGAAAATTCAAGACCACGGCTCAGATGGTTTTGATTGTCCTGCTGATTCTGGATATTCCGGCCTTGTCGCTCATCACCACGTTCTTTTACTGGGCGGCCCTGGTGTTGACCATCGTATCCCTGGTCGATTATATCCAGAAGAATTTCCATGTGCTAAGCAGGGGCGGATTCTAAAGTGTGAAAAATTGGGACAGAATATAAGGAGGCCGGAAAACAGGTGGGACAGAGATTTTGGAAAATGCTGGATGGTTTTCGCGTTCTCCAGGACGGTGCGGAAACGGCAAAGGCGCTGGTGGAATTGCTGCGGGAAAAAAAGCAGTGGATCAGCTTTGCCGAGTCCTGTACGGGAGGCCTGGCCGCGGCGGAACTGGTGTCCGTGCCCGGAGCCTCCGAAGTTTTTGAATGCGGTTTTATTACCTATTCGGACCGTGTTAAAATGCGGGTTCTGGGAGTGAGCCAGGAGGTTCTGCAGGACTATACGGCGGTCAGCGCCCAGACGGCGGCCTGGATGGCCCGCGGCTGCAGGAGGGCCGGGCAGGCCGACCTGGCCCTGTCGGTGACGGGGCTGGCCGGGCCGGGAGGCGGTTCTGTGGAAAGGCCGGTGGGCCTGGTTTATATCGGCTGCTCCTACGACGAAGAAGTTATCGTGCAGGAATACCATTTCCAGGGCAGCCGGGAGGAAATTCGCCGCCAGGCTGCCGCCGCCGCTCTGATGCTGGGGCTGTACTGCCTGGCTGTGCGGGCGGAAGAAAGGAAGTGATTCTATGCGGTGGCGCGAACCGCTGTATGCGGGCGACCGGGTCCGGGAGCATCTGGAGGAATATCGTCAGCTGCTCCGGGAGACGGATATCCTGCCCGCAGGGATGAAGGACTTCTATCTCATTGTTTCACCGGCCAATGAGAAAAATCTGATGGAACTGATACCGGTTTCCTGCCTCAGGGGCGTGCGCTACCGCGCCGACAGGATGCGGATCTTAGGGGTTGCCGCCGATCGATGGGAGGCCTGTGCTCTCTGCGAAAAAATGCTGGGAGACTGCTACCGCAGCTGCGGTACGCTCGACCGGGATGCGGTGCGGGAGTGGCTGCAGAGGGAGGCCAGAGAGACCAGGGAGACTCAGGAGCCGGCAGAGGAATGAAAGGCCTATGCAGATTGTTTTATTGCTATTAAAAATTATCGGAATATTGCTTCTGGTTCTGCTCGGCCTGTTTGTGCTGGCGCTCCTGGCGGTTTTGTTCGTGCCGGTGCGCTACCGGCTGTCGGGATTTCGATGGCCGGACAAGGGAACGGCCCTGCATGGACGGGTCAGCTGGCTCTGGCCCCTGCTTGCGGTCCGGTTTGGCTATGAAAAAGAGGCTTATTTTCAGCTGCGGATTCTGGGAATCCAGCTAAAAAGAAAAGAGAAGGAAGAGCATTCCCCGGAATCTTCGCCGCCGCCGGCGCCGCATCCCGCGGCCCGTTTGGCTGCGCCTCCGGTTTCGGCGCAGGCGGTGCAGCCTCCTTCTGCTACGGTGCAGCCGATTCCGCCTTCTTCGGTCTCCGAACGCGAACCGGCCAGGGAGCCGCTTTTCCAGCCGGAGGATAAAGAGGATTCCGGTCCTGGCTTTTTCAAAAGGCTGTGGGAGGGGCTGCGAAGCTTCTCAGAGAGGCTGCGAAGTTCCGCGGAAAGTCTGCGGGAGTGGAAGAGGAAGCTTCAGCGTCTGGGGCGCGGGATAGAAGAAAAAAAGCAGAGATTTGGCCGCTTCCTTGCCTTTTTGGCCCTGCCGGAAGTAAAGGAGACTCTCAGGCTCTGCCTGCGGCAGGTGAAGGGGCTGCTGAAGCATATAGGCCCGCGGAAGATTTATCTGAAAGGCCGTTTCGGCTTTGACGATCCCTCCCTGACAGGACAGGTGACGGGGGCGCTCAGCATGCTGCCCCTGGCTTATCGGGAGGGAGTCACGGTGACCCCGGATTTTACCCAGGCCTGCCTGGAGGGGGAGTTCGAGGTGCGGGGACGGATCCGCCTGGCCAAGCTTTTGGCCCTGGGACTAAAAATATGGTTTGATGATAATTTCAAAAAAACATATCAAAAATGGAAGGAAATGTGACAGGAGGAGATGGAAATGGCCGATAAAAGCAATTTCAATGAGACAGTGGATGCCCTGTTTAAGGGAATGGACAGCTTTGTGACCACAAAGACCGTAGTGGGCGAGGCGATGGAGGTAGGGAATGTGACGATCGTTCCTCTGGCCGACGTCTCCTTTGGCATCGGAGCCGGAGCCTTCGCCGGAAATGGCAAGAATAACGACGGCGGCGGACTGGGCGGCAAGATCCGTCCTTCGGCGATTTTGATTATCGGAAAGGACGGCAGCACCAAGCTGGTACGCACCGATGAGAAGCAGGATCTGGTAGATCGGCTTCTGGGCATGGCTCCCAGCATCCTCAACCGTTTTACCGGCGGGGCTGAGGCGACAGACGCGGAAAAAGCGGCCGAGGAGGCTGCCGAGGATGCGGCTGCCCAGGCAAAAAAAGCGGCTGCTCAGGCCGAGAAGGCGGAAAAGACCGCGGAGGCTATCCTGGACGAGGAGTAGACCAAGCATCAAGTCGGCCATCGCTGCATATGCTGTAAGGAAAAGGGCTGGGGCGGGATGGCATGAGTCGGCTGGTAGGCTTTATTTTGTTCTGGCTGGGCGTGGGAATGATTATCAAATGCATTCTGCCCACCAGATTATCTGTGATTGTTGTGGCAGTGGCCTTTGTTATTGCAGGTTATAATTTATTTTGCCGCTGCTAGATTTTCAAAACAGCACATCCTTGGAAGTCTTGGCAGCAGAAATGCAGAGTGCGGATAAGACAGTAAAAATGCAGAAGAACGGTGGAACTCATTTTGCAGTGGGGGTCACCGTTTTCTTTTATGCAGGGATCTGTTGTTCTATTGCAGGTTTTTCTTTATTTTCGATATGATGAAATTTTAATCCAGTTGGAAGGAAACCCCATATATTGGAATAAATCTTTCTCCGACATCGCTCCTAGAGATTTAAGATAAGACTGAATGCAGCGTAAGAGACTTGCTTTAAAACGCTTGAAATCATCATTGGGAAGGAGATAGCGAAAAGCGATGACAACCGCAAATAAATCATGCTTTCCAAGAACGTACTGCGCGCCTTTTTGAGAAATGCCAAGTTTGGCATGAAGGGGTGTATCTGGGATTTCATTGTTATATGTCTGGTAGGAGTACAGACGCTCTCCATGTGCACAGACATTTCGGAATTTCGTAATAACGCCCAGATATTGACGGAGTTGTCTCTCATTCACTTTATCGAAATTCTTAGCCACATCACATTGAATATCATAAGTTGTAAAACTATAAAATTTGGATAATGTACCAAACGACACTCCGTTAAACAATACCCAGAGAGGAACATTTCCATAAGTCTGTCGTTGATGGTTAATGTAAGGGTAATCACTGTTGCAGTTTGCCAACTTGTCCAGTGTATGGATCAGCCTATTTACATCTTTTGCATGCTTTTTGCCTCGCACATAGTTTGCCGTATCTAAATATTCGCTTTGCTGCTCACCATACTTATCCGTAAAAGCATAAGAAAGCAAGGAACGAATGTGACGCTCGATCTTTAGTATGTATTTTAAAAACAGTTCCCGCAGCTCCTCATCGAAGTCATATAAAGTCACGATGCCCTCAAAACGGGTGCCGTCCTTGTATTTCTTTGTCGTTGGATTTTTAAAAGGCTGCTTATAGCCTCCAATTAGGCTGAAATAACCGATTTGCTTTAATTTTGCCAGAGCAAAATCATGGTTTGGAATCAATAGGTTTTTGTTTGTTTCCAGAAAGACAATTTGATCCTGGAAAGTCAAAAAAGGTTTCGGCATATCGTTCTCTCCTATAATGAAAAGGGAGCTCCCGCAGGAACTCCCCCGGTCACAGTCCTCGCAAGTTTCTGCAACCTGATCACTGAACTCAGTATAGGCGATTTTGGTGGGGTTGTCAATCCCTTTTCGCTTTTCTGTGTTCAGTAATAGCTTATGCGTATGATGTTCATTTGATACGGCATCCTGTCGGGCATTTGCTCCCAAATAACGAAAACGGTTGCGTAAAACCCAAATCAAAGAACGCAATCTTGCCGGGATAATCCATAATTTTCCCGATAAAAAATCCGTTAGCAGAGTGAAAACATACAAAAATTTAAGGTAAAAATGCATATTTCTTTCAAGAAAACGGTTGCGCGATTTTACGTTGACGGGGGAGGGCGCAGGTGATATTCTACAGTCAGAAGATAACCTTCCGGCAGCTGCGAACCATTGACCCTGAACCCGAGAGAGGAGGAATTTTGTGATGAGACGAAGATCTCTATCGATCGCTGCAATGTTTTTCTGTGTTTTTGCTCTGCTGTTTTGCCTGCCTGCGATGGCGGATGAGGAGACAGGGGACGTCGGGATGACGGCCGTCTGCGCCCAGGTGCCAGAGGATTGGAGTGCCCCCTGCCTGTGGGCCTGGGACGATGAGGGCGTGGGGGCCTTTGCCTCCTGGCCCGGAGGAGCCATGGAGGAGATGGACGGAGGCTGGTATTACTGCTATGTGCCGGAGACCATGACCAACGTCATTGTCAATGCCAATGAAGGCGGAGTCCAGACGGCGGAGATCGCCGTGGAGGCCGGACAGACAGCCTGGATTACCGTGGCGGAGGATCTGAGCGCGGAGGTTTCCTATGAGGCTCCCGACGGGATCAACGTACCGGAGTATGTGGAGACCTTTACGGTTCATGCCTATGTTCCCCTGGCCTGGAAAACCGTCGATCTGTGGGCCTGGTCGGCTCCTGACGGCACCAATGCCTTCGAGGCCTGGCCGGGAGAGGCGATGGACGAGGGAGAGGACGGCTGGTTTACCGCCGAGTGCCCGACCTGGGTCAACAGCATTATCGTGAGCGGCAACGACGCTGCGGTGCAGACCGAGGATATTTCCATCGAAGCCCAGGAGCTTTGGCTCACCGTCTACGAGGATCTGACCTACGAACTGGTCTATGAGGATCCGACGGCTCCGGACGTGGAGAACATCACCGTCTATGTGCAGGCTCCCGCCGATTGGGCCGAGCCTCATCTGTGGGCCTGGTCGGCTCCTGACGGGACCAATGCCTTCTCTGCCTGGCCAGGAGAACCTCTGACGGCAGGAGAGGATGGCTGGTATACTCTGGAGGTGCCCGGCTGGATTAACTCCCTGATTGTAAACGGCAATGAGGGCACGGTTCAGACAGCGGATATCTCGGTGGAGCCAGGGCAGGACGTCTGGCTCACCGTGGAAGGCCCGGAGAGCGTGACCGTCTCCTACGAAGGAGGGACAGCCTCGGACGGCGAGACAGAGGAAGGGACGGAGGGCGAGCCGGCTGAAACGGCAGCGGAAACCGAGGCCCTGACCGAGGCTGCCCCGACCGAAGCGGCCGGGACAGAGACCGAGACGGAGCAGTCCCAGGGAAATTCGACGACGTATGTGGTGATTGCCGTGATCGTTGTCGCCTTGGTGATTGCCGCCGTGGTAATAGCGAAGAAGAAAAAACAGGGAACCAATTAAAATACAGCTGATATACAGCATGACAGACGCCGCGCTTACGCCGCGGCTTCTGCCATAGAAGGGAGGAGTAAGACGGATGAAGAGGTTGAGAAAATGGACGGCGTGGATTCTGGTCCTTGCGATGCTGGTTCCCCTTGTCCTGACCACTGCCGGCTGCAGCGGGGAGACGCAGGCGGACGATAACAGGATTGTGATCTGGCACGATAAGGAGGATGCGGTGGCGGAAGCCCTGGAGGCGGAACTGGCCCGCCTGGTTCCCGATGTGGAGATTGTACTGGAGAAAAAGACCAGCCTGACCGATTCGCTGAAGCTCTCCGGCAATGATCCCAGCGCGGCTCCGGATCTTTTTATCTTTGCCCATGACAAGATCGGCGTTTTTGCGGAGATGGGGATTCTGGCTCCGGTGACGGATTTTGTCTCGGAAGAGACGCTCTCTTCCTATCTGGATATGACGATTGACGCCGTGACCTATAAGGACACGATCTACCAGCTGCCGATCTATTTTGAAACCCTGCTGTTTATGTACAACCGGCGTTATATGCAGGACGATGAGGTGCCGGCTACGACGGAAGAGCTTTACGCTTACATGCAGGAAAACACGGGACGGGGGCGCTACGGCTTTGTGGAGCAGCACAGTACGGCCTACTACAGCGCCGCCTGGATCCACGGGTTCGGCGGTTCTCTGATCTCGGCCGATGGACAGCCGCTCTTAGACAGCGAAGAAGTAAGGCGGGCGCTGCAATACCATCTGAAATTCGTGGAATTAATGCCCGGCGAGACCGAATATTCCACGGTCAACACCCTCTTCATCGAGGGGCAGGCGGACGCCACCATCGGGGGCCCCTGGATGGTTCCTTCGGCCAGGGAGGCCGGGATTGATCTGGGCATTGCCCCGATGCCGACGGTGGATGAGACAGGGCTGAAGCTTTCGCCCTATTCCGGCGTGCAGGGCGTCTATGTGTTAAACCATGCGGCCCAGAGCAAGGACGAAACCGTAAGGCAGGTGCTGGAGGCCCTCAGCAATCCGTCGGTGGGCGTGGCCTTGGCCCAGGCCAGCGGCTGTGCTCCGGCCAATACGGCCTGCTATGACGATCCGGCCATCGCGGAGGATGAGATGGTGCAGGCGATGCGGGAGACGGCGGAAATCGCCACCCCGATGCCCAATATCCCGGAGATGGATGTGATGTGGACGGTGACGGGAAACCTTCTGTCCGACGTGAACCTGTCCGGGGAGGATGTGGATACGGCGGCAGCGCAGGCGCAGGAGGAGGCCCTGGATCTGATCGCCGCGATGCAGTAGTGAGACGGCAGAAGGGGGAATGGGATTGAAACGACAGAAAAAATGGAAACAGAAAAAGAAAGGAAAAGGGAAAACAACCTTTTACGCCTACCTTTACTCGGCTCCCTCGCTGATTCTCATCGGTTTGGTGGTGGTCTTTCCGATTCTGTACACAGGGTATATTTCGCTTACCAACATGAATGTATACCACTGGTTTGACTTTGAGATCATTGGACTGGGCAACTATGAGAGGGCCCTGCTTCTGGTGGATTCCGGCTTTTTGTCGGCCCTTCTGGCGACGATCCTGTGGACAGTCGTCAATATGGTTATCCAGCTGGTCGTAGCCTTTGTGCTGGCGAGCCTCTTAAATATCCAGAGCCTGAAGCTGCGCAAATTTTACAAGACCCTCCTGATGTTTCCCTGGGCCATGCCGGGCTACGTCTCCATCCTTTTGTGGAAGACCGGGATGTTCAATTCCCAGTTCGGCCTGCTCAACCAATGGATGGAAAAGCTGGGGCTGCAGGCGGTGCGGTGGCTGTCAAGCGACGTCTCGGCCTTTATCTGCTGTACCGTGGTGAATCTGTGGCTGGCCCTTCCGTTCATGATTATGATCATGGACGGCGCTTTGCAGAGCATTGACAAAAGCTATTATGAGAGCGCGATTCTGGACGGGGCGGGCTGGTTTAAGCGGACCATCTATATCACCCTGCCGACGATCCGGCCGATCATCGCCCCGGCGGTGATTATCACCGTGTTTACCACCTTCAAGCAGTTCGATGTGGTCTACCTGCTGACCCAGCAGGCGGGGGCCAAGACCGGCTCCCACTTCCATACGCTGCTGACCTACGCCTATGAGAACGCCTTTATCACCAACAACTACGGCTACAGCTCGGCAATCTCCATCATTATCTTTGCTTTGCTTCTACTGTTTTCGTGGAAATTCCGTCTGAAGGAGGAGCCATGAGAAATCGAAAAAAAATGCGAAAGCGCATAGGCCTTGTTTTTTTGAACCTGTTTTTCATTGCCCTGTGCTTTGTGACCCTGATCCCGATTCTTTATGCCCTGTCGGTATCCTTCAACGCGCAGAACAGCCTTCTCAGCTCGGATTTTTCCTTCCTGCCGGAGCAGTTTACCCTGGACAATTACCGGGAGGTCCTCTTTGGCGAGGATATTCTGGTGTGGTTTGGCAATACGGCGATCCTGGCGGTGAGCACGGTGGCCATCTCCTTAGCCGTGGCGATTCCTGCCGCCTACTGCTTTTCCCGCCGGCGTTTTCCCGGCCGGATGGCGGTGATCCGCGCCCTGGTTTTATTAAATTCCTTCCCGGCCGTCCTGTCCATGTTTGCCGTCTACCGGCTGCTGCGGCCTTTAGGGCTGATCAACAGCCGGGCCGGCCTGATCCTAGTCTATACCGGCACGATGGCCGTGTTCAGCCTGTGGAACATGAAGGGCTATTTTGATACGATACCGGTGGAACTGGAGGAGGCGGCCCGCATCGACGGAGCCTCCACCTTCCGCCTGGTCCGGCTCATTGTCCTGCCCCTGGCTAAGCCCAGCATCATCGTCACAGCCCTGATGGTGCTGATCTACGTCTGGAACGAGTACATTTACGCCACCACGTTTATGACCGGGGAGGACAAATATACGCTGGCAGCCGGACTCTATTCCCTGCAGGCCACGGAGATGAGCGGGAGCTGGCCCGTGTTCGCGGCGGCCTCCATCACTGTGTCGCTGCCGGTGTTGAGCATCTTTTTCTTGTGCCAGCGCCATATGGTCTCCGGGCTCACGGCCGGAGGCGTCAAGGGCTGAGCCAGCCCAGGCTGGGGCCGGCCTGCCGGGAGGCGCTGCCAGACGGGAGGCTCAGCTCGGATACAGCTTAGAATACTGCTAGAGAGGTATAAAATATGAAGCGAGAAGCGATACTGCATATCCCGATGTCGGAGTATGCCCATGGAATAGATGAGCGGCATCTGGTATTCCGGCTGCGGGCGGCCAGGGGAGATCTTTCCTCCTGCACCCTGTATTACGGGGACACGGGCTGCCGGGTCACGCCGATGGATTTTTTTCCGGCGCCGATGGAGATAACGGCGCGGGACGAATGTTTCGATTATTTTGAGGTAATCCTGGACAGCCCCTACCAGCGGGTTTTCTATTATTTTTCCCTCTGCGACGGGGAAGAGACCGTCCTCTATTACGGGGATGTTTTCACCGACCATCTGGTGGACGACCGGTCGGAGTATTTCAAGCTGCCCTACAATCACCGGGCGGATATCGCCGTCACCCCGGACTGGTGCCGGGACGCCGTGGTCTACAATATTTTCCCCGACAGCTTCGCCACCTCCCACCGCTATCTGTCCGGGCAGGGGGAGACAAAGGAGATCTGGGGGCGCACGGTGAAAGGAAAGCTGGGCGGAACCATCCGGGGGATCCGGGAGAATGCCGATTCCCTGGAGGAGCTGGGAATCAACTGCATCTACATCAACCCGATCTTTGCCGCCGGAGAATACCACAAATACGACCTGATCGATTACTACCAGATCGATCCCTGCTTTGGGAGCAATGCAGAATTCCGGGAGATGGTAAAGGAGCTGCACCGCCGGGATATACGGGTCATCATCGACGGAGTCTTTAACCACTGCGGCTGGTATTTCTTTGCCTTTGACGACGTGGTGCGAAACGGGGAAAATTCCCGCTACCGCGACTGGTTCTACCGTCTGCAGTTTCCGGTGATCCGGCCCGACGATCCCGAAGCTTATCCTGCCTATGAGTGCTTTGGCTATGAGAGGATGATGCCGAAGCTCAACACGGCCAATCCGGAGGTGCAGGCCTATTTCTGCGACGTCTGCCGCTACTGGCTAAAGGAGTATGATATCGACGGCTGGAGGCTGGATGTGGCCAGCGAAATCAACGACGGTTTCTGGCGGGCCTTCCGCCAGGCGGCCAAGGAGATAAAGCCGGACTGCCTGCTGATCGGCGAGGTCTGGGAGACGGCCTCCCACTGGCTGGACGGCAGCCAGTTCGACTCCTCGATGAACTATGACTTCCGCAAGCACTGCCGCCGCTTTTTCGGCGAGGGGAGCCTGGACGCCTTTGCCTTCGACGGCCGGGTCACC
>CALWRE010000168.1 GCA_944383835.1 uncultured Lachnospiraceae bacterium | reverse complement strand
CGGGTTCGGGCAGAGCCCGATATTGGGTCAAGGGACTGGTCCCTTGCGGGTTCTTAGGGCAGCGCCCTAAGCCCTCGGAGAGCTTTTCGGCATCGATATCTGCAATTTTCAAGGTTCTATTGAGCCTATTTTTTTCGGCTCAGTTTTTCATAGATTACTTGACACTACCACCTGTTGATAATATTGGCTAAGACGAATGGCTTCTTGCCGGTATTCCATTAAAAGTCTTGTAATTTCCTTATTGTCTCGTAGAGAAAGAATTTGCTTCACTGTCTCCAGCGGAATACACAGTTTCCTGCAAGTTGTGATAATATCCAGCTGCCACAGATTCCTGAGAGAGTAGTAACGGTACTGATTAGCAGGATCGATATAGTCCGGCACAAGCAGACCGATTTTGTTATAGAAATGAAGCGTATCCTTTGAAATTCCAGTAACTTGGCTGACTTCACCAATTTTATAATATCCATGTTCCATTGGGTACCTCCGGCGGGGGAAATATGTGTTTAAATTAATGGCTTCAAACCAAGGACAGATAAGAAAGACCTGCCTCGCAGAGAGCGGTGTGATGCGCCTCCTCTCATTGCAGGCAGGTTTTTGTTTTTTGAAAGATTATTTCCGGCTATTTTCTGCTCTTGCTGTTTTACAGCTCCTGCACCCAGCCGTAGGGGTCTGCGATCTTGCCCCACTGGATGCCGGTCAGGTAATCGTAGAGCTTCTGGGTCAGCTCGCCGGTCTTAAAGTCGCTGACGGTGACGATATCGCCCTTGTAATTCAGCTCGCCGATGGGAGAAACCACGGCAGCTGTTCCGGTGCCCCAGGCCTCTTCCAGCTTGCCGTTGTGAGCGGCTTCCATCAGCTCATGGATGGAGAGGCGGCGCTCTTCTACCTCATAGCCCCAGTCCTTCAGGATGCGGATGATGGAATCGCGGGTGATGCCGGGCAGGACGGAGCCCTCCAGCGGAGGGGTCACCACTTTGCCGTCGATTTTGAACATAACATTCATCGTGCCGACTTCTTCCACATACTCGCGATGCACCCCGTCCAGCCACAGCACCTGGGTGTATCCCATTTTTTCGGCCTTCTCCTGGGCCTTGACGGAGGCCGCGTAGTTGCCGCCGCACTTGCAGGCTCCGGTTCCGCCGATAACGGCGCGGACGTATTCATCCTCCACGTAAATCTTCACCGGGTTTACTCCCTCGGGATAATAGCAGCCTACCGGGGAGAGGATGATGAAGAAACGGAAGGTATCGGACGGATGGACGCCGATGGTGTTCTCCGTGCCATAGCAGACCGGACGGATATAAAGGGAGGTCTCCGGCAGGCGCGGAACCCATTCCTGCTCCACCTTTACCAATTCCCGCACCGCCTCCACGAAGATATCGGTCGGAATCGGCGCCAGGCAGAGACGATCGTTGGAGTTCTGCATGCGGACAGCGTTTGCCTCCGGGCGGAACAAGAGGATGCGGCCGTCGTCGGCGCGGTATGCTTTCAGCCCTTCAAAGGTCTCCGAGCCGTAATGCAGGGTGACGCAGCGAGGATCCAGCATAAAATCGTCATACGGGACGATCCTGGCGTCATGCCAGCCGTTCTCCTTATCATAATCCATGACAAACATATAGTCGGTCACATATTTGCCGAAGCCCAGCTGGTTTGCGTCCGGCTTTTCCTTTAAGTGTGCAGCCTTTTGAAATTTGATTTCCATTTGAGAAACCCCCTTTACCATTATGCCAAGATAGGATGCCAAGCATCATTATTTTATTACTATATCACTTTAAATTCCAATATTCAATCCCCACTTTTACGTCGGCAGAAGCGGTCAGTTCTTAAAGCTGTGAATCGGGGCGGGGATGCGGCCGCCGCGGTTTACAAAGGACTCACAGGAATAGGTGTTCACCGGCAGGATGGGGGCGTAGCCTAAGAGGCCGCCGAACTGGGCCGTCTCTCCCACCCCTTTTCCGATCACCGGGATCACGCGGACGGCGGTGGTCTTTTGATTGATCATTCCGATGGCCGCCTCGTCAGCGATGATGCCGGCAATGGTGGAGGCCGGGGTGTCGCCGGGGATGGCGATCATGTCGAGGCCCACCGAGCAGACACAGGTCATTGCCTCCAGCTTTTCGATGCTGAGAGCGCCGCGGGAAACGGCGTCGATCATTCCCTTGTCCTCGCTGACCGGGATAAAGGCCCCGCTCAAGCCTCCCACATAGGAGGAAGCCATGACGCCTCCCTTTTTCACCTGGTCGTTGAGCAGGGCCAGGGCCGCCGTCGTGCCGGGAGCGCCTACGGATTCCAGTCCCATCTCCTCCAGAATCTCCGCCACGCTGTCGCCCACCGCCGGGGTAGGGGCCAGGGACAGGTCAACGATGCCAAAGGGAACGCCGAGCCGATTGGAGGCCTCTTTTGCCACCAGCTGGCCGACGCGGGTTACCTTGAAGGCCGTCTTTTTCACCGTCTCGCAGAGAACCTCAAAGTTCTCCCCCCTCACCTGGGAGAGGGCATGCTTTACCACGCCGGGGCCGCTGACGCCCACATGGATTACGGTATCCGCTTCCGTTACCCCATGGAAGGCTCCCGCCATGAAGGGGTTGTCGTCGGGGGCGTTGCAGAAGACCACCAGCTTGGCGCAGCCCAGGGAATCTCTCTCCTTCGTAGCCTCCGCCGTCGCTTTTACGATATCGCCCATCAGCCGCACCGCGTCCATGTTGAGGCCGGTCTTGGTGGAGCCGATGTTGACGGAGCTGCATACCCGCTCCGTGCAGGCCAGGGCCGTAGGAATCGAGCGGATCAGCCGCTCCTCTGCCGGCGTCATTCCCTTGCTCACCAGGGCGGAATAGCCGCCGATGAAATTTACCCCCACCGCCTGGGCCGCCCGGTCCAGGGTGCGGGCCAGCTCCACATAGTCCGCGGTAGATGCGCAGGCGGCGCTGCCAATCAGGGCGATCGGCGTCACCGAAATCCTCTTATTGACGATGGGAATGCCGTATTCGATTTCAATATCCCGGCCGGTCTTTACCAGATCCCTGGCGCAGGTGGTAATCTTATCGTATATTTTTGCGCACAGCCGTCCCAGATCGGAATCCATGCAGTCCAAAAGGCTGATTCCCATGGTGATGGTGCGCACATCCAGATTATCATGTTCGATCATCTGGTTGGTTTCGCTTACTTCAAACAGATTTATCATGGCAGCTCCCTTCAGATCCGATGCATTTTGTTGAAAATATCTTCGTGCTGGCAGCGGATGACCACGCCGATCTCCTCGCCCAGGCTCTTTAAGTCGCTGACCAACTCCTCCATGGATTTGACCGAGCGGTTCGCATCCACGATCATCATCATATTGAAATAGCCGTCGATGATGGTCTGGGAGATATCCAGGATATTGATGTTGCTGTCCGCCAGATAAGAACAAACTTTGGCGATGATGCCTACGGTATCCTCTCCTACTACGGTGATAATGGTTTTCTTCATCTCATTCCTCCTCGAAAATGCATTGATGGTTTCTATCCTCAGCGTCCGATATCAATGAGTTCGGACGGAGCGTCCCGTTTGGCTACCAGAATCGGGAAATCCCCTCCGTCGTAGGGATTGTCGCCCAGGGTGATTTCCAGGCGCACCGATTCGTAGGCCAGTTCCGGCAGGTTGTTTTCCTTGCTCAGATGGCCCAGGACAATGTATTGAAGGCCGTCGTGCAGGATCTCGCATAAAAGCCTCCCCGAAGCTTCGTTGGACAGATGGCCATGGTCGCCTAGGATCCTCTGCTTTAGCGGGTAGGGATAGGGCCCTACCTGGAGCATCCGCACATCGTGGTTGGATTCCAGCAAAACGGCGTCCAGATGGGCGAGCTTTTCCACGGTATAGTCCGTATAACAGCCCAGATCGGTGCAGACGGCTACGCTCTGGGCGTCCTTCTCCACCCGGTAGGCCAGGGGCTCCGCCGCGTCGTGGCTGTTGGCAAAGGGCTTTACCAGCAGGTCGCCCAGCTGAAAGTCCTCGTCCGCCCGAATCTCATGAAAAAGCTCCTCGTCGATCTTTCCCAGGGCGCGGTTTGCCTTCAGCTGCTCGATGGTTCCGGCCGAGGCATAGATCGGCAGGCCCAGCTTTCTGGCAATGACGCCCAGGCCGCAGACATGATCCGAATGTTCATGGGTAATCAATACCCCGCTCAGATCCCGGCCGGTGAGGCCGATTCCATTCAGCCCGGCCTCAATCCACTTGCAGGCAATGCCCGCGTCCACCAACAGATGGGTGGTGTCGGAGCCGATATAGGTGCAGTTGCCGCTGCTGCCGCTTGCGATACTTGTCATTCTCATTGTCTTCTGTCTCTTTCTCTCATCAGCTTTGCCAGGGCGGCCCGCGTCTGTTCGGGCGTGCCGCTGTTATCCAGGACGGCCTGGCATCCCGCCCGGAATTCCTCTTCGGTCAGCTGGCTGTCCATAACGGACAGGGAGCGTGCGCGGGAATAGCCGCGGCTTTTTGCCAGGCGCCGTATCCTGGTCTCCCGGTCGGCATAGACATACCAGATCTCATCGCAGATTTCCTCGTAATGCTCCTCCAAAAGCAGGGCAGCCTCAATGACGATCAGAGAGGAGGAGCTTTCCGCAATCCTGCGCCGTATCTCCCGCTTCACCGCCGGATGGACGATCCCATTCAGGCGCAGAAGCTTTTCCCGGTCGGCGAACACGAGGGGGCCCAGCTTGCGGCGATCCGCCGCCCCGTCGGCCGTCAGGATATCCGCCCCAAAGGCCTGGGCGATCGCCCGGCTGCAGTCCGTCCCCGGCCCCATCAGCTCATGGGCCACCTTGTCCGCCTCTATGATCTCGGCCCCGTATTCCTGCTGCAGAAGGGACAGCACCGTGCTCTTGCCGCAGCCGACCCCTCCGGTGAGTCCCAGGATCCATCTCTTCATGAACGGCCCTCCCTGCGCTTTAGTTCCGGCAGGACGGTAAAAAGCATGGTCAGATAACAGGCCAAACCGCCCACCAGGTTGGAAATAGGCTCCGCCGCGAATACACCGTTAATCCCAAGAAAATACGGAAGGATCAGGGTCAGGGGCACCACAATGATGATTTTGCGGAAAATCGAGAAAAACACCGCTCGCTTTGCCTTGCCCAGAGCCACGAATACGCTCTGCCCCGCCATCTGCAGGGCCATCAGAAACAGGCCGAAGAAATAAATATGTATGGCGCTCACGCTGGCCTCCACCATGGCGGGTTCATCGTTGAATATCCGTACGAAAAAGGCGGGGAACATGATGATTAAAAACCAGAAAAACAGGCAGCTTGCCACGCAGAAAACTGACATAAAGGCGATGGCTTTGCGAACCCGGTCGTAGGCCCCTGCCCCATAGTTATAACTGATAACGGGCTGGGAGGCGTTGGTCATTCCCTGCACCGGCATGTTGAAGATTTCCCGGATGGAGCTCATTACCGTCATGACGCTGACATAGAGATCGCCGCCGTAGGCCTGCAGGGTATTGTTGCAGGCAATCTGGACGACGCTGTTGGTGGCCTGCATCATGAAGCCGGACAGCCCTAAGCCGACAATCTTTTTCAGCCGGAACATCGCAATTTTCATATGGGCAAGCCGCAGCCGCACCTGGGTCTGTTTACCGATTAAGAAGGCGAATACCCAGGCCGCCGACAAAAACTGGGAAAGCACCGTAGCCAGGGCCGCCCCGGTCACCCCCATATCAAAGGTAAAGATAAACAGGGGATCCAGGATAATATTGGCAATGGCCCCCAGCAAAGAGGTCATCATTCCGATCCGGCCAAAGCCCTGGGCATTGATAAAGCCGTTCATCCCCAGGCTGACCATCACAAAGACCGTGCCAAAGAGATAGACAAAGGCATAATCCCTGGCGTAGGGGTAGATCACGTCGCTGGCCCCGAAAAGGTACAGAAGAGGCTTCAGGAAAAGCAGGCAGACGGTCATCAGCGTAAGCCCCGTGAGAACCAGCATTGCAAAGGAGGTATTCATCAGACGGCTGGCCTCTTCCTCGTTTCCCGCCCCTCTCTCCATCGAAAAAAGGGGAGAGCCGCCCATGCCGAACAGGTTGGCAAAGGCATTCAGAATCATGATGATCGGGAAACAGATTCCCAGTCCCGCCAGGGCCACATCCCCGGTGCCGGGGATTTTCCCGATGTACATCCGGTCTACAATATTATAGAGAAGGTTTACCAGCTGGGCCATGGTCATCGGCAGAGCCAGCTCCAGGATTGCACGGCTGACCTTTCCAGTGGAAAAGTCAGTCCTGTGGGCGCTCACGGCCAAAGCAGGGCTACGGCTGCCCCCAGAAGGGCACCCGCCAGCACCTGCATCGGCGTGTGGCCTACAAATTCTTTCAGTTTCTCTTCATTGGAAACATCTTTCCCCAACGATTCCATTAGTTCCGCCATCTCCTTTATCACCTTGGCCTGCTTGCCCGTCTCCAGCCTCACGCCCATGGCGTCGTGCATGACGATAATGGCGAGAAGCAGGGTCACGGCAAATTCAAAGGAGCCCAGCCCGTAGAGGACGGCGCTCATCGTCGCCATCGAAGCCACCGTGGCGGAATGGCCGCTGGGCATCCCCCCGTCGCCGTAGAGGCGGGTGAAATCGAAGCGCCGGTTGACCGCCGAGTGGATGAGCGTCTTCAGTACCTGGGCGCACAGCCAGGCTGTACAGCCGCAGACCAATATTTTATTTGACAAAAGTTCTTCTATTATATTCATACATCCTTATCCTGCGTGCCGGCCTGGCATGGACGGTCTGTCCCCTGCCGGCCTGTCATTTGGTCTCAAACCAGTTGGAACCGAAGCCGATCTCCACCTCCAGAGGTACCGACAGGTCTGCGGCCGATTCCATCTCTTCCTTCAGGATGCGCCGCACCGCCTCTTCTTCCGCAAAGGGAGTTTCCACCAAAAGCTCATCGTGCACCTGCAGGATAATGCGGGACGCAAGCCCTTCCGCATGGAGGCGGCGATCCACCCGGATCATCGCAATTTTCATAATGTCGGCGGCCGTGCCCTGAATCGGGGAATTCATCGCGATCCTCTCCCCGAAGGAGCGCTGCATGAAATTGGAGGATTTGAGCTCCGGCACCGGTCTGCGCCGCCCGTAAAGGGTGGTCACATAGCCCTGCTCCTTGGCCTGCTCCACCAATCCGTCCAGGAATTTCTTCACCCCAGGATAGGTGGCAAAATAGCGGTCGATATAGTCCATGGCCTCCTGGCGGGAAATGCTTAAGCCCTCGCTCAGGCCAAAGGCGCTGATCCCGTAGACGATGCCGAAATTGACCGCCTTGGCGTTGCGCCTCTGCAGAGGGGTAACCTCCTCCAGCGGAATATGAAAGACCTGGGAGGCGGTGATCCGGTGGATATCCTGGTCCTGCCGGTAGGCCTCGATCAGGCCCGGATCCCCCGACATATGGGCCAGCACCCGCAGCTCGATCTGCGAATAATCCGCGTCTGCAAAGAGGCAGCCCTCCCTGGGGACGAAAACCTTGCGGATTTCCCGCCCCAGCTCCATCCGCACCGGGATATTCTGGAGGTTCGGCTCGGTGCTGCTGATGCGGCCGGTGGCCGTGATGGTCTGGTTGAAGGTTCCATGGATGCGCCCGTCCTCTTTGATAAAGGCGGAGAGCCCGTCGGCATAGGTGGATTTCAGCTTGGTCAGCTGGCGGTATTCCAGAATCTTGCCGATGACCGGTACGTCCGGAGCCAGCTTTTCCAGCACATCTGCCGCCGTGCTGTACCCGGTCTTGGTCTTTTTGCCGCCGGGCAGCTTCATTTTGCCAAAGAGGATTTCTCCTAATTGCTTGGGCGAGTTGATATTAAAGGTCTCTCCCGTCTCGTCCCAGATCTCCTGCTCCAGGCGGGTAATCTGCCCGGCCAGGCGCTCCCCGTAATCGGTAAGGGCCTTCTTTTCCACATGGACCCCTTCTTTTTCCATCCGGTCCAGGCAGTAAACCAGGGGCATCTCGATCTCCCGGTACAGTTTTCCCATCCCGGTGCTTTCCAGCTCGTCAAGGAGCTTTGCACGGACGCGGCGGCAGACCATGGCCTCGGTACTGAGAACCTGGTGCAGCCGCGTGCGCCGCTCTTCGTCGGAGAGTTTGCCGGCGCCTTTTCCCAGGAGGTCGTTTCGGGAGGGGACGGTCTCTCCCAGGTAATCCCTGGCCAGATCGTCATAGTCGTAGGAATTTTTCAGCGGATTCAGCAGATAGGCGGCGATTCCCGCGTCGCAGATTTCCGGCTTTTCCGGAATCTCCATCCCCTTTAAAGCTTTTTTGACGTCAACAAAGGCCGTCGGCCCCTTCCTCCGGGCCGCAAGCTCCTCCAGGCAGGCCCGCAGGCCCGCCCCGTCCAGCCGGCCGTCCCCGCCGACCGCTCCTGCATCAGCCGTTCCTGCGTCAGATGTCTCTGCGCCGGCCATCTCTGCGTCAGCCTTCCCTGTGCCGACCGCTCCTTCCCCTTCTGCCTCTTCGTCTTTAGCCGCCTCGAGGATATAGGATTTCCCATTCTCAAAAGAAAGGGCGGCCAGATCGATGTTTCCGTCTTTTAATTCCAGGGCGATTCCCAGTTCTGCCGCCTGCGCGGCCAGGGCGCAGGCTTCCTTCGCCTCCGCCCTGCCGCTTACCTGTACCAGCTCTGTCTGGGAAGAGACCTGCCCGGCCCTGTCAAAACGGCCGAGAAGGGATTTAAACTCCAGCTTTTTGCAGATTTCGTAGGCCTTCTCGGTGTAGATATTTTCGAGTCTGGCCTGGTCCGCCAAAAATTCGATGGGACAGTCCAGGCGGATGGCTGCCAGGGTCTTGGACAGCTGCGCCAGGTCGTAATGTTCCTCCAGGGCCTTTTGCGCCCGGGGCGGCTTTATCTCGTCCAGATGGGCATAGGCGTTTTCGATGGAGTGATAGGCGCCGATGATGGCGGTAGCGGTCTTTTCCCCGATGGAAGGAACGCCGGGGATATTGTCGGAGCTGTCGCCCATTAGGGCCTTCACGTCGATGAATTCCTTCGGCGTAACCCCATAGAGGGCCTTTACGTCGGCGGGATAATAATTTTCGATCACGGTGTTTCCCTGCTTCGTCTTAGGGATGCGTACCAGCACCTGCTCGTCGGCCAGCTGCAAAAGATCCCGGTCGCCGGAGACGATGACCACCTGAAGCCCTTCCTCTCGGCAGCGCACCGACAGGGTGCCGATGATATCGTCGGCCTCCATCCCCGCCATCTCCACGGTGGGAATGCCCATGGCCGCCAGCAGTTCCTTCAAAAGAGGAACCTGCTCATGGAGCTCGTCGGGCATCGGCTTGCGGGTTCCCTTGTAGGCGGCATACATCTCATGGCGGAAGGTGGGAGCCTTCACATCGAAGGCCACCGCCAGGTACTGGGGTTTTTCCTCCTCCAGGATCTTGAACATGATATTGCAAAAGCCGTAAACGGCATTGGTGTGCAGGCCGGCTGAATTGGTCAGCTCCGGCACCCCGTAGAAGGCCCGGTTCAGAATACTGTAGCCGTCCATCAAAACAATCTTTTCTCTCATAGAACCTCCATCTATCCCATTAATCGATCAGCCACAGGCGGAACTGGAACCAAAGGGCGCAGAGAACGCTCCAGAAGGCCGCCGTGCTCAGGGCGTACTTGAACACACGGCCGGCCGTCCAGCGCTTGATCCGCTCCCTGGCAAAATACAGGCTGGAATCCAGCGACAGGGAGGTGCCTTCCGAGCCCTCCACCCCATCCTCACTGTCCAGCTGACGGATGCCCTGCATGACCGAATAGGTGATTTCCAGCTCATTGTAGCATTCCTCGCAGCTGTCGGCATGCTCCAAAAAAGCCTGCATCTCCTCCATATCCATCTCCCCGTTGACATAGGCCGGGATTCTGGATTCAAACTCACGGCATTCCATCTCCTACCCTCCCTTTCTGCTTAAAACACAGCGGTTTCACAACTTGCATCCCTGGCATCAAAGCATTCTCCGTTATTATACTCCAAGCGGAGAAGTTTTACAAGGCCGCCCTTTCCATTTGCCGCATGGTTTGCCCAATTGTGGGCAGATGAATAAAACTTTCGGTTTTTGGCGCTATTTTTCACCTAATTTGCACATTGAAGTTTTGTTAAATTTAAGGTATACTACTAGTTAAATGAAAAGACTGGAGTAAAGGAGGCAATTTCCCGATGAAAAACATTGATCTGAACAAGTACGGCATCACCGGCACCACTGAGATTGTTTACAATCCCTCTTATGAGATGCTGTTTGAAGAGGAGACCAAGCCCGGCCTGGAAGGCTATGAGAAGGGCCAGGTCAGCGAGCTGGGAGCCGTAAACGTTATGACCGGCATCTATACCGGCCGCTCCCCCAAGGATAAGTTTATTGTCATGGACGAGAATTCCAAGGACACCGTCTGGTGGACCTCCGACGCGTACAAGAACGACAACCATCCCGCTTCGGTGGAGACCTGGAACGCGGTTAAGGACATCGCCTTAAAGGAGCTGTCCAATAAGTGCCTGTTTGTCGTGGACGCTTTCTGCGGAGCCAATAAGGATACCCGCATGGCGATCCGCTTCATCATGGAGGTCGCCTGGCAGGCCCATTTCGTCAAGAACATGTTCATCCGCCCTACCGAGGAAGAGCTGGCCGATTTTGAGCCGGATTTCGTCGTCTACAATGCCTCCAAGGCCAAGGTGGAGAATTTCAAGGAGCTGGGCCTGAATTCGGAGACGGCCGTCGTCTTCAACATCACCAGCCGCGAGCAGATCATCCTGAATACCTGGTACGGCGGCGAAATGAAGAAGGGCATGTTCTCGATGATGAACTACTATCTGCCGCTCAAGGGCATCGCCTCGATGCACTGTTCGGCCAACACCGACATGA
>CALWRE010000167.1 GCA_944383835.1 uncultured Lachnospiraceae bacterium | reverse complement strand
ATGCCGGCTGCCCCATCGCCTGCTGCGCCGGCCTCTTCCCGATCCCTCTCCATCAGAGCTATAACCTCCTCCCGGCTGTAGCCCATCTCCTTCATGGCCTTCATAAATTCCTCGATCTTCTCCAGGGCAATCCGCCGCCTGTACTGCCGGATCAGCTCATCGTCCTCGGTGACAAACCGCCCCGCTGTCCGCTGCGTATAGATTAACCCCGTCCGCTCCAATTCTGCGAAGGCCTTCTGCATCGTATTGGGATTGACCGCCGCCTCCGCCGCCATTTCCCGAACGGATTTCAGCTTATCCCCCGGCATATACCGTCCGCAGATGATCCGCATCTGCAGCTGTTCCACCAGCTGCGTGTAGATCGGGCGGTTCTGTTCAAATGTCCACCCCATAGGCATCTCCTTTCCTCGCTATGCGCGTTTCACGCCGCATCCCGTAGGTTCCATATCGCTGTACTTCTGTACTACTAAAATAATACAATAATATAAGACAGATGTCAATCCCTTTTTTCAACCTTCCCAAAAAATTTCATAACAAAAGACAGTGCGTCTGCCAGGGGCTGCAGTCATCGCACTGTCTCTTTTTATGCGGCCATACATTTTACTGTTTTGAAACCTTCCACGAAAACGGAGGGATTTCCCCGTCCGAAAGATATACCGTATCCTCGGAGGCATTTAAAGTTACAACGATTCTCTCATCCGGAGATTTTCTCTCGAAAATAAGCAGATATTCATTTGGCTCGGCCCGCAGGAAATTAAGTTCGCCGTCCTGCAGGGCAGGATAGCGCAGACGCAGAGCTATCGCTTCCTGGTAAAATGCAAGCAGTTCCCTGTCTCCGTCCCGCCAAGGCATAGCCCGGCGAAAGTCCAGCTCATCAAGGCCCTCTGTGCCAAGCTCGTCGCCATAGAACACGCAGGGCATCCCGACAAAACAGCACATAAACAGAACGGCAAGCTTAAGGCGGCGCTTATCCCCTTTGCATAAGGTAAGGAAACGGCTGGTATCATGACTGTCCAATATATTGAGCTGCACCGCGGCTATCTGCTTTTTATACCGCATCAGCATATCCCCGCAGCGTCCCGCAAAGGTGTGCGCGTCGATGCTCCCCTCGGCAAAAAAATGGCGGCAGTGATTCCGGAAATCATAGTTCATGGCGGAATCCAGCATATCGCCGCTCAGCCAGTGCCGCGCATCTCCCCAGACCTCGCCGATGAGCAGAGCGTCCCGCTTTACCCTCTTGCAGCGGCGGCGAAATTCGCGCCAGAAGGCGTCGTCTGCCTCATCAGCCACATCCAGCCTCCAGCCGTCCGTACTGTACTCGCGCAGCCAGTACTCCCCCACTTGGCAGAGATAGTCGCATACCTCAGAATTTGCAGTATCAAGCTTTGGCATAAGCTTCTCATAGCAAAAACACTCATAATTGGGTTTCTCGCCGGTTTCGGGATAGCGCACCGGGAACCGCAGGCGATAAAACCAACTTGCATAAGGGCTGTTCTCCTGCTTTTCCAGCACGTCCCGAAAGGCGAAAAACTGCGAGCCGCAGTGGTTAAACACCCCATCGAGTATAATGCGTATGCCTCGGGCATGACTCTCTTCCACTAAGGCACGAAAATCTGCGTCGGTGCCGAAGCAGGGATCCACATGAAAATAATCGATGGTATCATATTTATGGTATTGTCCGGCGGCAAAGATCGGGTTAAGATACAGACAGTTTATGCCAAGCTCCGCTATGTAATCAAGGTTTTCACGTATCCCCTTTATTGTTCCGCCCAGGCGGGAGCGGCAGATCACGCTGCCTGCATGCTTTTCTATTCCGCAGCCGGAAACGGCGCGGCGCGAGGACGCAAAACTGTCGGGAAAAATATTATAGACCACGGCCCCGCGTGCCCAATCCGGTATGCTGGCAATATCAGCGCGGTGATTGAAGGGAAATTTAAAGTATTCCGACCGCTCCATACTCGGTTCTTGTGAAAACACGCCCCCATAGTAGTAGAACGTCTCCCCCTTCCCGGAAAGTTCAAAATAATAATACAGCCGATGAAATTTGCCGCTCAGCCGAACCTCCCACCAGTCGCTGTTTTCGCCATGGAATACGAGATGCATCTCCTCCGGATAAAAGGGAACCGGCGTCTGCGGGCTGGATGTATCCCCATACCAAAATGTACAGCCCTCCAGATCGCCCCCCGCGCAGCGCAGGCGAAAAACGGTGGTGTCTTCATCGAGGCCGAAAGCATACTCGCTCATGGGCCGGTGAAATATAGCATCTTTTTTCATACCTATCCTTTCACGCCTCCGGCGGTGAGTCCGGAGACCATGTATTTTTGTATTTTAAAGAAAATCAGCAGCAGAGGAATGGACGCCAGTATGCTTGCCGCCGTAAAGAGAGGCCAGGAGCGCGTATAATCGTTGCTCTGCAGCTGATAAAGCCCGGCAGCCAAAGAGTAATATTCGCTCTCTAACAGGAAAGTAGTGGCAAACAGATATTCGTTCCAAACTGTTATGAGAACCATGATACAGGTAACAATTATGGCTGGTTTGGCAAGGGGCAGGACAATCTTCCAGATCATCTGCGCGTCATTTGCTCCGTCTATCTTGGACGCCTCCTCGATCTCAATGGGAATGGTATCAAAATAGCCTTTCATATTCCATATGGCAAAGACGCACATGCTTCCGGCATAGATAAGAATCAGCCCCGCGTGGGAGTTTAACAGCCCGCTCAGGCGCAGGATGCGGTAGTAGGCAAAAAGGGAGAGCACCTGCGGAAAGGCGTTCAGCACCAGCAGGACGCGCAGCATAGCCCTGCGTCCGGGAAAACGCCAGCGCGAGCAAGCGTAGGCCGCCGTGATCCCGCAGAGCATGGCGACCGCCATTGTTCCGGCGCTGAGCAGCAGGGAATTTTTGAGCCAGAGAAGGAATGGTTCGTCAAAAAGGATCGTCCTGTAGTTTTCCAGCGTAGGGTCGGAGGGAATCAGGGAAAAGTCGCCGGAAAGGGTTACTCCTTCCCCTGAAAACGAAACATTGACGGCATATAATATGGGGACTAGCGTTATCAAGCAAAGAAGAAGAAACCCCATATTCAGCGCCGCATAGCCCAGTCGTTCTTTGGTTCTGCGCTTCATACTCATCCCTCCCTCAAACTGCGGTTTGTAAGAAACGAAAAAATAATAATAATGACAAACAACAGCATGCTTACCGCACTGGACAACCCATAGTTATTCGACGCAAAAGCGTTCTGATGCACATAGGTAATAACCGTATTGAGGGTAGCGCCGGTCATATATCCGCGCTGCTGCGTGAGCAGGTAGATAATATCAAATTGCTTAAATGTGATGAACGTGGTCATCACGGCGGCTGGCGCAACCACCGGTCGGATGCTGGGAATCGTTATCTTCCATGCCTGCGTCCAGAATCCGGCCCCATCAAGCTGTGCGCTTTCATACAGGCTGCGGTCGATGCTCTGCAGGGCGCCGTCTATGGTAGAAATCATAAAAGGAAGCGCCATCCACAGGTTGAGCGCTATACAGGATACAAAAGCGATGCCGTTGCTCGCAAGAAAATCGATCTTCTCAAATCCCAGGGCAGTCAGCCATTTGTTTAAGAGGCCCAGTTCCGTATTGAACATCCCCACACGCCACAGCAGGATGGATATGTAAGCGGGCATCGCCCACGGTACCATCAAAAGCGTCTTGTACAAACGGCGAAGCTTCAGCTTAGGTGCATTGAGGCCCAGTGCGATCAGAAAACCGAAGACAAGCTGAATCACCATGTTGAGAACCGTCCAAAGAAGCGTCGTGCCCAGCGCCGACATAAAACCGGAATCCAGCTTGAAAAGCGCTCTGGCATAATTGTCCAGCCCTATGACCTCATAGGCCTGCCAATGGTAAAGATTCATGTTTGTGAGGGAAATGTAGCCGGTATAGGCGATGGGAAATACAATGATGATCAGAATCAGGATGAGCGCCGGAGCACAATAGCACCACGGTTTGGCACGGCGTCGGAACATAGTCTCACCTCCAAATACGGGGCGGCGCTGCCGCCGCCCCCGCTTCATACAACAAGGTTGTTTTCATTCTGTCTACTGCATATCCGCTATGGCCTGCAGTGCCGCTGCCTGCGCCTCTTCTGCCGCAGTCGCCGCATCCTGTCCGTTTCGGTTCACCGCAGCCAGCATGCTGTCAACCGGTCCCCACATGACATTCATCTCGGCGGCGTTGGGCATGGGCTGGGCTGTCTCCGCCGTATGCTTGATGGCCGCAATGACCTCATCGGAAGAGACGTCCGGATCCTCATAGGAAAGGGAATTGGCCGGAGCGCATCCGCCAGCCTCGGCAAGAGCGATTCCTACCTCCGGCGAAGCCAGCGCCTCGAGGGCGAGAGCAATCGCATCTCCCTTGGTCTCAGCCGCCGCCTTCATCACGCCGATTCCCTGTATACCGGAAAACGGAGCGAGAGGATTGCCATTGGGCAGAGTCATATCCGAGAGGGAGGCTACGCCAAGATCTATCCCTGCGGCGCGAATACCGGGCACAAGCCAGGGACCGCCAATAATAGCCGCTGCCTTTCCCTCATTAAAAAGTGTGGTGACCGTGTTATAGTCTCCGTCCGCCTCCAAAGCTGCAAATTTCTGGTTGTACTCGACCGCCTCGATGGTCCTGGGATCATTGAGGCCGGGATTCCCCTCCGCATCCAGGATATAGCCGCCGAATCCATTGATAAACGGGGAGACGTTGTATGAGGTGGAATGTTGGTTGACAACGGCATAGGTGCCGGCGGAAGTATCGGTGTTGGCCACCATATACGCATAGAGTTCTTCCGTCGTGGAAGGAATATCCCCCTGCCACAGGTCTTTGTTGTACAAAAAGAGCAGAGTTTCAAAATACAGGGGCAGCAGGTACTGCGTCCCACCGATTTGCCCTGCCTCTACGGTAAGAGGCAAATCGTCCGCCCAGACGCTTTCGTCCACCAGATCGGTGAGAGGAGCTAAAATTTCCATCGCAACGAAGGTGCCAAGACTGTCATGCGCCCATAAATACATATCCGGCCCATTAGCGGCGTCCCCGCCGTAAAGTTTGAGCTGGTCGCTCAGTCCCGTCCGTTTTTCAAAAGTCAGGCTCACGCCGTTGTCTGCCAGCATGGGATTGACGGTGTCTGCTATGGTCTGCATAAGGCTTTCGTCTCCGTCATGCCAGATTGTAAGTTCCGTCGTCTCTGCCGGCCTGCTGTCCTCCGTCTCTCCACCCGCCGTCTCAGCGGACGCTGTCGTCCCGCCTGCAGGCGCAGTTCCATCGCCGCCGGGATCGTTTGCCGTACTGCAGGCAGCAAGTGTGGATACGATCAGCAGCACGCTGAGCAATGTGGCAATCATCTTCTTCATCTTTCATCCTCCATTCTTTGTTAAATTTAGTAAAACGTTTTACACAATTTCTTATTGAGTAACAGCTCCTTTTTTCGTCAAAATCACTGTTTGTATGTCAATTATATTCGTGATTTTTCATAAAGTCAATATAGAAAAAGCTTTTCTGCTTGATAAATTTACGAAAACGTTATACTATATTAGCAAGGAGGGATGAATATGTCAGTTACCATTAAAGATGTGGCCCGAGAGGCAGGGGTAAGTATCGCTACGGTCAGCAAAATACTCAACAGAATTCCCGGCATTTCCGAAACCACGACACGCCGGGTAGAAGAAGTCATGAACCGGCTGGATTATGCGCCGAACAGCCGCGCTGCCAGTCTGGCGCGCAAAAGCTCCCGCTGCATCGCCTTCCTGGCGAAGTTGGATGAATCGGAGCCTTACACCAACCCGCATCTTTTCGATATCATGTGCGGCGTCCAGGAAGCTCTTTATGCCAAAGGATATAGTTTTATGCTGATCGATGTTCTGCAGGCGGATGTGGAGCGAATGATTCTATCTCGTAGTTTTGACGGTATCATCGTACATGGAGGAGCCCTCACCAAGCCCATATACCAGCTGCTGATTGGCAGGAAGTTTCCCCACATCGTGATCGGCCATCCAAGCGGCACGCGCATCAACTGGGTGGACACGGATAATTCGCTGGGCGGCCGTATTGCCTATGAGCATTTGCTGGAATGCGGATGCGTAAATACAGCTTTTCTCGGGGCTCTTGAAACGGATGATATATCCAATGAACGTCTCGCGGGATTTATGTCAGCCGCCCGCGAGAACGGATATGAATGTCGGAAAGAATGGATTGTCCATACGGACGGCTCGCTGCAGGCCGGGCGGGAAGCAGCCGTCTCTTTACTCACAGGCGGAAAAAGACCTCAGGCGGTTATATGCAGCAGCAATCTGCTGGCTTATGCTTTCTCGCTGGCAGCCTTTAAACTCTCCGTACACATTCCGGACGATGTACAGCTCATTACTTTTGACCGTTATCCCTACAGTCCCTTGATCGAGCCAGAGCCGACGCTGGTGCAGATCGACGTCCGGGATATGGGCCGTGCCGCAGCAAAACAGCTCCTTCACGAGCTGAAGAAGCCCGATCTGCGGGTTCAGAGCTTTACTACCCTGCCAAGTCTGATCATCGGAAGGAGTACAAAAATTCTTCCTGCCTAACAGCGCGTATGGCAAGACCCCAGGAAACACACTTCTGCATTTCCTGGGGTCATACGAGAGTCAATTATTTCCTTTTTCTCCCCCTCATTCTATCCTCTTTGCTCTATTCTCTTCGTTCTATCTTCTTCGCTCTATCCTCTTTTCGCCGATCCCGTCGCCTGTCCATCCCTTACCGGCTGCTAATCTTCGCGATATCGATCAGCGTCAGGTTCTCCTCCGTAGATTCCAGGCTCTCCGCCAGGGCCATGGCCGTATCCAGGGAGGTCAGGCAGTTTACCCCGGTCTCAATGGCCGTGCGCCGAATCTCAAAACCGTCGGTGTGGGTCTGCCCGGAGGTATTCTGCGGCCGGTCGATGACCAGATCGATATGGTGATCCAGCAGCAGATCCATCAGGGTCGGCGGATCCTGGCTGATCCGATTGACCTTCAGAGCGTGGACGCCGGCCTTATTCAGATATTCCGCCGTTCCCCTGGTGGCGTAAATGGTGTAGCCCAGCTTCTCAAAGCGGCGGGCCACAGCCACGGCCTCCTCCTTATCGGCGTCCTTGATGGTCATAATCATCTTCTTGAATTTGGGCAGACGGTAGCCCGCTCCCAAAAACGCCTTGTACAGGGCCTCGTGGAAGGTCTTGGCGATGCCTAAGCACTCGCCGGTGGACTTCATCTCCGGCCCCAGGGCAATATCGGCCCCCCGCAGCTTTTCAAAAGAGAACACCGGCATCTTGATGGCAATGTAATCCGCCTCCGGCTGCACGCCCGGCTCATAGCCCAGCTCCCGGATGGTCTTCCCCATGATAACCTGGCAGGCCAGCTTCACAATGGGAATTCCCGTCACCTTGCTGATATAGGGGACAGTGCGGCTGGAACGAGGATTCACCTCGATCACATAGACTTCCCCGTCCGCCACGATAAACTGGATATTGATCATCCCCTTTACATGAAGAGCCCTGGCCAGCTTTTCCGTATAAAGGCCGATGGTTTTCTTTACCTCGCCGGACAGGCTCTGGGCCGGATATACCGAGATGCTGTCGCCGGAATGGACGCCTGCCCTCTCGATATGCTCCATGATGCCGGGAATCAGGATATCGGCGCCGTCGCAGACCGCATCCACCTCCACTTCCTTGCCCATCAGATACTTGTCCACCAGGATCGGGTGTTCCTGGGCGATCCGGTTGATCACGCCGATAAACTGCACGATATCCTCGTCGTTAATGGCAATCTGCATTCCCTGGCCGCCCAGCACATAGGAGGGGCGCACCAGCACCGGGTATCCCAGCTCATGGGCTGCCTCCAGAGCCTCGTCGCAGGTGAAAACCGTTTTTCCCTTGGGTCTGGGAATCCCGCACTGCTCCAGAATCCGGTCGAAGAGTTCCCTGTCCTCGGCGGCGTCCACATCCTCGGCCGCCGTGCCCAGAATCGGCACGCCCATCTTCATCAGGCTTTCCGTCAGCTTGATGGCCGTCTGCCCGCCGAACTGGACAATCGCCCCGTCCGGCTTCTCCAAATCCACAATATTTTCCACATCCTCCGGCGTCAGCGGCTCAAAATACAGCTTGTCCGCAATATCAAAGTCGGTGCTGACCGTCTCCGGATTGTTGTTTACGATAATCGTCTCATAGCCCGCCTCGGAAAAAGCCCAGGTAGCGTGAACCGAGCAGAAATCAAACTCGATGCCCTGACCGATGCGAATCGGGCCGGAGCCCAATACCAGCACCTTTTTGCGGCCGCCGGTGGCCTCCACCTCGTTCATCCCGTCAAAGCAGGAATAATAATAGGGGGTATGGGCCGCAAACTCAGCCGCACAGGTATCCACCATCTTAAAGGCGGCATGAATTCCCCATTTCCGACGCAGCGCCTTGACCTCGGCCTCCTCTTTTCCGGCAAGCCTGGCAATCACCTTATCCGGAAATTCAATCCGTTTTGCCTCGGCAAGAAGTTCCGGCGTCAGCTCCTCGGTGCGCAGCCTCTCTTCCATCTCCGCCAAAATCGCAATTTTGTCAATAAACCACAGGTCAATCTTGGTGATCTCATGGATGGCCTCGGGGGCAAAGCCGCGGCGCAGCCCTTCCGCAATGGCAAAGATGCGGCGGTCGTCCACCTGATGCAGGGCCTTCCACAGTTTTTCGTCGTCCATTCCGTCATAGTCGCCGGTAAGCAGGCTGTCCACATTCTGCTCCAGGGAGCGCAGAGCCTTCATCAGGGCTCCCTCAAAGTTGGTGCAGATGCTCATCACCGCGCCGGTGGCCTTCATCTGGGTTGTCAGCGTCCGCTTCGCATAGATGAATTTATCAAAGGGCAGACGCGGCAGCTTTACCACACAGTAGTCCAAAGCCGGCTCAAAGCTGGCAAAGGTCTTGCCGGTCACGGCGTTGGGAATCTCGTCCAGGGTATAGCCCAGGGCAATCTTGGCCGCCACCTTGGCAATGGGATAGCCGGTGGCCTTGCTGGCCAGGGCCGAGGAACGGCTGACGCGGGGATTTACCTCGATGACACAGTATTCAAAACTCTCCGGATGGAGGGCGAACTGCACATTGCAGCCGCCGGTGATTTTTAATTCGTTGATGATATTCAGGGCGGCGCTGCGAAGCATCTGGTATTCCTTATCTCCCAGCGTCTGCGAGGGAGCCACCACAATGCTGTCGCCGGTATGCACGCCCACCGGATCGATGTTTTCCATGTTGCAGATGGTGATGCAGTTGCCTGCGGCGTCCCGCATTACCTCATACTCGATTTCCTTCCAGCCGGCAATGCAGCGCTCCACCAGGACCTGGCCGACGCGGGAAAGGCGCAGGCCGTTTTCCAGAATTTCCGCCATCTCCACCGGGTTGCGGGCAATGCCGCCGCCGCTGCCGCCCAGGGTGTAGGCCGGACGCAGCACGACCGGATAGCCGATCTGCGCCGCAAAGGCCAGGCCGGAAGGGACGTCGGTCACCACCTGGGAAGGGGCGCAGGGCTCGCCGATCTTTTCCATCGTATTCTTAAATTCCTGGCGATCCTCCGCCTTGCGGATGGTCTCGGAAGTGGTGCCGATCAGACGCACCTGCTGCTCCCGGAGGAAACCGCTCTCCTCCAGTTCCATTGCCAGGTTCAGGGCGGCCTGCCCGCCCAGAGTCGGCAGCAGGCTGTCCGGTTTTTCCTTTATGATCAGGGATTTTAATACCTCCACGGTCAGCGGCTCGATATAGACCATATCGGCGATATCCTTGTCCGTCATGATCGTGGCCGGGTTGGAATTAACCAGCACGACCTGAAGGCCTTCCTCCTTTAACGAACGGCAGGCCTGGGTGCCGGCATAGTCAAATTCCGCTGCCTGGCCGATAACGATGGGGCCGGAACCGATTACCAGTACTTTCTTGATTGCGGGGTTCTTAGGCATCTCTCTTTCCCTCCTCCATCATCTTAATAAAGCGCTCAAACAGGACGCTGGAATCCTGGGGGCCGGGGCAGGCCTCCGGATGAAACTGCACGGTAAAAATATTTTTGCCCACATAGGAAAGGCCCTCGTTGGTGCCGTCGTTGACGTTGACAAAAGCCTCCTTTGCCACGGCCGGATCCAGGGTCTTTACATCCACTGCGTAGCCATGGTTCTGGGAGGAGATATAGACTCTGCCGGTCTCCACGTCCCGCACCGGATGGTTGCCGCCCCGGTGGCCGTATTTCAGCTTGTAGGTGTCCGCCCCGGTGGCCAGGGCCATCAGCTGATGCCCTAGGCAGATGGCAAAGATCGGCACATCCGACTCATAGAGCTTTCGCACCTCCCGGATCACCTCGGTACACTCCTTCGGGTCTCCCGGGCCGTTGCTGAGCATAATCCCATCGGGTCCGTCCGCCAGAATCTCCTCCGCACGGGTCCAGGCCGGATACACAGTTACCTGACAGCCTCTGGCCGCCAGGCTTCTCGCAATATTATTCTTGGCCCCCACGTCCAAAAGGGCCACCTTTTTTCCCGCTCCCGTCTGCGCATGGCGCAGCCTGCGATAATCTTTCTCCCCATCGTTTTCTGCCGGTGCGGGAGGGAAAACCCGATACTTTTCCCGGCAGCTGGTACGCATCACCACGCCGGCCGGCGCATACTCCCGCAGGCGGGCCTGCACTTCCTCCACACGGAAATTTCCATCGGTGGTAATCATGCCGTTCAGCGTGCCCTTTTCCCGAAGGATCTTGGTCAGGGCCCTGGTATCGATCCCACAGATACCCTGAATATCCTGGCTTTCCAGAAAGTCCTGTATCGTCTCCTGGGAGCGGAAATTGCTGGGCATCCGGGACAGCTCCCTTACGATCAGGCCGTCGGGCCATGCCTGCCGGGACTCCATGTCCTCCCGGCAAATGCCGTAATTGCCGATCAGCGGATAAGTCATCACCACTGCCTGTCCGGCATAAGAGGGATCCGTCAGTACCTCCAAGTAACCTGTCATCGATGTGTTAAAGACAATCTCACTGATCATCTCCCTGGGGGAGCCTATGCTTGTCCCTGTGAATACTGTTCCGTCCTCCAGTATCAGATATGCTTTCATTCCGCCACCGTTTTCCTTTCCGTTTCCATTTTGTTTCCGTTTTCTTTCCGCCGTCCGGGCTTCCTCGCCTGCGCTGTGAAAGCGGGAGCGCTTCGCACTCCCTCGGGCTCATTCGCATTCCGGCCTTCGGCCTGCATGCTCATGACCCCTTGCCCGTCCGATGGCCTGGCGCTTTTGTAAGGCCTTACGGCCTTCCACGCGCCGGCCGCCGTCCGGGCTTTCACAGCTCAAATTGTAAAAATTCTACCGCAAAATGACTTTGCTGTCAATAAGGTAACGCAAGCTGCGATGTTTATGCGCTGCAATATTTATGCCATCCGTGTTACGGATATGAGCCGCTCTGCTTCAGCGGATGAACAGCAGGGAGGCGGCGATGGCGAATTGGGCGCCGTAGTAAAAAATGTAATTTAAAATGATATCGATAGGCTTTTCATGGTCGTGGCCGAAATAGGTCTGGCTTAGAATCAAATCGGAAACGGCAAACAGAATCCCTCCGGCAAACATCCAGTTGAGGGTGCCGTTTTGGAAACCAGACGAGAGAGCCAGGCTGCCGGCTAAGAGCATCATCGCAAAAAGGATGCTGCCGTAAAACATGACAATCCCCTTAAATCTTCCGAAATGGAGCTTCATCACCGGCCCCAGAAAGCCGTTGCCCACGCCGAGCACAATCCCTGCCGCCAGTGGCGCGATCACATAGATCGGCTGGACAGCTGCAGCGTAATGACGAAGCATCCCTGCAATGAACAAAATATGTCCGATAGAAAAAACCGTAAAGCCGGCATAGGTGTATTTTGCGTCGTCCTGGGGATAAACGTATTTCAGATCCAGCCAGATATCGCCCAGAAGCCCGAAGAGAAGCCCTCCCAGGACAAACCGGCAGAATTCCCCTGCCTCGGCGTTTTCCGGGACAGACCAGGCCGCTGCCGCCCCCGCAGCCATAAACATTACCGATACAGCTGTCTTCCAGAACAGGGCCCCTACCGAATACGCCTTTATCTTCTCCCGAACAAAAAACACCAAAAGCACAGCCCCCGCCAGCAAAAAGCATAAATAGTACCGCATAAAAACCTCCTTCCCCGAATCTTTCCCCCGGAACATTCATAGTATACTAGTGATATCATCAAAGGATTCCTATCCCATGATCATTAAAAAAACGGAAACCGATCCCGGCAGCGAGGGACAATTAAAAATCAACGTCGTATCCGCCGCCAATCATTTTCCCATCGACCATGCTACCGTCTCCATCGCAGATACCAGCGAGCCGGACCGGACCATAGAGGAAATTGACACGGATTCCTCCGGCCAGACGCCGCAGATCTCCCTGCCTGCCCCGCCGCTGGAATACAGCATGGAGCCCAACGAGCCGCGTCCCTACACCGAATATACCCTTCATATTACGGCCGACGGCTTTGAACCGGTGACGGTGACCGGCACCGAAATCCTGCCTGGGGTTCTGGCGATTCAGCCTGTGGAGATGCGCCCCCTGGCTCTGGGGCCCTCCCCCTCCGATGACGTGCTGATTCCCGATCACACCCTCTACGGGGAATATCCTCCTAAAATTGCCGAGGACGAGATCAAGCCGGTGGGCGAAAGCGGAGAAATCGTACTAAGCCGGGTCGTCGTTCCCGAAACAATCGTCGTACACGACGGAGTCCCCACCAACAGCTCCGCCCCCAATTATTATGTCCCCTACCGGGATTATATCAAAAACGTCGCCTCCAGCGAAATTTATGCCACCTGGCCGCAGGCCACGATTACCGCCAACGTACTGGCCATCCTTTCCTTCACGCTGAACCGCGTATATACCGAGTGGTACCGCAACCGGGGCTACGATTTCACCATTACCTCCTCCACCGCTTACGACCACAAATGGATCTATGGACGAAATATTTATGAGGAAATCTCTGAGATCGTGGACGACATCTTCACCGACTATCTCTCGCGTCCCGACGTCAAACAGCCCATCCTGACCCAGTACTGCGACGGCAAGAGAGTCACCTGCCCGAACTGGCTGAGCCAATGGGGCTCCAAGTCCCTGGGTGACGATGGCTACTCGCCCATCGAGATTCTCCGCCATTATTATGGGGAAGATATGTATATCAATTCCGCTGAGATTATCTCCGGCATACCGGCCTCCTGGCCGGGAGAGAACCTGACCCAGGGAGCCCGCGGCGAAAAGGTCCGTCAGATGCAGGAACAGCTGAACGCCATCTCCTCCATCTATACGGCCATTCCCTCCATCGCTGCCGATGGAATCTTCGGCCCGGCTACTGCCGAGGCAGTCCGCGCCTTCCAGTCCGTCTTCGGCCTGCCGCAGACCGGCGTTGTGGACTATCGAACCTGGTATAAAATCTCGGAAATCTATGTGGCCGTCACGCGAATTGCGGAATTAACCTGAGCGCCGCCATCCAGGAGACCCGCACGATGATGTGTTTCTGCATTCATTTACGCACTTATGCGCTCATCGTGCGGCCATCCTCCAACATCCGCTCTCCGTTACAAAAGTTCTTTGTTCAAGTATACCATATTTCACCCTGAAAAACGAGATAAATCATGTAAATGCAGCGCCTTTGTCCCCCCCTTGCCGCACCCTTTGTTTCCCCGAAAAACCTCTGCTCTGCACATGGCAAAAGCCGCCAGGGACAAGCTGCATCTGCAGTGCAGCGTCCCCGACGGCCTTTTCATTCTTTTTATGTTTGTTTCGCGTTTGCTTCCCTTATTTTCTTTATCGTTTCTTCTGCAGGAACTTGGGAACGTCGATGGTCTTTTCCTGGATCGTACCCTTCCAGGAAGGAATGCCGGAGCCGGTATTGGCTGCGCTGCCGGTGCTGCCCGTATTCATCTGGCTGTTTCCAAAGGAATAGCGGTTCTCATCCGCCGTCTCCGTCTTCGGCTTATTATTAAACCGGGCCATGGCGGAGGCAATATTCTTCTCGCTCTCCTGCTGCTCCAGGCCGGTGGCGATGACGGTGATCGTCGCCTCATCCTGGACGTTCTCATCGTACATGGCGCCGAAAATAATATTGGCGGAATCGCCGGCCAGCTCCTGCACATAGCTGGCGGCCTCGTTGGCCTCCATCAGGCCGATATCGCCAGAAATATTGATAATGACATGGGTTGCTCCCTCGATCGTTGTCTCCAGAAGAGGGCTGGCCACGGCCTGCTTGACCGCCTCAATGGCCTTATCGTCTCCTCTGGCCCGTCCGATACCAATATGAGCGATGCCCTTGCCCGTCATAACCGTCTGTACATCTGCGAAATCCAGGTTGATCAGGCCAGGCACATTGATCAGATCGGTAATTCCCTGGACAGCCTGCTGCAATACCTCGTCCGCCTTCTTCAAGGCATCCGGCATCGTCGTACGCCTGTCCACAATTTCCAGAAGACGGTCGTTGGGAATCACAATCAACGTATCCACATTTTCCTTCAGGCGGTCAATGCCGGCCAGGGCATTGTTCATCCTCGTCTTTGCCTCAAAACGGAAAGGCTTGGTCACCACGCCCACCGTCAGGATTCCCATATCCTTGGCCAATCCCGCAATCACCGGGGCCGCTCCAGTACCGGTGCCGCCTCCCATGCCGCAGGTGACGAAAACCATATCCGCCCCCTTCATCGCATTGGTCAGCTCTTCGGTGCTCTCCTCCGCGGCCTTCTGGCCTACCTCGGGCCTGGCGCTTTCGACTAGCCCCTTAGTCAGCTTCTCTCCGATCTGGATCGTAGTCGGGGCCTTACATAGAGAAAGGGCCTGCTTATCTGTATTAATCCCAATAAATTCAACTCCGCCGATATTCTCGTCGATCATTCGGTTTACCGCATTATTGCCGGCTCCGCCGACGCCAATCACGATAATCTTCGCCGAAGTATCCGACTCTGCCACTTTAATCTCCAACATACAGTTTATTCTCCTCCTGCCATCTATCCATGATAAAACGATTAGACGAATCAGTCATGCCGTCCGTCTCGCCCTTTCTTCCCTATGCGTTTGCTTATCTTTCATGCATGATACAATCATATTCTATTTTCACAAAAAGTGCAAGACATAGTTTATACTTTTTTGCCGTTCTGTTTTCCTCTTACTTCCTTTTATGGAAAACATGTCCTGTTTAATTCTCTCCCCCGTCCTCCGGGGCCGTCTCCTGCGCCCCCTCGCTCTCCCCCGCTTCCGCTGCCGTCTCTTCCGCCGCCGTTTCTTCCGTCTCGTCCTGGATAAAGGAATACGAAGGGTTGATGGCGGTCCGGTCATAGTTCTCCAGATGAAGCACGCCGGACAGCCCTTTAAGCTGCGGCAGCATCCCGCTTAATTCCGCAATCTTGTATTCCATGTTCTGATTATTTCCCAGAAGGACCCGAACGCCCCCGATGTACAGGGTCGCGTTCATCCTGGAATCGAAATAGATCCGATCCACATCGATCTGATAGCGGGCGATCAGCTGGGTCAGGTTCAGAATCTGCGTAAAAGTCGTATCGTCCTCCACCGGGAGGGGCTTGTACAGCACAATGTAATCGAAATCCAGGCCGGTGATAAGGGGCACCCCTTCCCGCTGTTCGGTGGAGCTTTCCACAATCGTACCGTCCTGGTCAAAGTACATATTGCTCCCCATATATTCGATATAGCCGACCACGCTCTTTTCGTACACGGTGATCTTCACCTCATGCACCCCGATGAACTCCAGCGTATATCCGGCGACAAAGGGGATGCTTTTTTTCTCCCCAAACCTATCGTTAAGCCAGGCATAGAGGAAATTGCGTTCCGTCTGCGTCGTAAAAACGAAATCGACGATCTCGTCCTCCGTATAAAATTCGCTTCCTTCGACCGAGACGGTATCGATCCTCATATTCCACAAAAAAAGAAAAAGAAGCGCCGTCAAAGCAAAAAAACACAGAAGGATGTTCCGTATTCTTTTTCCCTTTCTCGACCGCGCTTTTTTTGTCATAGGTCCTCCTTACTGAACGGATTCTTCCCTCCGCTTGATTCTGGCCCCCAGCTGCGACAGATCCTCTGTGATCCGCTCATATCCCCGGTCCACATGCTCGCAGTGGCAGACCACCGTCTCTCCGGCGGCGGCCAATCCGGCCACGATGAGGGCTGCCCCGCCGCGCAGGTCCCTGGCGGTAACCTGCCCTCCCTTTAACCGCCCTCCGGCATGGATTCTGGCCTCCCGGCCGTCCACTTCGATATCGGCGCCCATCTTCCTGAGTTCTCCCACGGTTTCAAAACGTCCCTCGAAGATATTTTCACGGATTAAGCTGTCCCCGTCGGCCAAACACAAAAGGGCCAGGAAAACCGACTGCATATCGGTGGGAAAGCCGGGGTATACCTCCGTCTCCAAAAAGGGCAGGGGCGAGAGCTTTTTCGGCGCACGGATCCGCACCCGGCTCCCCTCCGTTTTGAGCTCACAGCCGCAGGCGGCGAGGGCCTGAAGGGTTGCTTTCATATACGAAACCGGGGCGTCGGTCAGACAGATCTCCCCTCCGGTGGCCGCAGCCGCCGCCAGATAGGTTCCGGCTGCAATCCGGTCGCCGCAGACATGATAATGCGGGTCCTTCAGTCCCTTCTGCCCGCGGACCCGGATCACGCTGGTCCCGGCCCCCTTGGTCTCAATTCCCATCTGTTCCAGGAAAAGACATAATTCCACAATTTCCGGCTCCCTGGCGCAGCCATGGATCACAGTCTCCCCCTCGGCTCCCACGGCGGCCATAACCGCGTTTTCCGTGGCTCCCACGCTGGGGAAGTCCAGCCGCAGCTGTGCCCCGCGGTATTTCCCGGCTTTGGCTTCGATGCGGCCGTCGCATTCTTCCACCACGATTCCCAGATCCCGCAAAAGCTTCACATGAAAATCCACCGGCCTTTTGCCGATCGAGCAGCCCCCCGGATAATAGGTCACAGCCTGGCCCATCCGGGCGACCAGAGGGCCCAGCACCATGATGGAGGAACGCATCTTTTTGACATCAGTGAGCGGAATCTCAAAGCAGCTTAAATCACTCGCATCGATCTCCATATGGTGATCCTGCCAAGTCACCGACGCCCCCAGCCTTTCCAGGATCTTTACCATACAGCTTACATCCTGGATCCGGGGCACATTTTCAATTACCGTAACGCCTTTATGCAAAAGCGAGGCCGCCATCACCGGCAGCACCGCGTTTTTGGAGCCCTGGGTACAAAGCTCGCCATAGAGAGGAATCTCACCCAGGATTTGTATGTCGTTCAATTCATTCCCTCCATACCGTATTCTACTATTATCTTATGTATTACGGATTGTCAGTGTTCCAGCGTAATACGGTTCGATACGCCCAATGCCATTCCCATCTCCACCATCAAAAAAAGGATGGAGGTGCCTCCGTAACTGATGAACGGAAGGGTGATGCCGGTATTGGGAATCGCGTTGGTCACGACGGCAATATTTAAAATCACCTGAATGGAGATATGGGCCATGATCCCCACTACGATCAATGCTCCCAGCAGATCCGGGGCATTGTTGGCAATGATCATGAAGCGCCAGATCATAAACAGGAAAAGCAGAATCACGCAGACCGCGCCGAAAAGCCCCAGCTCCTCGCAGATCACCGAAAAGACCATGTCGTTTTCCGCCTCGGGCAGAAAGCCCAGCTTCTGGATGCTCTCGCCCAGGCCCCGGCCAAAGAGGCCGCCGGAGCCGATGGCATACAGCCCCTGGAGGACCTGGTAGCCGCCGGTACTGGCATAGGCCTCCGGATCCTGCCAGACACGAATGCGGTTCAGCTGGTAATCCTCCAGTATGCCCCATTCCACCAGCCTGTCGCCGTACTGGACGACCAGGACGGCCGCCCCCAGCACCAGAACCACGGCGAAGATGTAAATCCCCTTCTTTTTGCTGCCGACGAAGCACATCAGGAAGGCAATCCCGGCAATGATGATGCCGGAGCTTAAATTATTCATCCCCACCAGGATGAAGGGAGGCAGGGAAAGCGCCACCGCCAGGAACAGGCCGCGGAAGGTGTCAATCCCCCGTCCGATCCGGTTGATCAGGGTCGCCAGCGTCAGAATCAGGGCAATCTTCACGAATTCCGCCGGCTGGAAGGAGAGGGTTTCCGTCACCCCCAGCCACCGCTTCTGCCCGTTGAACTCCCGGCCCAGAGGGGTGAAATTGGTCAGGAGCATCATAATAATCGCCGCTATGTAAGCCAGCCAGGCCAGGCGGGCATATTGGTGGTAATCCATCTTGGACACGATAATCATGGCCACAAAGCCGCCGCATAAAATCAAGCCCTGCCGGGTCAGATAATAGAGGGAATTTCCGGTGGACAGCTCCGCCGAGTAGGAACTGCTGCTGTACACCATAATCAGGCCGAACACGCACAGAAAGATGATGACGGCCAGAAGGCTGTAATCATAAAAGCGCTTTTCTTTTCGCTTCTTTGCTCTGTTCTCTCCCACATCTGTCTCCTTCAAAATCCATTCTGCGTTCTTTCCTCTGCAATTACAAGCCTCTCACCAGCTCTTTAAAGATTCTCCCCCGCTCCTCATAATTTTTGAACATCCCCCAGCTGGCGCAGGCCGGCGACAAAAGGACGGCGTCGCCGGGTTTGGCCCGGTCGGCGGCCACCGCCACCGCCTCCTCCATGTCCTCCGCATAGACCAGCTGGTCAAAGCCCATTGCTTTTGCTTCTTTGCCGATCCTTTCGGCCGTCTGCCCCAGCAGAATCAGCAGCTTTACCCGGCCGGGGAAGGCGGCGATCCAGTCGGAAAAGCTGCCTCCCTTGTCATACCCGCCCCCGATCAGAATCGTCGGGCGGGTCATGGCCAGCACAGCCTGGATGGCCGCGTCGGGGTTGGTTCCCTTGGAGTCGTTGTAATAGGCTACGCCGTCCACCTCGCGGACGAACTCGATCCGGTGCTCCACCGCACGGAAACGGCTGCAGGCCTCACGGATTTTTTCCATCGGAACGCCCAGGGCGCGGCTGATTCCCACGGCCGCCATCACGTTTTCGTAATTGTGGCGGCCCAGAATCTGCAGGTCGCCGGTACGACAGACAATCTCCTTCTCCCCGTCCAGCTCGCTGACAATGGCGTCTCCCTCCATATATAAGCCGCCCGGAACAGCCTCATGGCTGGAGAAAAAGAAAACCTTCGCCGGGCAGGCCGTTTCGCCAAACAGGCGCAGCCTCTCATCGTCATAGTTGAGGACGCAGCAGTCTCTGTCCGTCTGATTCTTCGCAATGCTCTCCTTTACCCGCACATATTCCTCCATGCTGCCATGGCGGTTTAAATGATCGGGGGTGATATTCAGGATCGCGCTGACATTGGGATGGAAAAGATCGATGGTTTCCAGCTGAAAGCTGCTGACCTCCACCGCCGTTACGCTCTCCGGCGTAAGGGACAGAGCCTTCGAGGTATAGGGGACGCCGATATTTCCCACCACCTGAACCTGGTCATACTGCCTGCGCAGAATCTCCCCCACCAGGGCTGTCGTCGTCGTCTTCCCATTGGTCCCGGTTATCGCGGCAATCCGGCCGGCTCCATAGCGGTAAGCCAGCTCGATCTCACTCCAGATCGGAACCCCGGTCCCCATAAGCCGACCCACGAAAGGGGCGTCAAGGGGGATGCCTGGGCTGATCACGCAGATATCGGCCGCATCGATTACCTCGTCGGGGAGTTCTCCCAGTACAAGCGGGACGGTGCAGCCCTTCGGCAGGCTCTGGCGAAGCTTTTCCTCCCGGAGCTTTTCGTTGCCGTCATAGAGAATCATCTCCTCGCCGGCGTCAAACAGAAGGCCCGCCGCCGCCATGCCGCTGGCCCCCAGCCCGGCCACCAGATATTTCTTCTTTTGATCTTTCATCTTCATCCTCCCTGCCTACAGGCCCAGATAGGCCACCAGGCACAAAAGAGCCGTCACAATGGCAAAAACCGTCACCACCCTGGTCTCCGACCAGCCGCACAGTTCAAAATGATGGTGGATCGGCGCCATCTTAAAGAGACGCTTCCCCTTGGTCGCCCGGAAATAGGTGACCTGGAGGATCACCGAACACACCTCGATCACATAGATCAGTCCGACCAGCAGAATGATAAGGGGGATATGCAGGGAGAAGGCCGATACGGCCACAAAGCCTCCCAGGGCCAGAGACCCCGTATCCCCCATGAATACCTTGGCCGGATAAACGTTGAACAAAAGGAAGCCTAAAAGGGCCCCCGCCACAGCCCCGGTCACCGGAGCGATGCCGTTTTCCTCTCCCAGGGCAACCACGGTAAAAAAGGTAGCCACCAGAACCGTTACGCTGGAGCACAGGCCGTCCAGCCCGTCCGTCAGATTGACCCCGTTGTCCGTGCCCAGCAGTACAAAGAGGAAAAAGGGGACAAAAAGATACCAGGGCAGGGTAAGGGTGACGTCTGTAAACGGGATCCGCATCACATTGCCGTCCGGAACGACCTCCAGGAAATAATAGCAGAGAATGCCGGAAATGATCAGCTGTCCAAAGAGCTTCTGCTTGGGATTCAGCCCCTCGGATCTCTTCATCACGATCTTCAGGTAATCATCGAGAAAGCCCACCAGCCCGAAGCCTACCATCGCAAAGAGCACCGGTATAATCTCCGGAAAATCCCTCACGAAAAAGGCCGAAGTACACAGGGTGCTGATCAGGAATGCAATCCCTCCCATCGTAGGGGTTCCCGATTTCTTCAGATGGGCCTGCGGTCCGTCCTCCCGCACCTGCTGACCGAATTTCAGCCGCCGCAGAAAAGGGATCATCACCGGGCAAAGGGCCGCGCTGATCACAAAGGCAGCCAGGATGGCAAATATCGTTTCCCGTATCATAAGAGAATACCTCCACACTCTTTTGTCTTCACAAAGTATACGCTCTTCCCCTGGAAGAATCAACCCTCCTGGGAATATTCAGGATAAATCCCCAAGTAAGGCAAAATATTCTCAAAAATATCGCGGATCACCGGGGCCGCTATGGTTCCTCCATAATAGACTCCCTCCGGCTCCGAGATCGTAATCAGGGCGATGACCTGAGGATCGTCCGCAGGGGCAAAGCCAAGGAAGGCCGCGATGTATTTTCCTGTGCCCCGAGGCAGGGTTTCCGATGTGGCCGTTTTTCCTCCGATCCGGTATCCGTCAATATAGGCGTTGTTCCCTCCGCCCTCGGCCACCACCTTTTCCAGGATCATCTTCATCTTTTCACAGGTATCCTCTGAAATGACGTTCTCCTCCGTCTCATATTCCAGGCGGCGGATCGTGCTGCCGTCGGCGCTTTCGACCGCCACGCCGAAGTGGGGCGTAACCTTTGTCCCCCCGTTTACCACCATGCTGGCCGCGGTCAGAAGCTCCAGGGGCGTGACCTGGAACGACTGTCCGAAGGACATGGTCGCCAGCTCCACCTCGCCGATATCCTCCAGCTTATGCATAATGCCGGAGGCCTCGCCCGGCAGATCCACCCCGGTTTTTTCCATCAGGCCCATGGTCTGGAAATATTGATAGAAACGCTCGGCCCCCACGGACTGCCCCACCTCGATAAAGACGGGGTTGCAGGAATTCATCACCCCCTGCACGAAGGTCTCGCTGCCGTGGCCGGAGGTCTTATGGCAGCGGATGCGCCTGTCGCCCACCAGCTTATAGCCGGGACAGTAAAAGGTATCGTCCAGAGAGACCGTTCCCTCTTCCAGGGCCGCCGTCGCCGTCACAATCTTGAAAATGGAACCCGGCTCGTAGGTATCGCTGATGCAGGGGTTCCTCCACATCTGGTTTAATAAATTCTGCCTCTCTTCCTCGGAAATCTCCCCCTCTGTCTCCACATTCAGGGTAAAAGGATCGTTTAAGTCAAATTCCGGGACGCTCACCATCGCCAGAATCTCTCCGTTGTTGGGGTTCATGATCGTTATGGAGACAGCCTTGGCGTTTTTTTCCTCCATCACGGTCTGGGCCGCCTGGGTGGCGTACTGCTGGATATTCATATCCAGGCTCAAAATCAGGTTGTTTCCGGGAATCGGCTCAATCCGGTCCTCCGCCATGGCGTCCAGCTCGATGCCGGCCGCATTTGTCATCGTCAGGATTTTTCCGTCCGTCCCCTTTAAGACCGATTCGTACTGGACCTCCAGGCCGATAATCCCCTGATTGTCGCTGCCGGTAAAGCCAAGAACCTTGGAGGCCAGCTCGCCGAAAGGATAGTACCTTTTGTAATCCTCATCCACCTTCACCCCATCCAGATGATAGGCCCGGATTGCGTCCCCCGCTTCCTTATCCACGTTGGTGCGGATCACTTCCCGCGCAGTATATTTCTCCACCTTTTCCCGAACCGCATCGGGCTCCAGGGAAAGCTCCCTGGAGAGCACCTCCACCACCTGGTCCGGGTCGGTAATCTGATTGTGTATCACAGAGACGGTGCACACCGTACGGTTGGCCGCAATCAGCGTGCCGTTGGCGTCGTAGATTTCTCCCCTGGCCGCCTTGATCGTTCTCTCCCTCTCGTGCAGCTCCTCCGCCTTCTCCATATAATATTCCGACCGGAAAATCATCAGATAGACCAGCCTCCCGCCCATAACCAGCAGAAGAACCGTTACCGCCAGGAAGAAGGCGACAATGCCCCTGCGGTGAAAAATCTGGTTGCGTTTCCACAGAGGATCTTTCCTTTTCATAGTCCACCGCCAGACTATTATCCTTACAGTATATGGGCAGGCCCCGGCAAATATGAATAAACCTCCCGTTTACTGCTCCGCCTGCGAGCTTTCCTCCTGGCTTTCGCTCTCACTCTCCTGGGGTTCCTCGCCGGGGGAGCCGAAAATCCCGTTCTCATAGCTGTCGTCGGTCACGTTGTTGGCGGTCTCCGGCTCCGTCTCCGCCTCGGTTTCGACGGGGTTTCCGTCCGCGTCGGTCTCCGGCTCGGCCGGAACCTCCTCCGCCGCCGTCTCCGCCTCAGTCTCCTCCACCTCCCTGGTGGGATAGATGTTCAGATAAGGAAGGATTTCCTGCATAATCGCCTTCCACACATTGGAAGCGTGGCGGCTCTGGGCCTGGTTTTCCACGCCGGCCGGAGCGTCCACCACCACGTAGAGGACGACCTCGGGGTCGGAGGCCGGTACGCCGCCGATGAAGGAAAGCAGATAATTTTCCTTATCGCGGGGCTGCTTCTCCGCCGTTCCGGTCTTTCCGCCCACCTCGTAGCCGGGAATCCGCGCATTGCCGCCGGTTCCGATATCGACCACGTCAAAAAGAGCTTCTTTCAAATATTCGGAGGTGTCGGCGCTGACCGTCTCCCGCACCTCCACCGGCTTTACTTCCTCCACCAGAGCCCCGTCGCTGTTCTTGATCTGCCGCACCACATGAGGCTCATAGTAAGTTCCCCCGTTTACCACGGAGCAGTAGGCCGCAATCTGCTGGATCATCGTAATATTGTAGTTCTGCCCGAAACCATTGGTGGCGACGGCCGAGACGTCCATGGTGTCCATGGTCTGCAGAAGGCCGCTCTCTTCTCCGGGCAGGTCTACCCCGGTCTGGCTGCCGAAGCCGAAAATACTCTGGTAGCGCAGAATCTCCTCCGCCCCCAGACGGGCGGCAATGTTCATCAGGGCGTCGTTGCAGGAATTCATCAGCGTCTCCGTCAGCGTCTGATGCCCGTGGACGTCGTTGCAGTGAATCGGCCAGCCGCCCACATATTCGATGCCGTCGCAGTCAAAGGTATCCGACAGGGTAACCCTGGCCTCCTCCAGCGCGGCCGTAACGGTAAAGACCTTGGCGGTGGAACCGGGCTCATACGTATAAGAAATGCAGAAATTCCTCCACAGCTCCGCCAGGGCCGTGGTCAGCTCGTCCTGGCTCATGGCGTCGATTTCTTCCTGGGTGTAGCGGGCAAGCAAAGCGGAGGTGTCGGAAGGATTGTTGCAGTCAAAAACAGCGTCCCCGGCCATTGCCAAAATCTCTCCGTTGTCCGGATCCATGACAATCACGCCGATGTTTTCCGCCTGCAGCTCTTCCTGGGCCTCGGCGATCTTTTCCTGGACAATCTGCTGGATGGTCACGTCGATGGTGGTCACAATGGTATTGCCGTTCTCCGCCGGCTTGATCACCCGTTCCAGGTTGGTGTCGTCGTTGAGATAGCCGTATTCCCGTCCGTTGATCCCCACCAGCTCGTCGTTGTAATACTGTTCAATCCCGTAGCTGCCCGACGAGCTGTCGTCACGGGAAAAGCCCAGGATCCAGCAGGCCAGGTCGTCATAGGGGTAAATCCTCTTGTACTTCGTCTCAAACCAGACGCCCACCACCCGGCCGCCTTCCTCGGCGACCTCCGCCTCCTTATCGAGGAAGCTGTTCATCTGCTCTTCGGTAAGCTCCCTGGCATAGATCACATAGCGGCTCTCGGTGTTCGCATAGACGCGCTCGGTCAGATCGTTGATGTCATAGCCGTAGCACTCCGCCAGGGCATTCAGCGTAGCCTCCGCATACTCCCCGTCGTCCGTATGGGTCATGATATAGGGATCCAGGATCAGGTTGTAGAGCTTCGTCGTGGTGGCCAGAACCGTGCCGTTCCGGTCCAGGATATCGCCCCGCCTAAAGGCAATGGTCCTGCTCTCGTAATCCTGCTGGGAGTAAACGATCTTTTGATATTCCTCGTTGTTCTCCCTTCCGATGGCCTGCAGACGAATCATCAGTATAAACAAAAGAAGGGCCACAATCCCTGCGGTAAATGCCAGTTTCCCGCGCATATACCGAGTAAAGGGCCTCTTCCTTTGGTTGTCATTCTTCTTTGCGGCGGGCCTCCCGCCGCGTTTCTCACGGGATGCTCTCATATTGTCTTACGTACTCGCTTTCTGTCTTTTCATAGTAAAGGATCTGGTCGTCCGCCGGACGCACCATCCCCAGCTCCTCTGTCGCCACCCTGTATATCTCATCCAAATCTACGTTGGTGCGTATCTCCGCCGCCAGCAGGTCGTTGTCCGCCTTCAGGGCCTCCAGCTCCTGCTCCTTTTCCTCGATCTCCGCCATTGTGGAGATAATCGAGGTCTGCACCTGCATATAATGCACGCAGACAAAGAGGACGCAGATCGCTGCCAGCGCCACGAACAAGACGAAGGAAGGGCTCATCTGCAGGGCCTTGTCCCGGTTTCTGCGAATTCTGGCCTTCCGCCTCTGCTGTTCCCTCTCTTCCTTGTAAGTCCGTTCTCTCCTGCCCGGTATTTCCTCCGGCCGCGCCACGCGGACCGTGTTTCCTTCTGTGTAGGCAATCGTCGTCCTTCTTCTGTTGTACTGTGAATCACGATAGCGATTCTCTCTTCGTGCCATGACGTCACCTCTCCTTCCCTCCGGCCGTCCATCCGGTCAGATGTGTTCAAATACCCTGAGCTTTGCGCTCTTTGCCCTTTTGTTCTCTTCCTGTTCCTCCGGTGAAGGAAGAATCGGCTTCTTGGTAACCACATGCCCCCGGCTCTTTCTGCCGCAGACGCATACCGGAAACTCCGGCGGGCAGATGCAAGGGTTCTCATTCTCCCGGAATTTATTCTTTACAATGCGGTCTTCCAGGGAATGAAACGTGATAATCGCCAGCCTCCCTCCGCTCTCAAGCCGGGCAATCATCTCGTCAATCGACTTCTCCAGGACGTCCAGCTCCCTGTTGCACGCAATGCGCAGAGCCTGGAATGTCCTCTTCGCCGGATTGCCCCTGCTGTTTCGGACCTTAGCCGGCACAGAAGCCCGAATAATATCGGCCAGCTGACCGGTGGTCTCAATCGGTTTTTTCTGTCTCTCCCGCACAATATGTCCGGCAATGCTCTTTGCAAAGGGATCCTCCCCGTAATTCCGGATAATCCGCAAAAGTTCTTCTTCCGTATATTCATTGACGATATCTCTGGCCGTCAGGCTGTTCCTCTGATCCATCCGCATGTCCAGGGGCGCATCCTCCATATAGGAAAAGCCCCGGTCCGCCGTATCGATCTGATAGGAGGAAACCCCGATATCCAGAAGGATTCCATCTACTTTCTCTATGCCCAGCCGATCCATCACCTGCGGAAAGTTCACATAATTATCCCGGACGATGGTAACGCGGTCGCCAAATGCAGCCAGGCGCTCCGTGGATGCGGCGATCGCCGCCTCATCCTGGTCGATGCCGATCAGCCGGCCCTCCGGCCCCAGCCGACGGGCAATCTCACTGGAATGGCCGCCTCCGCCCAGGGTGCCGTCCACATAGATTCCGTCCTCCCGGATCTGCAGGGCCTCTATGGTTTCGTTTAACAGTACAGGCTTGTGTACAAATTCCATCAGATTCCCAGTCCTTCCATGTTTTCGGCGATCTCTTCCATATCGTCATAGGCGCTGACCTGTGCCCAGGTCTCCTTATCCCAGATCTCGATCCGGCCGCCTACCCCCACCAGGGCGACGTCCTTCGTCAGATGGGCAAACTCCCGCAGGTTGCTGGGGATCAAAATCCTCCCCTGCTTGTCCACCTCGCACTCGATGGCTCCGCCCAGCATAAAGCGGGTAAACTTACGGGCATTGGCATTGGTAAGCGGCAGGGCCTGCAGCTTGGCTTCTAAATTTTTCCAGCCTTCCATATCGTAAATGGAGAGACAGCCATCCAGGCCCTTTGTCACCATGAAGGTATCCCCCAGGGCGTCTCGAAAACGCGACGGGATAATCAGGCGGCCTTTGCTGTCCAGGGAATGATTGTATTCGCCAACGAACATCCGATCACCGCCCTTTCACTCCATTTAGCGCCTAGTTGGCACCACTTCTCTCCACTTCACTCTACTTCCTACCACTTAGTACCATTGTATAGGATAATTTCGCAAATATCAAGAGGGAATTTCAGGTTTTTCCTCCCGGACCGGGCGATCTGCGCAGCGCGCTTTGCAGAAATAAAAAAACTGCGATCCGGCTAACCCATAACCGAAATCGCAGTCGTCTCCCGCCACGCTAAAACACCGGCTCATCTCTGCATATTCGCATCGACAAGCCGATGAAGCTAGGGGCTGTTTTATCTGCGAGTCAATTGACTCTGAATTGATTATATTAAAAAAAGTGTTTTTTGTCAACTATTTATAAGATAAATTCTTTCTATATTATAATGATACCAGGGTCAAAAGGTCAAAATCCGCTGCAAACCTGCCTGCGGAAGGCTTTTTGACTTCAACACCATAATTAGAAATCGAGGATACGGCATGATCGGTGAACGTTTAAGCGACCTGCGCAAGGATCAGGGACTTACACAAAAAGAGCTGGCGGATATTCTGCACCTGACAAAGGATAATATCTCCGCCTATGAACGCGAACACAATGAAGCCCCGGACAATGTCAAGATTGCCATTGCCAAGCACTTCAATGTGTCCGTGGATTTCCTGCTGGGCCTGACCGATTCCCCGAACGCCTACGCCAAACCCCTCAACTGCATCTATCTTTCCAAGGATTTTCCCGAGGAAGCGAAATATATGCTCCAGACCCTTGCGCGGCTGATTTCCGCCGCCTCCCGCAAGAGTCCCAAGACCGTGGCCAAGGAATTAGCCCGCTTGGAGCAGGCCCTCCTGGAGCGCCATTCTTCCGAAACGGAGGAATAAGCTCCGCATCTAACCCCGCGTCTAAGCCTCATGTCGTAATATAGGTATTGTATCCATACTGACGCAGGGAGCGTTCCATCCGGATCGCATTTTCCAGCCTGGCGAAGGCTCCCACCTGTACCCGGTACAGATTATCGTCATAGAGGATGAAGGCCGGAAAGCCTTCGGCCAGCAGCTGATTCAGCATATCATAAGCATTGTTCCTCTCCCGGTAGGCTCCCACCTGCACCCGGTACAGGGTTTCCTGTTCGGGAGCCTCCTGTTCGGGGCGCGGCGGCTGCGGCTGCTGCTCCGTCCCTCCCGTATCCGGCGCAGGCGCAGACTCCAGGCCCACGCTCTCCAATATCCCGTCCGCGATTCCCTGGGCAATCTGCTCAAACTCGCTGTCGAAGATCTGATTATCCTCCGGATTATCGATAAAACCCACCTCCAAAAGCACAGCCGGCATCTGAGTCCGGCGAAGGACAACCAAGTTCTTTCTCTCGATCACCCCCCGGTCGGCAAAGCCAGCCTCCGAAAGCTCCGTCAGTACATTGCGGGCCACCTGGGCAGGCAGTCCCTCATCCGAATAGACTAAAACCTCCGCCCCGTTCGCACTGCCCGGCGTCGGCATCGCGTTCCGATGGAAGGACACAAAAAGATCTGCCCCCGAATTATTTCCCATCGTCGCCTTCTCAAAAGGGGTGTTATATACATCGTCTACCCTGGTATAGGCCACGTCCACCCCGCTGTCCTCCAGAATCTGCCCCACCGCCAGCGCAAGCTCCAGTACGTCGTCTTTCTCCTGGCGGCCTTCATAGACAGCTCCCGGATCCCTGCCGCCGTGGCCCGGATCAATCGCAACCTTATAAGCCATTAAAAAAACTCCTCTCTCACCATCCGATACTACAGACTATGAGAGAGGAGCTTATCCCGTTCAAATTTTTTTAAAGCGAATTGCCAAATCCCTGCTCAGACGTCGTAGCGGGTCACCCCGTCCTCCGTTACCTTGGCCAAGATCAAAGGCATCAGGGCCGGCTTCTCCGCGCCGATCCGGTAGCAGGACAGAAGCTTTTCCATCGCTCCCTCCATCCTCTCCTTTTCATTGGTGTAGAGCCGGGCGAGGGTTTCTCCTTCCTGCACCGGATCCCCTTCTTTCTTCGCCAGATAGAGGCCGGCCAGCATATCGATGGAATCCTCCTTCTTTTCACGGCCGGCTCCCAGCATGGCCGCAGCGATGCCGCAGCCCTCGGTATCGATGTGCTGCACATAGCCGGAGGCCGGGGCTTTCAGCTCTTCCACATAGGCGGCCGTTCCAAAAAGCGCAGGGTCGTCCAGGACGCGGTCGTCCCCGCCCTGGGCCCTTACCAGGGCATGAAGCTTCTGGAAGGCGCTGCCGTCGGCAACCGCCTGCTTCGCCATGGCCAGGCAGTCCTCGTAGCTGCCCTTGCCCGACAGCTCCAGCATATTGGCGGCGAGGATCAGGCATACCTCGGTCAGATCCGCCGGGCCCTCTCCCTTTAAGGTGGCCGCCGCCTCCTGCACCTCCAGGGCGTTGCCCACGTAGTGGCCTAACGGCGTATCCATATCGGTAATCAGGGCTATCGTCCGCCGTCCTGCATGGGCGCCGATGGCCACCATTTTCTGCGCCAGCAGAATGGAATCCTCCGGCGTTTTCATGAAAGCGCCGCTGCCGGTCTTCACATCCAGCACGATGGCGTCGCTGCCCGAGGCCAGCTTCTTGCTCATAATCGAAGCGGCAATCAGGGGAACGCTGTCCACCGTGGCCGTCACATCCCGCAGGGCATAGAGCTTCTTGTCCGCAGGCACCAGATTGCCGGTCTGGCCGGCCACGCAGAGGCCGATCGCATTGACCTGGCGGATGAAATCCTCCGGCATAATGTTCACGGAAAGGCCGGGAATGGACTCCAGCTTATCCAGGGTTCCCCCGGTGTGTCCCAGGCCGCGGCCCGACATTTTGGCCACCCTTCCGCCGCAGGCTGCTACGATAGGGGCCAGCACCAGGGTCGTCTTATCTCCCACCCCGCCGGTGCTGTGCTTATCCACCTTGATTCCCTCTATGCCGGACAAATCCATCTGGTCGCCGGAGGCCGCCATGCACATAGTCAGCTCCCCGGTCTCCTCGTCGGTCATCCCGCGAAACCAGATGGCCATGCACATGGCGGACATCTGGTAATCCGGAATCTCCCCCTTTACATAGCCGTCGATCATAAAACGGATTTCCTCGGCCGACAGGACTCCTCCGTCCCGTTTCTTCATAATCAGATCATACATGCGCATATTCTGTCACCTCCCGCTCACAGAAGGTCCTTGGGTCCAAACCCAAGAGGAAGAATTTTTGCCAGCGTCCACACCTCGTACTCCTCCGGCGAGGTGGCAAGAAGAATACGAAAGGTCTCCGGGTCGCAGAATTCCATCATCACCTGGCGGCAGACTCCGCAGGGAGTCGGGGGAACCAGTTCCTCCCCCTCCTTGCCGGCCACGATGGCTATGGTATCAAAGTTTCTCTCCCCCTCGCTGACCGCCTTGAAAATAGCCGTCCGCTCCGCGCAGTTGCTGGGCGTATAGCCGGCGTTTTCAATATTGCAGCCGCGGTAAACCTTTCCCTCTGCGGTGCGCAGGGCCGCGCCCACACGGAAATGGGAATAGGGCGTATAGGCATTCTCCCGCGCCTGTATCGCCTCGCGGATCAATGCGCTGTCTCCTGCTCTTTTTTCCATACATAAAAACCTCCTTGGCGCGACAGCCCCGCGGCTGCCACTTTTAGATAGGCTGACCGCCGGAGGATGGCCGGCGGCCACATCGCCCCTAACTAGATTTCCAAGCA
>CALWRE010000166.1 GCA_944383835.1 uncultured Lachnospiraceae bacterium | reverse complement strand
CCTTGAAGACGACGAGGTAGATAGGCAGGAGGTGGAAGTGCGGTAACGTATGGAGCTGACCTGTACTAATCGGTCGAGGGCTTAACCAAGAGGGTGAGGAACCCGAATGGTGGAGTCTGGGGAAGGTAAAAAGAAGAGATGATGAATGTTCCGTGTGTAGTTTTGAAGGTGCAATTTATTATTTCTCCACACATTTTAAATAAATGCAGTTGAAGAAGCAGTTGAAGAATAAATAGGAATTGCTTGCATAAAATAAATGTGAGTGATATAATAATAAAATAAATATTCCTCCTTAGCTCAGTTGGTAGAGCGCGCGGCTGTTAACCGCGTTGTCGCTGGTTCGAGCCCGGCAGGGGGAGCGAGAAGCCCGTAGAATCATTGGTTCTGCGGGTTTTGTTTGTCTATAAATGAGAAAACAAACAAAAAGCGAGGGTGTGCCAAACTTGCAATATGTCTGAAAGTGTGGTAAAAAGAAAGTGGAGGAGGTGTGGGTATGGACAAAGATAAAGAGCAGCAGGCAAGACGGGCGGATATTCTGCAAAGAATCCAGGGACTGCGCCTGATGGACGACAATTTTATGACGAGAGTTTTGGAAAACCGGGACTGTGCGCAGTTAGTAATTCGGCTTGTGTTGGATCGTCCGGACTTGGAGGTGGTAGAATCCCGCACGCAATATGCGATCAAAAACCTGCAGGGGCGATCCGTCCAGCTGGACATATTTGCCCGTGACGCAGAGGGGAAAAAGATAAACGTGGAGATTCAGCGCGATGACCGCGGGGCAGGGGCCAAACGGGCCCGGTATCATGCCAGCCTGATCGACGCCAATACGTCGAAACCGGGAGAGAACCTGGAAAATCTGCTGGACACCTATGTGATCTTCATTACGGAACATGATTTGTATGGCAAAGGCATAGCGGTCTATCACATCGACCCGATTGTACGGGAAACCGGTGAATTGTTTGCGGACGGGCAGCATATCCTGTATGTAAACGGCGCTTGCGAAGATGGCAGCGCGGTAGGAAAGCTGATGGAAGATTTTCGCACCACAGAGCCGGAGAAGATGCATTATAAGCTGCTGGCAGATGAAGTAAGTTTCTATAAACGCGATCAGAAGGGAGTTGAGATTATGTGCCGTGCATTTGAGGAAGTTCGTCAGGAAGGAAGAGCAGAAGGAAGAGCGGAAGGAGATAAAAGACGGGCGAGGAAAGTTGCCTTGACTATGATCCAGGCAGGGGAATCTATCGAAAAGATTGTAGCTTACTCTGGTTTGTCTGAAGAAGAGGTAGAGGAGTTACTTGCTGGCCAGGGAGCATAATATGGCAAGAAGCAGGCCATTTGAGGAAGTTTACCAAGAAGGATATGCAGAAGGGTATGCAGAAGGATACGAAAAAGAATACGAAAAAGGATACGCCGAGGAAGGCAAAAAGGCCGCGGCAGCCATGCTGCGGGCTGGGGAATCCTTTTCGTATGTGATGAGGTTTGCAGGCTTGACGGAAGAGGAGGTAAAGGAGCTTGTCTCTGCTTTAGGCCTGCCGGATTATCAGGAAAACGCAGCAGAAATAAAAACATGTGAAGAATAGCACAAGGAATGGTCAACCTGTGAAAGCATCGGTATAATTTAAATATAGAAGAGGAAACTATCGCATTATCGCTCGGCAGAACCGGGCGATTTTGTTTTTGTAGTTTGCAATGAAATTTATATGCCGGTTTTTGAAAGAAAAAAACATTTTTTCAGGATAAAATGGCTTTCTCCTTATACTTTCTGGAAATTGCAATCTGAATCCGCCTGTCTGCTTTTCAAGGCCTTTTTTCGGTGTTAATATGGCGATAACTCAAACAAAGGAGGCTATATCTATGGCGAAGGTGGATTTTCAAAAACTTGCACAGAACATCGTGGATGTTATAGGCGGCGCTGAAAACATTGCGGTGCTCACCCATTGTACAACCCGTCTGCGTTTTGTTCTGAAGGACGAGAGCATTGTAAACGACGATGCGGTTAAAGCTATAGCAGGCGTCTTGGGCGTTGCGCACGGTGCCGGCCAGTATCAAATCATTATCGGAAACCGTGTGACGATTGCCTATGATGAAATCTGCAAACTGTCTGGCATAAACGCCGGCGGACAGGAGGATGTGGTAGAAAAAGAAGATTTAAAGCATGAGAGCCTTGTGAACCGGATAATACGGGCTGTTGCAGGCTGCATCACGCCGACTATCCTTGCCATGTGCGGCGCCGGTATGCTCAAGGGTATTCTGGCCTTCCTGGTGGCGCTGAATGTACTTTCAGCGGAATCCGGAACTTATATTGTTCTCTATGCCGCTGCGGATGCTTTGTTCCGCTATCTGCCGCTTCTGATTGCCTTCTGCGCAGCAAAACAGTTTGGCTGCAATTCGTTTATGGCGGTTACGATCGTAGGCGCTATGCTGTATCCAAGCATCGCAACTTTGGCAGAAGGAACGACGTTTCTGGGAATTCCTCTGATTGCAGCAGATTATCATTCCTCCGTCCTGCCGCCGATCATTGCGGTCTACATCTATTCCAAGCTCGAAAAGGCATTAAAGAAGGTTGTGCCGGATGCTGCGTATCAGTTTATCATGCCTTGTATTAGCTTGGTGATAATGGTTCCGCTGTGCCTGATCGTGATTGGCCCCACATTTAACTATTTGGGAGAACTCTTGTCCGCTGGCTATGCTGCTATCTATGAGATTTCTCCCCTTATTCCAGGAATCGTTCTTGGCGGTTTCTGGCAGCTGCTTGTGATTTTCGGCATGCATGCAGCCTTTATCCCGCTGATCATTCAGAATGTGGTTACGATGGGTTATGACACTATGAGCCCAATCATCGGCCCGTCCAATTTTTCCATTCCGGGTGCCACATTGGGTGTTCTTCTGAAGACAAAGAATAAAAGCCTGAAAAACGTAGCAGCCAGCGCCACAGTGTCTGGTATTCTTGGCGGCATCACCGAACCCGGTATTTACGGTGTGTGCCTGCCGTATAAGAAACCATTTTATGCGGCCATGATCGGCGGTACGGTGGGCGGCATTATCACCGCTTTCGCAGGCGCAAGGTGCAGCGCTATTGTAATTCCCGGTCTGCTAACCTTGCCGGCTTTCTTGGGAGAAGGTTTCATAGGCTTAGTGCTTGGCATGGTTGTTTCATTCATCATCTCTGCTGTGCTCTCTTACATTCTGTACAAAGATGAGCAGACTGCATAATATGGGAAGGAGAATTAGAACCGATGAAATTTCCGAAAGAGTTCCTGTGGGGCGGAGATATTTCCGCCTCTCAATGTGAAGGTGCGTGGCAGGAGGACGGGAAAGCTCCTATTGAACTGGATTTTATGACATTGGGCGATGTGAAAACCCCCCGGCATATCACTTATCAGAATGCTGACGGCAGCTATGGCAAAGTGGCCAGTATGATGGATGCTGAACTGCCTGCCGGTGCAAAATATGCTACAATTCCTGGGGAATATTACCCGAATCGTAAGGGGATTGATTTCTATCATCATTTCAAGGAGGATATCGCTCTTTTTGGCGAGATGGGCTTCAAGGCGTTGAACCTTTCCATTTCCTGGGCTCGGATATTCCCGAAGGGAGTTAAGGCCGGTGTGAATCCAAAGGGCGTGGCGTATTACCGCGCAGTGCTTGAGGAGTGCCGGAAATACGGAATAGAGCCGATTGTTACTCTTTACAAGTATGATCTGCCGATCTTCTACATTGAAGAAATGGGAGGCTGGAAGAACCGGTTTCTTATCGACGAATTTGTTGCCTTTGCCAGGGTCTGCTTCACCGAGTACAGGGACTTGGTTAAATATTGGGTTACTTTTAATGAAATCAATTTTTTGCTTCTTTTTGCAAAAGGGAAACCAATGGAGCAAAAAGCAGGATTTTATCAGCAGCTTCATAATCAGCTGGTAGCCAGCGCCAGGGCAGTCGCCTTGGCTCATGAAATCAATCCTCTTAATCGTGTGGGCTCTATGAATGTGGGAATGTTCAGTTATCCTTTGACCTGTGACCCCGAAGACATCCTTCTGAATCAGCGGTGTATGCAGGAGACACTCTATTACGCGTCTGATGTACAGGTGAGAGGGAGCTACCCTTCTTTTGCAGAAAATATCTGGAAAGAAAATGGGATCTCTCTGGAAATGGGGGAGGATGATGAACGGGTTTTGCATGCCGGAACGGTTGATTTCTACGCGTTCTCTTACTATAATAGTAATTGCGTAACTTCCCATAAGGATATAGAAGATACGGTTGTGGGAAACCTGGCGCTGGGCAAAAAAAATCCGTATCTGAAGGCTTCCGACTGGGGCTGGCAGATAGATCCGACCGGCCTGCTCTATGCGCTGCATGAACTCTACGATCGTTATCAGATTCCCTTGCTTATCATTGAGAACGGGCTTGGCGCCCATGATACCCTGAATGAGGATGGTACGATTCACGATCCATATCGCGAGAAGTACATAGGCGATCACATTCAGGCTATGGCACAGGCGATCAAAGAGGGGGTAGATCTCATCGGCTATACCATGTGGAGCTGCATCGATTTGTGTGCGGCTTCTACGGGGCAGGTATCAAAACGATATGGCTTTATCTATGTGGATACGGACGATCATGGGAAGGGAACGTTTCGCCGGTATAAGAAAGATAGTTTCTATTGGTACAAACGGGTCATAGAGAGCAACGGGGAGGATCTGTGACCTGAAACCCGGCAAAGCTCCCCGAATAATCTTTCGGGATTGCGGGGGGAACATTATGATATTGAAGGAACTGCAGAGCAAATCCAACTTCACCAGTACAGAGCGTAATCTGGCGGATTACATTCTTTCCCACGCGCAAGAGGTCGTGCATATGAATCAAAATGTGCTGGCGGACGCGGCCTTCGTGTCCCCAGCTTGCATATCCCGCTTCTGTCGGAAACTGGAGTGTAAGAATTATCGTGATTTCAAGCTCTGTCTCATCAAGGAACTGCAAGATGTAAACGGAAAGGTCATCGATATGAATTATCCGTTCCAGCCGGGGGATACCCTTGAGGACATTGCGCGAAGTTTATACAGCGCGAACGTCAGCGGGTTTAAGAGCTGCATGGAAACCCTTGATCCGGCAGTGATTGCATCTATTGCGCGGGACATTATTCTGAAGGGCTGCATCGATGTCTACGGCGTGGGCGTGACGGTGAGCGCGGCGGTTCAGTTTAGAGAATATATGTCCCGAATCGGTTATCCTACGCATATCTATGATAATATATATGAGCAGGAATTGCGGGTTTTGACCAATGATGCGACCCATATGGCCATCATTATCTCATATTCCGGGAAGACGAGAAGCATTGTGGAGGCAGCGAGAATCCTGTATCAGAGAGGTAGCTGGCTCCTCCTTATCACGGCGAACCGTTTTTCCGAGATGGCCAAATACGCAAAGTATGTTTTGACAATCAACAGCGGAGAGCAGCTTTCCATTTCCGGAAAGCTGGGGATGTTTTCTTCCCTGACCAGCGTTTCCTATTTTCTCAATGTGATTTATGCATATGTTTTTGTAGAGGATTACGATAAGCACAAAAAATATCTTGAACAAACTGCAAAATATCAATTGGGGTTTTTTGAAGGGCGCAGCGATCTATCCTATTGACGCGATTGGGAGAAATCCGGGCACTGCTGGGGGATGGGCAGCATAATTTGAACGGTCAAAAAAACCGAGAAAATAATAAAAAACCCCTTGCCAAAAGAAAGGCTGTGTGGTAAGATAGTGACCGTGACCGTTGACAGCGATATTCAATTCGGTTATAATAAGGATACAGTATACGGCTCCATGGTCAAGCGGTTAAGACATCGCCCTTTCACGGCGGTAACGGGGGTTCGATTCCCCCTGGAGTCATCATCAGCCAATGGACAGCATATGATATAGTGTAATGTTTATTGAATCAGCTGATGGGATATGGCGTCATAGCCAAGCGGTAAGGCAAAGGTCTGCAACACCTCTATCACCGGTTCGATTCCGGTTGACGCCTCTTTAAAGCCTCTGGAAGTAAATTCCGGAGGCTTTTTTGATTTCTCTTTGCATAATTGAGAACGTCTGATCTGGATATTTTCAAAATTCCTCCGAAATTAGCGCTAAACGCAGCAAAAAGTAATTGACAAATTATTCCAACTATGATATTCTCCTGTATTGTGAATTGCCATTCCTACACCCGATAAAAGCATTGGGTGTTTTTTGTTTATAGGAAACCGTATTCTTAGGAAACGGTACTCTTAGAAGCGAAAAGCACTTTGCTAAAACAATGAATACACCTGCCAGATCATGTCAATACTGTGATTATGACGGCAATTTTAAAGAGCAGGTGTACCAGATGTCCAAAAAATCTGGACAAAAACAAGGAAAGGAAAGAATGGAATGGATAGAGAATGGACAGAAGGAGAGAGACGGAGGAAAAAGCCGCTTCGCCTGGTGTTTCGATGCGCGGTGGCGGGGGCCATTTTGTCTGCGGGAGTGATGCTTTCGACAGGACAGGCCCTGGCATCGGATTATTGGGAAGAGCTGCAGTGGAGCCAGATGGAAACGGCGCTGATGGACGGCAACAATGTGGAATGGCATCTGGAGGAAGAGGTGCAGGAGGCGGCTGCGCCGGCCATGCCGCAATGGAGGATTCAGCTGACGAGCGAACAGCTGGATTTATTGGAAAGATGCGTGATGGCGGAAGGCGGAGGTGAGAGCTACGAATGCCAGCGTGCGATTGCCTGCGTAATTGTCAATCGGGTGCTGAGCGATATCTTCCCCGATACGGTGGAAGGCGTAATCAAACAGGAAGGGCAGTTTTCCACCTGGCCGGAGCAGATTCAAAACGTGACTGCCTCCAATGAAGTAAAACAGGCAGTCAGAGAAGCCCTGACTGCCGCTGCAATTCCGGAAGATGTGCTGTTTTTCCGCGCCGATTACTATCACAGCTGGGGGGAAGACTACTGCGTGATCGATAACACCTACTTCAGCTTTTATCCGAGCGGAAACTAGAAAAGCGGGGAAGGAGATCGTTCACCTGGCAGCCACAGCTTGGCAGCTCCCGGCCTGCGCCGCCTTGCTGTCTCTTAGAGGGCGATGTAAGCAAGGCCGGCCGCTCCAGGGCCGACGTGGGTGCCGACAACCGGGCCGATTTCCGCAGAGTAGACCTCCTGCGGTGCGCCGGGGGTGCGTGAGAGAATATATTCCCGGAGCTCTTCCATGCTTTCCGAAGCGTGGCTGTGCCCGAAATACATCGGGTAATTCGGATCCGGGGTTTCCTGCTCAAAAAGAGTGAGCAGATGGCGGTAAGCTGCCTTTTTGCCGCGGACTTTGCCGATGGCCTCAACAGCGCCGTCGATTACGCCGACCAGAGGATTAATGCCGAGAAGGCTGCCCAGGACGGCGGAGGTTTGGCTGATGCGCCCGCCCATCTGGAGATATTTCAAGGTGTCGACGACGGCAATGAGGCGCACCCGTTTTTTCATGGAATCGATGGCGTCGCGAATCTCTGCGGCGGTTCGTCCTTCATCGCGCAGACGGCAGGCGATCCGGACCAGGAGGGCAAGGCCGAAGGTCACATTCTCGGAATCCACCAGGAAAAAATGTTCCGATCCGGCCATGTCAGCGGCAATGGAAGCAGATTGAAAGGTGCCGCTCAGCTTGGAAGACAAAAAGATGCCGACTACGTCATCGCCCTGCTCCAGATAGGGTTTTACGTGATCCAGGATATCCTGGGGATTCAATTGGGAAGTGGTGGGGAGCTTATCAGCAGCCGCCAGCTTCTCATAGAAAATTTCCCGCGTAAGCGTCACCCCGTCGACATAGGTCTCCTCGCCGAAATGGACGGTCAAGGGAATCAGATCAATACGCAAATCTCTGGCAGTACCTGCATCCAGATCACAGGTGCTGTCCGTTATGATACGAATCATGTTTTCCTCCTCATGTTCACAGCACTTTAATAAAAAACTGCGAAATAAAAAATATTTGAACTTCTAAATATTGTATTATAGAAGAAAACAAAATCCCTGTCAAGAACAAAACCATTGAATTTCCCCCCCTAATTGCGTATAATGTTCATAACAGCACTCCGCCGTGCGCACAGCGGCCCAGGAGAGGGCTGCCCTGCCAAAGGCAGGAGCAAGACCGCGGATGGGCAGCTGTACATAGGGCGGAGTGCGTGACGGGAGGAAAAGCGGATATGTCGGACAATAATATGGAAAAGCTTCGGGAATGGATTGCATCGAGCGATAATATTGTTTTTTTCGGGGGCGCGGGTGTGTCCACGGAGAGCGGCATTCCGGACTTTCGCGGAGAGGATGGCCTCTACCGGCAGAAGTATAAATATCCGCCGGAGGTTATGCTGAGCCACAGCTTTTATCTCTCCCATACGGAAGAATTTTTTTCTTTCTACCGCGAGAAAATGCTTTTCCCGGACGCCAAGCCGAACGCGGCCCATTTGGCCTTGGCAAAGCTGGAACAGCTGGGGAAATGCCGGGCGGTGATTACCCAGAATATTGACGGACTGCACCAGGCCGCCGGGAGCAAATGCGTATGGGAGCTGCATGGCTCGGTTCACCGCAATTACTGCACGCGCTGCCGCCGCTTTTATGGTCTGGATGCCATTTTGCATTCCGAAGGGATTCCCCGCTGTTCCTGCGGAGGAATCATTAAGCCGGACGTGGTTTTGTATGAAGAGGGATTGGATCAGAACGTCCTCTCCGAAGCGGTCCAGGCGATCCGCCGCGCAGACGTTTTGATTGTCGCAGGAACCAGCCTGACGGTTTATCCGGCGGCTGGACTCATCGATTATTACCAGGGCGATAAGCTGGTACTGATAAACAAGTCGGAAACCGGCATGGACAGCCGGGCCGACCTCCTTTTAAACGCGCCGGTGTCTGTGCTGGCGGAATGCCTGCCTGAGGAGTGAAGCGATGTATTTTGAAGTGGGTGACAGGATTAAAATGAAAAAAGCGCATCCCTGCAAGAGTTTTGAGTGGACGGTGCTCCGCGTGGGAATCGATTTCCGGCTGGAGTGCGCGGGCTGCGGGCGGCAGGTGATGCTTTCGCGCACGCTGGTGGAGAAAAACTGCCGGGGCGTTATACATCCCGGTGAGACCCAGTTCCACCGTCCCGAGCCGAAGAAGCCGGATAAGCCGGAGACGACAGAGGGATAGCGGAAGACAGAAGAGGGGAACAGAGGGACGGCAGAAGAATAAAAGAATAGCCGAGCAACAGCAGAAGATAGCAGGAGGAAACAGATGCTCAGTGAGGGAATGAAAGCGCCGGATTTTACGCTGGCGGATAAGGACGGCCGGGAGGTATCCCTGCACGATTTTGCCGGAAAGAAGGTCGTGGTATATTTTTATCCCAAGGACAATACGCCGGGCTGCACCAGACAGGCCTGTGCGTTCCGCGATTCTTTCGGCGCGTTTGAGGAAAAAGGGGTGACGGTGATCGGCATCAGCCGCGACAGCGTCAAGTCCCATCAGAATTTTGCCGGAAAATACGAACTTCCGTTTATTCTTTTGGCCGATCCGGAGCTTGCGGCCATCCAGGCCTACGATGTCTGGAAGGAAAAGAAAATGTATGGGAAAACCAGCATGGGCGTAGTGCGCAGCACCTACGTTATCGATGAGAACGGAACGATTGCCAAGGTTTTTCCTAAAGCGAAGCCGGATACCAATGCGGCGGAAATTTTACAGTGGCTGGAGGAAAACCCGTGATAGATACCGTCTTGTTTGACCTGGATGGAACTCTTCTTTCCATGGATCAGAATGAATTCGTCAAATCTTATTTTGGACTGCTGGGACAGTACGCGGCCTCTCAGGGCTGGGACATGCAGGAGACAATGAAGGCCGTTGCGGCCGGCACGAAGGCCATGGTGAAAAACGATGGCAGCATGACCAACGAGCAGCGCTTCTGGGAAACCTTTACGGCTTTGTCCGGCAGGGAAAGAAAATCGGCGGAAGGAACATTTCTGCAATTTTATTTAAATGATTTTGAAAAGTTAAGCGGCCTGGCAGGAGGAAAGGGAGAGGCAGCCCAGCTGGTCCGCCGGATCCGCCGCAAAGGGATGAAAACGGTGCTGGCGACCAACCCGCTCTTTCCCCGGATTGCCACGGAGGCGCGGATTCGCTGGGCCGGTATGGCAACGGAGGATTTCGACAGGATTACCACCTATGAAAACAGCCGCTTCTGCAAGCCTTCGCTGGATTATTACCGGGAGGTGCTGACGGCTGTGGGGGCTCATCCGCAGAATTGCCTGATGATCGGCAACGACACGGAGGAGGATATGTGTACGGCGGATCTGGGCATGCAGGTGTATCTGGTGACCGACCATCTGATTGACGGCAAGGGCCTGGGGGCAGAGGCCTTCCGCCATGGGAGCCTGGCCCAGCTGGAAAATCAGCTGGACGAATTGCTGGAGTCCTAGCGGGGCGCCGGGGTCAGTCGTCCCGCATCAGTTCCTTCATGACAAAGGAATAGATGGTTTGGTTGCTCACGCTCCAGCGGTTGCACATTTCTTCGGCCTGTTCCCGGTCGGGAACGGATACGTTCAAGTCGATAAGAATGGACTTGCCTTCTCGGACTTCACAGTGTACAATATAATCTTGGTTGGTAGATTTATAAAATTCGGAAGTAATGCCTACTTCATCTCGAAGCCGCACCTTATTGGCCTTTAGAAATTCATCCATATCTTCGAGAATGGCGGGGGAGATTTTTTTTCCAAAGAAGGACAGAGTTTCCTCCCCTTCCCGAGTGATTTCATAGAGAGAAGAGTTTCGTACCGTCTGCGCTGTGATCAGATGAGCTTCTTTCAGTTCATTCAGCACCTGCTGCAGCGTAAAGTAAGTGGTGTATTCCTTGTCCAGGAAAAATTCAGACAGCTGAGAACCGGACAGGGGGAACTTCACCTGCTTCAGCATATATAAAGTCATCAGTTTATACAAAGTCAATGGCTCAGACAACATATTCAATCCCTCCTTAGCAGCCGCTCCTTTTCTTATCATAGCAATTTTACCGAAGGAATTCAACTGAGGAATCCGAAATTTTAGAAAGCGTTTCCGCCAATTCGACTTTAAAGCAATAAGGCCCTCCTGGGCTTCTATCAAAAATCCCCATAACAGAGTGAGAAAGGAAATTTATGCGAGAAAAGTATGAAAGTTTACCGCTGTCAACATTGAAGGATATTGCGAAGGACAGGGGAATTGCCCGGCTGTCCGGCATGCGCAAGGCGGAGGTGATCGAGGCGCTTCTGGCCACCGACCCTAAGCCGCAGCAGGAGAAGGAGGCTCCGATGCAGGAAAAGCCTGTTCAGGAAAAGCCTGCTCAGGAAAGAACGCAGCAGAAAAGGGAGGGATCCCGCAATGTGGTGATTCACCGCAGAATGGCCGGCACGGCGAAGCCAGGGTATGAGAAAAGGGCGGAGCGGCCGGAGCGGGAAAGGAACGCGGCAGGCGGCGGTTATGAGAACGGCCGCAGCGAGAATGGCCGGACTGAAAATTCCCGCTATGAGAACGGCCGCAGCGACAGCGCACGTTACGATGAGAGCGCCCGCTATGTGGAGGAGGATGAAGCGATCCGCAGCGCGGACGAGGAGAAGAGGATCAGCCTGGAGACGTTAAACAGCGGAGAGACCGCCGAAGGAATCCTGGAGATTATGCCGGACGGGTTTGGCTTTATCCGCTGTGCGAACTACCTGCCGGGAGACAACGACGTCTATGTCGCCCCGTCCCAGATCCGCCGTTTTAATATGAAAACAGGGGATATGGTCTGCGGGACCAAGAGGATTAAGACCGGGACGGAAAAATTCGCTGCCCTTCTGTTTGTGGATAAGATCAATGGACTGCCGCCCAAGGCAGCGGAGAGACGGCCTAATTTTGAAGACCTGACCCCTATTTTCCCGGACAGCCGCCTCCATCTGGAACTCCCCGGCGGCCAGCTTTCGAGGCGGATCGTGGATCTGCTCTCCCCCATCGGAAAGGGACAGAGAGGGATGATCGTTTCCCCGCCCAAGGCCGGAAAAACCACCCTGCTCAAGCAGGTGGCCCAGTCGATCCGGGTCAATCATCCGGGAATGCGGCTGATTGTGCTGCTGATTGACGAGCGGCCGGAGGAAGTGACGGATATCAAGGAGTCCATCGAAGGAGCGAACGCCGAGGTTATCTATTCCACCTTTGACGAGCTCCCGGACCATCACAAGAGGGTGTCGGAGATGGTGCTGGAGAGGGCAAAGCGTCTGGTGGAGCATGGCTGCGACGTGATCATTCTGCTGGACAGCATCACCCGTCTGGCCCGCGCCTACAATCTGACGGTGGCCCCCAGCGGACGCACCCTTTCCGGCGGCCTTGACCCGGCGGCCCTGTACATGCCCAAGCGCTTCTTCGGGGCGGCCCGCAATATGAGGGAGGGCGGAAGCCTTACGATTTTGGCGACGGCCCTGGTGGAGACGGGCAGCCGTATGGACGATGTAATTTATGAAGAATTCAAGGGTACCGGCAATATGGAGCTGGTGCTTAACCGCCGCCTGTCGGAAAAGAGAATCTTCCCTGCGGTGGATATCCTGAAGTCCGGCACCAGAAGGGACGACCTTCTGCTGACGCCCGAGGAAAAAGAGGCGGCCGACAACATCCACAAGGCGGTCAGCGGCCTAAAGGCCGACGAGGCGGTAGAGAGAATCCTCGATATGTTTGCCCGAACCAAGAACAACTGGGAGTTTATTGCCATCGCAAAAAAGACGAGGTTCATCTGAGGATTTGCCGAGAATTTACGCGGAGAATTTATCGCCGCCTTGCGCAAAAACCCTTGCTTTTTCTGAAGTCCTGTGTTACAATGAGTGAGCTGTTTATATGGGATGGTTGGAACCATCAAAGATAGAATAATGAGGTGACAAAATGAAAGAAGGAATTCATCCTGAGTATTATCAGGCGAAGGTGATTTGCAACTGCGGCAACGAATTCGTAACCGGCTCGACGAAGAAGGAGATCCATGTGGAGGTCTGCTCCAAGTGCCATCCTTTCTACACCGGCCAGCAGAAGGCCACTGCCGCCAGAGGCCGTATCGATAAGTTCAATCGTAAGTACGGCATCAAAACAGAGAACTAAGACAGAGAAGACAAGGTTGGGGTTTCGGGTCTGTGCCATGAAATGCCAACCTTTTTTCATATGCATTTATTTCGGGAGGAAGAATGAAATCATCTGGTATCGGCGGCCAGGCCGTGATAGAAGGCGTAATGATGAGAAACGGCGAAAACTACGCCGTAGCTGTCCGCAGGCCGGACGGAGAGATTGAGATAAAAAAAGGCAGCCACAAGGGAATTGGGCAGAAGTGCGCCCTGTTTCGGATTCCTTTTATCCGCGGTATTTTTAACTTTATCGATTCCCTTGTCCTGGGAATGGATATCCTCAACTATTCCGCTTCTTTCTACGAGGAAGAAGAGGAGAAAGAAAAGGCGGGGGAGCTGTCCCCGGAGGAGAGGGAAAAGCAAAAAAAGAAAGAGGATCTGATGATGGGGATAACGATGGTCTTTGCCATCATATTGGCCGTCGGCATCTTTATGCTGCTGCCCACCTGGATTGCCGGGTTTTTCCGGCGCTGGGTCTCCGGTTATCTGGGGATCGCTGTTTTGGAGGGAGTGATCCGCATTGCGATTTTTATCGGCTATGTGGCGGGAATCTCCCTGATGAAGGACATCCGCCGCGTATATATGTACCATGGGGCGGAGCATAAGTGCATCAACTGCATCGAGCACGGCCTGCCGCTGACGGTCGAGAATGTCCGCAGAAGCTCCAAGGAGCATAAGCGCTGCGGCACAAGCTTTCTGCTTTTTGTGATCGTGATCAGCACGATTGTGGTAATGTTTGTCCGCACCGATACGGTCTGGCTGCGGATGGTGAGCCGGATTTTGCTTTTGCCGGTGGTGACGGGTATCTCCTATGAATTCCTGAAGCTGGCCGGCCGCAGCGATTCGCCCCTTGTAAATGCCCTCAGCCGTCCCGGCCTGTGGCTGCAGGGACTTACGACCAGGGAGCCCGACGACGACATGATCGAGGTGGGGATTGCCTCTGTGGAGGCGGTCTTTGACTGGCGGGCCTACCTGCGGGAGAATTTTCCGGGGACAGCCGTGCCGGATGAAGACAATGCCCGCTTATGAAGAACTTTTCCAGTCGGCTGTCCGGCGGCTGGAAAAGGCAGGGGTGCCGGAGGCGGAATGGGACGCCTGGTATATTTTGTCGGATACCTTCCATATAAGCCGGGCAGAATATCTCTGGAGGAAAAAAGAAAGTCCCAAACAGGTGCCGCCGCTCTGGGAGGAGAGGGTTCGGGAACGCTGCCGCCGCGTCCCCCTGGCCTATCTGCTGGGGCAGACGGAATTTATGGGCCTGCCCTTTGCGGTGCGTCCCGGCGTGCTGATTCCCCGGCAGGATACGGAGACCCTGGTGGAATGGGTGCTGGAAGAGACGGACGGAGAGGGAAAGAACCTTTTGGATCTGTGCTGCGGCTCCGGCTGCATCGGACTGTCACTGGCAAAGCTGGGAGGCTTTGAGGCGGTCTTGTGCGACCTCTCCGATACGGCGGTGGAAGTGAGCCGGGAAAATGCGGCCCGCCTGGGCTGCCGGGCGCGGATTTACCAGGGCGACCTGTTTGCGGCCCTGCCCGCCGGGCTGCGTTTTGATGTGATTGTTTCAAACCCGCCTTACATCCAATCGGCGGTGATTGAGGGGCTGATGCCGGAGGTGCGGGACTATGAGCCCAGGATGGCCCTGGACGGCGCGGAAGACGGCCTGCTGTTTTATCGGCGCATTGCGGCGCAGGCGGGCGCTTGGCTTGTACCGGGAGGCCGTCTTTATCTGGAGATTGGCTACGACCAGGGAGAAAGCGTGCCGTTCCTTCTTCGTGAGGCGGGGTTTTTGCAGGTGGAAGTCAGACGGGATTTGGCGGGACAGACCCGCGTGGTGAGAGGAGTAGTTTCGGATGTTTGATCGTTTGGAAGATATATTGGCCAGGTACGAGGAGCTGCAGGCGGAGCTTTCCACGCCTGCCGTGGCCGGCGATGCGGCGCGGCTGCGCCGGCTGATGAAGGAACAGGCGGAGCTTGCCCCTTTGGTGGAGGCTTACCGGGAGTATAAGGGAGCCAAACAGGATGTCCAGGACAGCCTTGCGATTCTGGAGGAGGAAAGCGACGAGGAGCTGCGGGAGCTGGCGAAGGAAGAGCTGGCTGCGGCGAAGGAGCGCATCGAGGCGCTGGAGCACAGGCTGAAGATTCTTTTGCTGCCCAAGGATCCCAACGACGATAAGAACGTCTTCGTGGAGATTCGCGCAGGAGCGGGCGGCGACGAGGCGGCTTTGTTTTCGGCGGAGCTCTATCGGATGTACTGCCGTTTTGCCGAGCGCAACCACTGGAAGACGGAGCTGGTCAGCGTCAACGAGAATGGGATCGGAGGCTTCAAGGAGGTTGTCTTTATGATCAGCGGGAACGGCGCTTACTCCAAGCTGAAATATGAGAGCGGGGTGCACCGGGTCCAGCGCGTGCCGGAGACAGAATCCGGCGGGCGCATCCATACTTCCACCAGCACGGTGGCCATCATGCCGGAGGAGGAGGAAGTGGATGTGCAGATCGATATGAACGATGGCAAGTTTGACATGTTCCGCGCCTACGGCAACGGCGGGCAAAGCGTCAATACAACGCATTCCGCCGCGCGGCTGA
>CALWRE010000165.1 GCA_944383835.1 uncultured Lachnospiraceae bacterium | reverse complement strand
TCAGATCCGTGAGCTGCTCCATCGTATAAGGCAGGGCCAGCTCGCCGCCGGCGGACGCCGCCTGCCCCTGGCTGTTTGCCGCCAGCTCCCGCAGGGCCTGGTTCTCCCTCTCGATTTCCGCCAGCAGATCGGCGTCCGGCTCGGTCAGGGTCCCCAGCATCTCATCGGCATCCTCCGGGAATACAAACTGGGTGCTTCCCGCTTCTCCGGAGATTTCCGCTTCGGTATCCGCCTGTGCCTCCCCGGTGCTTGCCGGCATCCCGCTCTCCGTTCCCTGCTGCTCGGCCAGCACCAGCTGATTCAGCTCATCCCTTAGCCTTTCCTCCTCCGTCAGCGGCTCTTGCCCGCTTCCCTCCTCTCCCGCGCTCTGCGGTTCCTCCAGCAGATAACCTACCAGGGGCGAAATCGTGCAGACCGCGTCGTAAAAGACGCGTTCCCGCACCGTTTCCGCAATATTTTCCCCCAGGACCCCTTCCTGCCCCAGGGCAAAACCAACCCCCGCCGTAAAAAGCACGGCCGTCAGAAATACGGCCGCCCTGCCCCGCCATCGCCCGGTTCTCCTCACTCTCCTCACCCTGCACGCCTCCCCGCTTTTTGTCTACTCTGCTTTTTATCTTCTCCGCTTTTTCATCTTCCCCGCTTTTCATCTTCCCGCCCTTTGCCTGCTCTTACACTATATGTCTTGTTTTAAGAAATTTATGCCAATCTTTACGCCGGAAGGAGGCCTCTATGAAACGTCCGCTGTTCCTTTTCTTCTGTCTCATCTGCCTGATCATCGCCCTGCTAAATCCCGCCGCCTACCGTGAGGATCCCGTTTTCCCTCTGGGCGAATCCTTTGACGTCGAGGTTTCCGGCCGCATAGCGGAGCGCTCCTCTCAGGATAATCGCCTCTCCCTGACGCTGGAGGACTGCCTGCTTTACCACGCGGGCAAAACCTACCGCTGCGGACGGCTCTCCCTCACCCTGTTCGGCGAAGATCCGCAGAGCCTTCCTTCGGTGCAGATCGGCCACACCGTCCGGGCGGAGGGCTCCCTCTCCAGCATAGACCCGGCCCGCAATCCCGGCAATTTCAGCTGGTATTCCTACAACCTCTCCCGGCAGATCCGCTACCAGGTAACCGCCGACGCCCTGGAAATAACCGGGGGAGACATAAATTTCCTGCGCGAAACCCTCCTGCAGGCCCAGGACTTTCTCTGCAAGCGGCTGGAGCTCCTCTGCGGGGAGGATACGGCCTCCGCCTCCGTCCTGTGCGCCCTGCTTTTAGGCGACCGCTCTGGTCTCGACGAGCGGACGGAAACCCTCTACGAGGAAGGCGGAATCCTCCACATCCTTTCCGTCAGCGGCTTTCACGTCAGCCTCCTGGGCGCCGTATGCCTGTCCCTGACCCGGCGTTTCCGCCTGCCTCCCGTGCCCCAGCGGCTTTTAGCCGGCGTCCTGGCCCTGCTCTACTGGCAGCTGTGCGGGCAGAGCCTGTCGGCCGGCCGGGCCGCCCTTATGTTCCTTCTTTTGTGTCTCTCCTTTCCTGCCCAGAGAAGCTACGATTCCCTGTCCGCCCTGGCCCTGTCCGCCATCCTCTTTCTCCTGGGTTCCCCGGCCCTGCTTTTTCAGGCGGGATTTCAGCTCTCCTACGGGGCGGTATTGGCGATCCGCCTGGTCTGCCCTGCCTTCGCCCGGATGGCTGCCCCTTTCCGTAACCGCGCAGTCCGAAAACTCCTCCAATCCCTTCTGTTCGGCTTAGGCCTGCAGCTGGCCCTTCTTCCCATAACCCTCTATCACTTTTTCCGCTATCCGGTCTACGGCCTCTTTCTCAATCTGCTTATTATCCCCCTGTCCTCCCCTCTCTTTGTCTGTGCCGCCGCCGGCCTCCTTCTATCCTTCGCCAATCTCACCCTGGGCCGCCTTCTGCTGATTCCCAGCCGCGTGATCCTTTTTTCCTTTGAAAAGCTCTGCGTCCTGGCCTCCTCCCTGCCCTTTTCCTCTCTCTTAGGCGGGCGGCCCGCTCTCTGGCGCATCCTTCTCTACTATGCCGTCCTGGCCCTTCTCTGCCTGCTGCTAAACGGCGGCCTGCGCGATACGCTGTGCCGTAAATGCAGCGGCAGGCTATGCGGAAAGGCGTTCGGCTCCCTCCTTTCCGGGATCCGCCTTCCTTCTCTTCCTCGCCGGTTCTCCGTCCTGCTCATCCCTCTTGCCCTTGCCGTCCTCCTTCTGCCCCTGCCAAACCGCGGCCTGACCATTACCTTCCTCGACGTGGGCCAGGGCGACTGCGCCTTCCTGCAGGCGCCTGACGGGACGACCCTGTTAATCGACGGGGGCAGCAGCGATCTCTCCTCCGCCGCCGAACAGAGGCTGATTCCCTTTCTGGAAGCAAGGCGGATCGACCGGCTGGACTACGTCTTCATCTCCCACACCGATGTAGATCACACAAACGCCATCGCCGCCTTCCTGGAAGCAGGCTACTGGGTGGGAGCTTGTATTCTGCCCGCCCTGCCTGCCTCCCTGTCCGCCGAGGAATCTTACCTCCGGTTTCAGGCCCTGGTTAAGAGCTATCAAATTCCTCTGTATACGTTTTCTGCCGGGGATCGGTTCTCCCAGGGAGAGCTTTCCCTCCTTTGTCTTGCCCCTCTGTCCCCCGCCGAAGACCAGGCCTCCGCCTACGCTTCTTTAAATAATGCCTCCCAGGTCCTTTTGCTGGAATATCAGGACGTCCGCGTCCTGTTTACCGGCGACTGCGGGGAAGAAGGGGAAGAGCTGCTGGTGCAGGAGCTGAAAAAGCAGGGCATTGCCTCCTGCCACCTATTAAAGGCAGGCCACCACGGTTCTTCCTCCTCCACCAGCGAAGCGCTTCTCGACCAGCTGCGTCCTGGCGCCGCCGTCATCTCCTGCGGCGTGGAAAACCGCTACGGCCATCCCCACGAAGCCACTTTGAACCGGCTTGCCGAACGGAATATCCCTGTTTTTATCACCTCCGCCTGCGGGGCCGTGACGGCGCACATCCAAAACGGCCGCCTTACCCTGGCCGCCATGCTCCCGTAACCTTGTAAAGTCTGTAAAGTCTCGGAAAGTTTAGCGAAAAATCCGCTTGTCATCTAGTTTTTAATACTATATAATGAGGTTATGATTTTGCAATACCTGTTTTGGCAAATACAAGAGGTGAGAGAATGAAAAGCAACGAAGAACTGCTGCAGGTTCTGATGAACCATATAAAAGAACTGGATTACATCCACGCGGAAGATGTTCCGAACATCGATCTGTATATGGACCAGGTCACCACGTTTATGGATCAGCATCTGGAAAGAACGAAGCGCTATCCGGAAGATAAGGTTCTGACCAAAACCATGATCAATAACTACGCCAAGAATAAACTGCTGCCTGCGCCAGAGAAAAAGAAGTATTCCCGCGAGCATATCCTGATTCTGATTTTTATTTACTATTACAAAAACTTCCTGTCCATCGGCGATATCAAGACGCTGATGGCCCCTCTGTGCGAAAAATATTTCAATTCTTCCTCCAGCCTGAACCTGGCCGATATATATGAGGAGCTTTTTTCTCTGGAAAAGAGCCAGGCAGACGCCCTGCAGGCGGACACGAAGCGCATCTTTGATATCGCCTCCCAGACCTTCTGCCAGGCCGCGCCGCAGGAGCAGGAGCTGCTGCGCCGCTTTGCCCTTATCAGCCTCCTGAGCTTCGACGTCTATCTGAAAAAGCGGATGATTGAGACCCTGATTGACGACATGGTTCCGGCAGAGCCGGAAGCCCACGGCAAGAAAGCGCACCAGAAGGCCCCGAAGGAAAAAGAGTGAGCCCTTTGCCGCAAGCGGGGGCATCACGAAAAAGAATATCCTAAAAAGAGGGTGTCCCAAAACCATGGCAGCCTGTAAGTCCATGGCTTTGGGACACCCTCTTTTTCACTTAAGCCTGTTCTTCGCCCAGCCGTTCAAAAATCATATCATAACCGTCGTTGCCGTAATTCAAAGAACGGTTGACACGGCTGATCGTCGCAGTCGAAGCCCCGGTCTGTTCGGCAATCTCCAGATATGTTTTCTTTTCCCGCAGCATCTTGGCCACTTCATAGCGCTGGGATAAAGAAAGGAGCTCATTCACCGTGCACACATCCTCAAAAAAAGCATAGCACTCATCAATGGACTGAAGGGCCAGAACTGCCTGAAACAGATGATCCACTGCTTCTGTCCTTATCTTTTTATTCATCTTTTCCTCCCTGTCTTTCCACTTGTATATTCTTCAGAGATTCACTCCGCCGCTATTTTAACATGTTAAAGTCTAAAAGTCCAGGGGTTTTACATAAATTTATGAAGATGCTTTTTCAGCCTGTCCACGGAGACGTTGGCAATCAACTCTTCCGGGAAACGGACCTCGTCCAGAATCGCCTGCACATCCGCAAAACGCCCCACCCGGTTAAAGAAATGGGCGTCGCTTCCCAGGGATACCATCACCCCATATTTTTCGCAGTATCCCAGCATGGTTTTCATGTTTTCGTAGCCGTTTTCCCTGGGATTCGCGGGGCTCAGCGAAGAATTGTTCAGCTCCAGCAGCTTTCCGGTATCCCTGGCGCAGCGTACCAGCTCTTCATAGTCCGCCGGCACCCTGCCGTCGTCCGGATGGCCGATAATATCCACATACGGATTTTCCATGGCAAGGCAGTAGGCGCGGGTATTCTCTTTTTTCGTTCCGATTAAGTAGCAGTGGTCATGAATGCTGGCAATTCCGATGTCCAGGGCGTCCAGGCTCTTCTTGTCCAGATCCAGCTGTCCGTCATAGCCGGTAATATTCATCTCACATCCCAAAAGCAGCTCGATTCCATAGGCGTATCGGTCTACCGCTTTATAATTATGGAAATAGATTTGATGGCAGCTGCCGGGGAGCATGGGCCCGTGCTCCGTAATTGCCAGAGCTTTCAGCCCGATGGCCGCGGCCTCTGCCGCCATCTCCGCCATCGTATTGTAGGCGTGGCCGCTGACAATGGTATGGCTATGGGTATCCACTTCGTATCTCATCCTTTTTCTCCTTTTTCTTCTTTTGTCTGCTTTTATCCTCGTAACACCTTTTGCCGTCCGTGTCATATGATGTAGTATTGAAATATAAAACGGAGGACTTTATGAAAAAAATTACTTCCCTGTTTCTCGCCCTGCTCACCGCAGCGGCCCTGACCTTTACAGGCTGCAGCGGGGACAGCGGCGGGCTGACTCCGGTAACCTTAAACGAAGTAGCCCACTCCATCTGCTATGCTCCGCAGTATGTGGCCAGCGAACTGGGCTATTTTGAGGAGGAGGGCATCGACCTGACCGTGGTAAACGGCGGAGGCGCCGATAAGGTCATGACGTCCCTGATTTCCGGCGACGCCCAGATCGGCTTCATGGGTTCCGAAGCCAGCATCTACGTCTATGCCGAGGGGGCCGAGGATTATGTGGTCAATTTCGCCCAGCTGACCCAACGGGCCGGCAATTTCCTGGTCTCCCGCGAGCCCATCGAGGACTTTGACTGGTCCGATCTCGCAGGCTCCCTGGTATTGGGCGGCCGCAAAGGCGGGATGCCTCAGATGGTCTTTGAATATATCCTGAAAAAAAATGGGCTGGATCCGGCTGCCGATCTCACCATTGACCAGAGTATCTCCTTTGGCCTGACCGCCGCCGCCTTCCCCTCAAGCGACGCCGACTTTACCGTGGAATTCGAGCCCTATGCAACCCTGCTCGAGCAGGAAGGAAGCGGCTATGTGGTAGCCTCCCTGGGCGAAGCCAGCGGCTACGTCCCCTATACCGCCTACAGCGCGCAGAAGAGCTATATGGAGCAGAACCCCGACATCATCCAGGGCTTCACCAACGCCATTCAGAAGGGGATGGACTATGTGAACAGCCACTCCGCCGAGGAAATCGCGGCCGTTATCGCCCCGCAGTTCCCGGAAACCGACGAAGCCACCATTGCGGTAATCGTGGACCGCTATCTGGCCCAGGATACCTGGAAGGCCGACACCATCTTTGAGGAAAGCAGCTTTGACCTGCTGCAGAACATCCTGGAAGAGGCCGGCGAGCTGTCCCAGCGCGTCCCCTACGATAAGCTGGTAACCACCGAATACGCCGAGAAAGCGGCCGGAAAGTAAAGCCTGCCCTTATTCGCGCACCGGGGCCGCCTCCTTTTTGCGGCTTTCCAGCATCGCCAGAATCTCCTCCTCATGGTCCAGGGTCCGGCAGATGGAAAATTCCCTCTGGCACCGGCTGGCAGAGGCGAAGAGATCGGAGATATCTCCCAGATGCCCGTCCTCCACCGGCAGGCTGTCGCGGGGCATGGTCTTCTCGGCAAACCAGACGAAGGCTTTTACATCGATGGAATTTCTCTTCACCTGATAGTCCGTCACCTTAAAAATGCGGCAGAACCGGTATCTGGCCCCGCCCGCCCCCTTATCGGCGTCCCAGGACACATACAGAAGCGTCCCCTCTGTCAGGAAGACCCTCTGGGTGCCGGACAGAGCCAGACCCCGGACCAAAAGCAGGAAGGTGGGCAGGAAACAGACGACCAGGGCCGCCAGCACAAGGGCCATAAGCCCTCTTGCCGCCTCCGGCACCAGCCGGAGAACCATTGCCACGCAGCCCAGCGCAAAAAGGGCCGCATTGCCCAGAAACAGCGCCCACAAACCAGCCTGGTATTTTCGTTTTTTCTTTGGGTTTGTCCTACATTCCATTTAAAATATACCTCGATTCACCGGGCAGCCGCTCGCAGCTTCGCTGCCCAAGAGCTCAAAAAAACAGCGCTGCCGTATTCTTAGCAGCGCTGTCTCCCGTGATGCTTCTATCAACAGGCCCGCCCCAGCTGCTTTTCAATTGCAGCCATCGCATCTGCCTCATCTTTTCCGTCCACTGTCACCCGAACCTCCATGCCTTTTCGCAGGCCAAAGGCCATCATTCCCATGATGCTCTTTGCATTGGCACGGACAGAACCGTTTTCCATATGAATTACGCTCTCATACTGGCTTGCGACCTGTACCAAAAGCGCCACCGGCCTGGATTCGTGGTCTGTCGGAAGCTCCACCGTGATGTTTTTTGTCAACATGATACATCCTCCTCGTTCACTCGTAAGCTGTCTGCTAGCTCCTTCAGTCTGCGCAGACGATGATTGACCCCGGACTTGCCCACCGGCGGATCCAAAAGGCTCCCTAATTCTTTTAAGGACACGTCCGGCCAATTCAGGCGGGCCTCGGCCGTCTCCCGCAGAAGCGGCGGCAGGCTGTCCAGTCCCATTTTTTTCTGAATCAGCAAAATATCATTGATCTGTCCGTAGGCAGCTGAAGTCGTTTTCTCCAAGTTGGCAGTTTCGCAGTTGACCTGCCGGTTCACCGTTTCCCGCATTTCTTTCAGTATCCGGATATTCTCCAGCTTCATTAAGGAAACGTGGGCCGATATCAGATTCAGGATATCGGCGATCTGATCGCCCTCCTTGACATAAAGGACGTGATATTTCTTGCGCAGAATAATCTTTCCTTCAATGCCGAAGGTGGCCAGCACCTCGCCAAGCTGCTCGGCCTTCTCCCGCACCGTGCAGGCGATCTCAAAGTGATATCCCTTCTCCGGATTGCTCATGGAGCCTGCGGCAAGGTAGGCCCCCCGCAAAAAAGCCCTGCGGCAGCAGTCGTTTTGCAGAATCAGCCCGCCGGGAATCCACTGCCCCGGCTCGGATAAAGGCTTCATCCTGCACGCATTGATGATCCGCTCCGCATCCTCCGCTTTCGTCACATACAAATGATAGCTGCGGCTCTTTTGCTGGACAAAACTGCGCCGGATAAGAATATCCGCTTTTATATTAAAGGTTTTTCCCAATAAAGTAAAGTACTTTCTGGCCACTGCCAAATTTTCCGTATGTAAGGCTACGGTCCGGCAGCCCCTTACATCCTCGTAAATCTCCCCGTCCATGCTGAGCATGGCGGCAATTTCAGCAATCTGGCAGTGCCGGGCGTTGCTGTAGGCAGCTGCCAGCTCCGCCTTTATATCGGAGGAAAATGACATTCGACGCCTCCTATGGTCTCCACTTCCATCTCCAGATCCACGCCGGAATATTCCCGGACCCGCTTTTGTATCAGCCGGCACAGGGCCAGCACGTCGGCCGCCGTAGCGTCTCCCCGGTTGATCACAAAGCCTGCATGCTTCTCGGAAACGCAGGCCCCGCCTACGCTCGTCCCCTTTAATCCTGCCTCTTCGATCAGCCGAGCCGCATAATAGCCCTCCGGCCGCTTAAAGGTACTGCCCGCGCTGGGAAAGGAAAGCGGCTGCTTTTCCCTTCTTTTGGCCGCCAGCTCCTCCATCCGCTCACGTATCCGCTCCGGCTCTCCTGGGCACAGGACAAAACAGGCCTCCAGCACGATCCATCCATTGCTGCGAACGGCGCTGCGCCGATAGGCAAAATCCATCTCCTGTACCGGCACGGTCTTCACCTGCCCCTCCGGCGTCAGTACCCGGACCCATTCGACCACCTGGCTCATCTCTCCGCCGTAGGCTCCGGCGTTCATCACCATTGCGCCCCCGACACTGCCGGGAATCCCGGCGGCAAACTCAAATCCCGCAAGGCCGGCCGCCAGGGCCTCCTTAGCAACGTTTCCAAGCAGGGCCCCGGAACCGGCTATGACCCGCCTTCCCTCCGTGCGCACGCCGTTTAAGAAGGCCGTGGTATTCACCGCCACCCCCCTGTAGCCCTCGTCGGCGCACAAAAGGTCGCTGCCGTTTCCGAGAATAAAAAAGGGGATCCTGAGCCTCCGGCACAAAGCTACCACTTCCGCCAGCCTCTCCTCATTCTCCGGCGTCACGAAATAATCCGCCGGCCCCCCAATCCGAAATGTCGTATGCAGGCGCAGGGCCTCGCCTTTTCTGACCTGGTTCCCCGCTGCTTTTTCCAGCTCGCTTCCAAAATCCATTATTCGTTCTCCGACAGCTCCAGGCTGCGCTGCACCCTCTTATAGAGCTCCTGGGCCGCGTTGTATCCCATTTTGCGCTGACGGGAATTGACCGCCGCCGACTCTACGATAACGGCCAGGTTGCGGCCCGGACGAATCGGGATATTGTAGCAGACAACCTTGTTGCCGAGGAACTCGATATACTGCTCCTCCAGCCCCAGCCGGTCGTACTCCTTGTCCCGGTTCCACTCCTCCAGCTTAATCACCATATCAACGGTCTGCGTATTTTTCACGGCGGCCGCGCCGAACAATGCCTTCACATCCACAATGCCGATGCCGCGCAGCTCGATCAGATGCCGGGTAATATCGGGGGCGCTCCCCACCAGGGTGTCGTCGCTGACCTTGCGCAGCTCCACCACATCATCGGTGACCAGGCGATGGCCGCGGCGTATCAGCTCCAGGGCCGCCTCGCTCTTGCCAATACCGCTCTCGCCCATAATCAGGACGCCCTCGCCGTATACCTCCACCAGAACGCCGTGAATGCTGATCATCGGCGCCAGCTGCGCCTTCAGCCAGCGAATAATCTCCCCCATGAAATCGGAGGTGATCATATCCGAGACCAGAACCGGCACCTCGTAGCGCCTGGCCAGATTCAGAATATCCTCATCCGGCTCCAGACTGCGGCAATAGACAAGGCAGGGAATCTTCCCGGAAAAAAGGGTGTCAAAGACCTGCAGCTTGCGCTCCCTTTCCATCGTTTCAATATATGTGTATTCCACCAGACCGATAATCTGTACTCTTTCCTTGCCAAAATGATCGAAATATCCGGCCAGCTGCAGAGCCGGACGATTTATATCGGAATGATTCACACGGATATTGTCCGTATTGATCTCCGGCGTCAGCGAACGCAGCGAATATTTTTTGATCACATCGCTAACTGTTACCGCCATACCTGTCTCCTTTCTTCGGCCGCAGCCCCATCGCGGCCCGACTATGCCGGATCTCCCTTCCGTCCGGCAATCGATTGTTATGAATTCCTTCTTATATTATCATACCAGGGAGATTCGCGCAAGAGGCGCACAGCCCTCACTGCCTCTCTCCTTTTCCTTCTTCGTCCGCAATCTCTTCCGGTTTTTCTTTTCGGTGGAAAAAATCATACACGGAGGCTGCCGCCCGTGCATTCATCTGCGGTGCGGCCGCCAGCTCGTCCGCCGACGCCTCCCGGATGGCCTCTATGGTCTTGAAATGACGCATCAGCGCTTTTCGGCGAACCGGCCCGATTCCCTCGATATCATCGAGCACCGAGTGAATCTGCGCCTTTCCTCGAAGATTCCTGTGGTATTCAATGGCAAAGCGGTGCGCCTCGTCCTGGATGCGGGTAATCAGCTGAAAGCTCTCCCCATGCCGGTCAAGGGGCAGCTCCTGGTTGTGGAAATACAGGCCGCGGGTCCGGTGGTTGTCGTCCTTAACCATGCCGCAGACGGGAATGGACAGTCCCAGCTTTGCCAGAACTCCCTCGGCGATATTCACCTGGCCCTTGCCCCCGTCCATCAAAATCAGATCCGGGAACCGGTCGAAGCTGCCGTTCCCCTCCGTCCCTTCCTCCCTTTCTTCCAGGCCGTGGGTAAAGCGGCGGGTCAGCACCTCTTCCATCGAAGCGTAATCGTTGGGCCCCTCCACATAGCGGATGCGGAATTTCCGGTAATCCGAACGCTTCGGCTTTCCATTTTCATAGACCACCATCGAGCCCACCGATTGAACCCCGCTGATGTTGGAGATATCGTAGGCCTCCATACGGCGGCAGTCCTGCAGGCCCAGAAGGCCGGCCAGCTGCTTGGCCGCTCCCGCCGTGCGGGCCTCCTCCCGCTTCAGCCTCTCCCTGTCCTGGTCCAGGACCAGGCGGGCGTTGCGGGCCGCCAGCTCCACAAGCCTTGCCTTCTCCCCCTTCACCGGCGTGCGCAGGGTCACCTTCTGCCCTCTCTTGCCCGTGAGCCAGGAGGCGATCAGCTCCTCATCCTCCACCGGGCACTGCAGAAAAAGCTCCCGTGGAATGGCCGGGGTTCCGGCATAAAACTGCTTGACAAACTCTCCCAGCACATGGCTGTCCGGCTCGTCCTCGTCGATGGTCAGATAGCAGTGGTCCCGGCCGATCATCTTGCCTCCGCGGATAAAAAAGATCTGAACCACCGCGTCCTGCTTCTCCCTGGCCATGGCAATCACATCCCGGTCCTCGTTGCCGCCGGCGTCGGTGATCTTCTGTTTCTGCGCAATGTGCTTGACGCTGTTTAACAATTCCCGGTAGGTCACCGCCGTCTCAAAATCCAGGTTTTCGGCGCAGGAGCGCATCTGTTCCTCCAGGCTATGAAGAATCGGATCAAAATTGCCTCCCAGAAATTCCATCGCCTTATCCACCGACTCCCTGTATTTTTCACGGGATATATAACCCTGGCAGGGAGCGTCGCACTGTTTGATATGATAATTGAGGCAGGGCCTGTCCTTGCCGATATCCGCCGGTAGATTGCGCCGGCAGGTGCGGATGCGAAACAGCTTGTGCAGAAGCTCAATCGTATCCTTCACCGCTCCCGCGCTGGTGTAAGGCCCATAATAGCGGGACTTGTCCTTTTTCATGTCGCGGGAAAACAGGATCCGGGGAAAATCCTCCTGCACCGTCACCTTGATATAAGGATAGCTCTTATCGTCCACCAGCATCGTATTGTACTTGGGCCGATGCTCCTTGATCAGATTGCATTCCAGCACCAGGGCTTCCATTTCCGAATCCGTCAGGATATATTCAAACCATGCGATGTGCTGCACCATCTGCAAAATCTTGGCCGTCTTGCCCCGGCTGCTCTGAAAATACTGGCGCACCCGGTTTTTCAGGCTGATCGCCTTGCCCACATAGATGATCTCGTCGTGGCTGTCGTGCATCAGATAAACCCCCGGCGACGCCGGCAGCTTCTTTAACTCTTCTTCCAGATTAAAAGTCATGAGGTCTCCCCTATTCTCTTACAAATCCTTATGGAAACAAACCCGCAGGCCGCAAAGAGGAGGACGCCAAGCTATGGTCTATCCTCCTCCGCTTTGTCTTTATTTGATTCAAGAGCCGTTCACTCTTTTTCGCCCGGCTCCGGCGCGGCGTCTGTCACGGCTCCCCCCTGGGGCTGTGCCGCCTCGGATGTCTGACTGGCCTGCGCCGCCTCTGCCGTCTGGCTAAGCTGGCTCTCCTCGCTCCCCTTAACCTCC
>CALWRE010000164.1 GCA_944383835.1 uncultured Lachnospiraceae bacterium | reverse complement strand
GTTCTGCGCCTCTTCTATCCTCGCCCGGAACGCATCGGCGCCCAGGTTTTTAATAAACTCGTCGGGATCCTTGTGGGGCTTTAGGTTCAGCACCTTCACCGTCATCCCCACCTCCTTCAGGATGGGGATGGCCCGCAGGGCCGCCTTGACCCCGGCCCCATCGCTGTCATAGGTCAGGATAATCTGGCTGGTGTAGCGCTTCAGAAGATTCGCCTGGGCCTGGGTCATCGCCGTTCCCAGGCAGGCCGCCGCGTTGGTAAAGCCGGCCTGGTGCAGGGAAATCACATCCATATAGCCCTCGCAGATCAGGATAAAAGGCTCCCGGCTCTGCCGAGCAATATTGAGGCCGTAAAGGTTGCGGCCCTTATCGAAAACCTTCGTTTCCGGCGAATTCAGATACTTCGGCTCCCCCTCTCCCATGACGCGGCCGCCAAAGCCGATGATGCGGCTGTTCACATCCATAATCGGGAACATGACCCGGTTCCAGAACTTGTCATAGCAGCCTCTCTCCTCGATCTTCACCAATCCACTTTCCTTCAGGATATTGTCGTCGTACCCCTTCTTTTTCAGATATTGATACAGATCATTCTGATACGGATTGGAATAGCCCAGGCCGAAATGGCGGATGGTGTCGTCGGAAAGGCCGCGGCCGGTCAGATAGCCGTAAGCCCTCTGCTCCCGGTCCATCTTCATCTGATAATAGAAATACCGCCCCGCCTCCTTGTTAATCTCCAAAAGGCGGGAGCGCAGATCCGCCTCCCTTTTCTCCTGCTCGGTGGCCTCCCGCTCGGGAAGGGCAATCCCCGCCCGGTCGGCCAGGTATTTGAGGGCCTCCGGAAAGGTGTAATTTTCATACTCCATCACGAAGGTGATCACATTGCCTCCGGCATGGCAGCCGAAGCAGTAATACATCTGCTTGCTCGGCGTCACCGAAAAGGAAGGGGTTTTTTCATTATGAAACGGGCAAAGCCCGAAATAGGTGCTCCCTCTCTTGGTCAGTCTCACATACTGGCCCACCACATCCAGGATATCGTTTCTGGTGCGCACCTCCTCCACCAGTTCCTCCGGATAGTACATACTAACGCCTCTTTCTATTTCCAGGATCTAGGGACATAGAGCTCCTCAAACAGCGAAATCGCATAGCCGTCGCTCATCCCCGCTATGTAATCGCAGACCACCCTCTCCCTTGAATCCCCCCTCTGTTCCATTAACTGCCGGTATTCCTCCGGCAGCTCCTCCGGCTTGTCAATATAATGATGAAACAGGCGGATCAAAAGCTCCTTCGCCTTATGATCCTCCCTTTTGGGAATGGAATTCAGATACAGGTTTTCAAACATATAGACCCGCAGCTCCTTCATCGCCTTCTCCATGTCCGCGGACATGATGATGGAAGGACGGTTCATGCTGTTTTGAATCACATCGTGAATCAGCGTATTGAGCCGCTCGCGGACCGAATGGCCCAGCACGTCGGTCAGCCCGCGGGGCAGGTTCTCCTCCGACATAAGCTCTGCCCGGATCGCATCGTCGATATCGTGGTTAATATAGGCGATCTTATCCGACAGCCGCACCACCTGTCCCTCCAGCGTGGAGGGATGGCCGCTGGTGCGGTGATTGAGAATGCCGTCCCGCACTTCCTTCGTCAGGTTAAGGCCCTGGCCCTTTTTCTCCAGCACCTCCACCACCCGCACGCTCTGCCGGTAGTGGGCGAAGCCCTCGCTGCATACGGAGTCCAGGGCAGCCTCCCCTGCATGTCCAAAGGGAGTATGGCCCAGATCGTGTCCCAGGGCAATGGCCTCGGTCAGATCCTCATTGAGGCGCAGGGCCTTGGAAATCGTCCTGGCAATCTGGGACACCTCCAGGGTGTGGGTCAGCCTCGTGCGGTAATGATCCCCCTCCGGCGCCAGAAACACCTGGGTTTTGTGTTTCAGGCGGCGGAAGGATTTGCAGTGAATAATCCGGTCTCTGTCCCGCTGATAATCGGTGCGCATATCGCACTTTTCCTCCGGCCGGTCCCGGCCGGCCGTATTTTTCGCCAGAGCAGCATAAGGACTCAGGGTTTTCTCCTCCAGCTCCTCCAGGCCTTCCCGAATTGTCATCCTCTCACCTGCCTTCTGTCATACCGCCTGGCGGGCGCAAAACGGGCGAAATTGCAGCTTTCCCTATCATTGTATTCCGGAACGGTCCGGATTATGAATTCTGCTCCTGTTTTTCCTCCGTCTTTTCCACCAGGCGAATTTCCACCGACATGCCCATGCTCTCCGCCAGACGTACCAGCATATCCACCGTAGGGTTATAGCGGCCGGTCTCAAAACGGGTGATTCCGGGGCGCTTCATCCCGGCGGCAGCGGCGACGTCCGCCTGGGTCATCTTCTTTCTCTTGCGGCAGTCCACATACTGCCTGGCAATCTCCTGCCTCAGCTTCTTCTGCTCCTGCTCCACGATAACTGCCGTTTCCTCTGAAAACACTGCGTAGTCTCCCATCTTTTCTCCTTTCATTTTCATCATCCTTCCTGTACTTTTATCAGCACCGGCTCATGACCGATCTCCTTTAAAATCTTTTGCGTCAGATCCGAAACCCGCAGCCGCAGGCTGGTCGTATTCACGCAGGGGTGACAGCCAAAAAATTCTCCGCAGAGAATGTCCTCATCCATCAAAAGCTGTACTCTTCCTTCGCGGTCGTTCATCAATCCCAGCACGCTTACCGAGCCCGGAGAAAGATCCAGGAATCGCTCCATATATTCTTTTGGCCCGAAGGACAGCCTGGCGCTGCCAATCTCCTTTGATACCTGGGCGGTACGAAATCTCTTATCCTCCCGCAGCATCAGCAGATAAAACTCCGTCTGCTGCCTGTTGCAGAGAAAAAGATTCTTGCAGATTACCGCGTCCAGCGCCCGATCGATCTCCAGACAGTCCTCCATCGTCATTGCCGGCGGATGATCCACATACTCGTAGGCGACGTCCAGCCGGTCTAAAAGTTCGTAAACCCGCCGCTCCCTCGGCGCACGCCGATCTGCGTCGGCCGGCCGTCCCGCTGTTCTCTCCATTTTCTGCTTCCTTCCTGCTGTCCCTCTTTCATGCAATCGCCTTACTTGGTCTGTGAACATCTATGTATCTTATTTTATCCTATTGTTCCCTCTTCGTCAATTCTTTTCCGTAAATCCATCCAGGCGAATCTCCAGCACGGTATCCGTCTCATCCGGCAGTCCGGCTGTACCGGAAACCTTCACAAAGGCCATATCGGGATAATTGCCGGTGATCCAATCCTCCTGCAGCTTTCGTTCGCTGCCGTCCTCTAAAAGGCGGACCGCCTGCACCCTGTCCTTCGGAATCCCGTAAAGGGGGATGCTGCCCACCGCGTCCTCCAGGATATGATAATAAAGGGTATTTCCCCTGCGGGTGAGCCGCCCGTTTTCCGGCTTGGGAAGGCCGCTGCCGCCGCAGCCCCAGACCGAGGCCCCGTTTTTTTGCATCCAGGCCCCTATATCCGCCAGAATCTCCATAGAGGCCGGCGAAATATTCCCCCTGGCGTCCGGCCCCACATTGAGCAGCATGTTTCCGTTTTTGCTGACGCATTCCACCAGCTTGCGGATCAAGGTGGAGGCCGATTTATAATTCCGGTCCGCCGAGCAATAGCCCCAATGGTCGTTCATCGTAACGCAGGCCTCCCAGAGAAGCTCCCGGCCCTCCTCGTCCCTGAGTCCGTTTGGCGGGACGATCTGCTCCGGGCTGACAAAGTCCCCGCAGAATTCGCTGGGATTTGCCGTCGCAAGCGTCCCAAAGCCCTCCCCGCTCACCTCCAGGCGGTTGTCCATCACCACCTCCGGCTGCAGGGAGCGCACCATGCGCACAAGCTCCGAGGCCCGCCAGGCTTCCCCCGTCATATCCTGGTTTTCGCCCTTATAGGAGAAATCAAACCAGAGGATATCCAGTTTGTCATAGTTGGTGCACAGCTCCCGGATCTGTCCGTGCATATAGTCCAGATAGCGGTCAAAATCCCGGGGCACATCTCTCTCCCGCTCCTCGCCGCGGGCCGGATGATACCGGTCCCCATAATGGGGATAATCGGGATGATGCCAGTCCAGCAGGGAATAATACAGCCCTACCCGAAGTCCCTCGGCGCGAAAAGCCTCCAGGACCTCCCGCACAATATCCCTCCCGCAGGGGGTATTGGTGGATTTGAAGTCCGTGAGAGCACTGTCAAACAGGCAGAACCCGTCATGATGCTTGGCGGTAAAAACCATATATTTCATCCCGGCCTCTCTGGCTGCCCTGGCCCAGACGCGGGGATCAAAATCCGTCGGATTAAACTCCCGGAAAAAGGGCAGGTACTCCTCTTCCGGCATCCGCTCATCGGAGCGGACCCATTCGCCCCGCGCCGGGATGGCATAGAGCCCCCAGTGGATAAACATGCCAAACCTGGCCTCCCGGTACCACCTTGTCCTCTTTTCGTACGCTTCTCGATTGAACATATCTGTCTTTCTCCTGCTTCTTTGTCCGCCGCGGCGGTTTTCTCTCCTCATTATAAGGGGACGGCCGCAAATTGGCAACCGGCCTGGCAGCCAAGGCAGCCAAAATCAAGCGCGGAAAGCTGCCGGCAGCAGCCAAAAATACATATAAAAATCCCCTGTGCAGCCATTCCCTTTTCCTAAAAGCTGCACAGGGGGATTTAAAAAATATGATTTGGTTCAGCCTGCATATCAGCCGATTTTTGCGGCGATCGCCCTGGCCTCACCGGCCGTGCTGGCCATCCCCAGATACTCCATTCCGTACATCCGGGCGAAACGGCTCATCGTATACTCTGCCTTTTCCAGCATCCAGGGCTCCGGGGCGGCTCCCTGGAACAGGAATACGAACTTTCTGCCGGAGAGCTCGCCGGAGCGGATCGGGCCGTAGAAACGGTCCAATAGATTGCGGACCGCCCCGCACATGTTATGCCAATAGACCGGAGAACCGATGACAACGACATCCGCCTCCTTCATCCGAGCTACCACCTCGTCAAACTGGTCGTCGTCAAACTTCTGCCCATAGCTGTAGATCTTGTAATCCACCAGGTCAAGGGTCTCATACTCCCTTCCCTTCAAAAGTTCGGAGGCCAGCCTGGCCGTATTCCCTTTTTTATTGGGGCTGCCGTTCATAAAGAGAATGTTCATTTTCATTCCTCCCCATACACTTCTTCAATCAGTCCGAAGGTGCTCCAGGCCTTAGGCCAGCCGCAGTAAAAGGCAAGCTGGGTAACGATCTCCACAGCCTCCTCCTTCGTGATTCCATGGGCCTTGCCCAGAGTCAGGTGCGATTTCAGCTGAGGGTACTGTCCCGCTGAAAAGAGCGCAGCGATGGTAATCATGCTCCTGTCGCGGGCGGACAGCTGCTCCTCCCTGGACCACACCTCGCCAAACAGTACATCGTCGTTCAGCTCCGTAAACTTCGGCGCCAGCTTTCCTAACTTATCTCTTCCTGCCGTCTGTTTCTCTGCCATTTTCTTACCTTCCTTTCTATTTTCGATGAATCCTGGATCCGCAGCCTGTGTGGTCTTCATCTTCTATACTTTTATACCGATTACATTATAAAACAGGGAAAATGCCAGAGAGAAGTCACATTTTGTTAATGCCCGTATACCGAAAGGTTTCAACTGACGTTTTACTGCTGACGTTTTACTGCACTTCGGCTACAGTCCGGCGAGCGTCCGGGCTAGACCCTGTCGCGGCCCGGCAGGCTGTCCCGGACGCAGAGGGCCCCGTAGCCCACCTGGGGGTTCGGATAGCCCTGTGCCGAACGGCCCAGTTGTCTCGCTCCGCGGATTAAATAGGCCTTGACCTTCTCCCCGTACAGATACGGGTCGTTGCCCTGTACCATCCCCCACTCCATCAGAAGGGCTGCCGCTCCCGTCACAAAGGGGGCTGCAAAGGAGGTTCCCGTCCTGGCCTGGTATCCCCCGCCGGGAACCGCCGTAACCACGTCCACGCCGGGGGCCGTCAGCTCCGGCTTGACCAGATTCAGATTCCGCAGAAATCCCCGTCCGGAGAAATCCGCGTACGTGTCCCTTCTGCCGTCATAGGCCCCCACGGTAATCGCCCTGGCCGCCGTGGAGGGAATCGTCAGCGTCACCTCCGGGCTGCGCCGCAAAAACTGGGTCCCCCGGTTTAAAAGAGAGGCCCCCGGCAGCCAGAAGTCGTAGCGCCCATCCACAATCTTCTGCGGGATCAGACGGAATTTCCACACTCCGCTGTCCAGATAGGCGTCAACCGGCAGAAAATCCACAAAGATTTCCTGGCTGCGGCTATAAGGCTTGGGTTCTCCATAGTACAGAAGGATTTCCGCCCCGCCCAGCCTGTACCGCGCCGTCCCCAGCTCCGGGACAAAGGGGCCGGCCGCCGCCCCGTCCGGAGCAATCAGCTCCACCTCCAAGGAATCCGCATAGGATTTCCACAGCTGGACCGAGAGTCCTGTCTCATAGACGCCCACCGACAGCTCCACCGTCTGACTGCCGTCCTCTCCCGGCGCCGGGGCCGCAAGCACCCCCGCGCTGTGTCCCGCCGCCCCGCCTTCGTAGCCGCTGCCAATCACGATGCAGTTGGGCGAAAAGCCGGCCGCCTCGTCGATAAAGGTCTCCAGCAGAGAATCCCCGTCATGGGAGCCGTAATTGTTTCCGATGCTGATATTGACCGCCACCGGCCGCCCCAGCTCCAGCCCTTTGCGCAGGACGTAATCGAGGCCGCGCATCAGCTGCGTGGTGCGGGGAAATCCCCTTTCCCCCGCCGCTCCCAGCTTTACGATCAGAAGCTCGCTTTCCGGGGCGACGCCCCGGTACCGGCCGTACGGCGATTCCTCCTCCGCTCCGGCGGCCCCGGCGGTTCCGACGGCCCCCGTCTCCCCTGCCCCGGCGGCGATTGCGGCGACCGCCGTTCCATGGCCGGAAAAATCCCGGCTGGGGACAAGGCGGTATCTCTCCTCCTCGCTGCCGGCCCGCAGAGCCTCGTTGATCTCCTCCCCGGTGAATTCCCGCTCCAGGGTCTGATCCCAAAGAAAAAGGATCCGGGTACTCCCGTCCGCCCAGCAAAAATCCCGCAGACTGTAATCGATACCCGAATCCAAAACAGCAATTAAAACGCCTCGGCCGGTCAAGGCTCCCGCCCCTCTGCCCTGCACGGAATCGATGCAGGAAACAGCCCGTCCATTTTCCACCTCATAGAGAAGCTGCTTCGGCTTTTCCACATACTCCACCTCTTCCAGAGCAGCCAGGGCCTCGATCTGCTCCTGCGGCGTCCAAACGATGGCGTATTCTCCGAGAAGGGGCTCCACTCTGGTTCCCGGCAGGGCCCGCAGGGCCTTTGCATCCCCGTGGTAGCGCACAATCAGCTCCCAGCGGTTCTCCTCTTCGTCATACCCCGTCTCCAGTATCTGGCTCCTGCTGCGCTCCTCCTGCGTCGCATCCAGGGCCAGATTCAATAGATTCTCCAGTTTTTGGCTCTCCTGCATCCAAACTTCTCCTGCTCCCTCTTCCCTTTATCCTATGACGCCTGGGGGCAGAAAATACGCCGGCCGACTCTGGCCGACTCCGACAGACTCCGCCTGACTCCGTCAGGGCCTCCACTCCGGAGTCCCATACGCTCTCTCTCCGAATATGGCCGTACCGACCCGCACAATGGTGGCTCCCTCGCTGATGGCCGTCTCAAAGTCATGGGTCATGCCCATGGACAATTCCCGCAGCTCCACACCGGGCAGATGCAAGGCCGCCAGCTCGTCCCGAAGTTCCCGCATCCGCCGAAAATAAGGACGGTTCGCCTCCTCGTCCCCCGGAGGGGCAATGGTCATCAGGCCACGGACCTTGACCCGGTCAAAGGCCGACGCCTCCGTAAGCAACTGCCGCGCCTCCCCAGGGGCGACCCCGCTCTTCGTCTCCTCGCCGCCGATATTGATCTCCAGAAGCACCGGGACCGTCACGTTTTTCTTCTCAGCCTCCTTCTGGATCGTCTCCGCCAGACGCACGGAATCCACCGAGTGAATCAGGCAGACCGGGCTGCCCACCAGGTATTTGACCTTATTGCGCTGCAGGCTGCCGATGAAATGCCAGTGATTGTCCCCCGGAATCTCCTCCATCTTGCGGCACAGATCCTGGACCTTATTCTCCCCGAAATCCCGGACGCCGATCTCCATCAATTCCCGAATCATTTCCGGCGGCTTCGTCTTGCTGACGGCCACCAGCGTTATCTCATTCCGGCTGCGGCCGGCCCTCTCGCAGGCGGCCGCCACGCGGGCCTCCACCTGCCTATAATTTTCAGATATCATAATCGTTCCCTGCCTTTCCCTACCATCTTAGCCAGATTGCAGGGCAAAGTCAAGATAGTTCTAAGAACTGAATTTCCCTCTTGCTTTTTCCCTCCGCATTTGCTACAGTGGTCTTGCAGGAATTGAGCAATTCATGGTTATTTATTTTAAGAAAGAACGAGGTAATGTAAGATGAGCTACAATGAGGAGCAGGATACCATCACCCTGACCTTTGACGACGGCACCGAAGCGGAATGTTTCGTATGGGGCTTCGTGGATGTGGATGGCCAGACCTATATCTCCCTCCTGCCTATGGAAGAAGAGGACGATGAAGAGGCGGGCTGCTATCTGTATCAGTACGATGAGGACGAGAACGGCGAGCCGATTTTGGGATATATCGAGGACGACGAACTGCTCGACCGGGTCGTCGATGCCTTTGATAAGCTGTTCGACGAGGAAGAGTCCGAGTACGACGAGATTGTAGTCGAGGATGAGGAATAACAGCAAAAGTTGGCCAAGAATATGCCCAAAATAATTTTAAAAGGACGCCTGAAAGCTCTTATCTGATTTTTCGGGCGTCCTTTTTGTCTGCATAGTTTTTGCTTGTTTTCTTGTTTTACTGTAAATTTTTGCAAAATCGCATGCATATTATCATGTCTTCCGGAGATGTTGATCGATCAACATCTTCAGCGAACATAATATCCGTTTTACAGATTACAGCAATTTACAGTGTTATCCGCATCACATCCGCGCCGCCAGATACTGCTCCAGGCCCTTGGTTTCAAACGTAGGAATGTAATTTTTCTGCATAAAGCGAATCTCCCGCTCGGAGGCCGGATGAAAGTTCTTCGCAGATATCTTCCCCCTCACATCGTACAGGCCGCGCTCAAAGTATAAGGCGCAGTGCTCCTCCAGACGGTTGATCATCAGCACCGAATCCTGAATCCCCTGGTGCAGCAGGTTTGCCAGCCAATAGCAGCCGCCGCTTAAAAACAGCCGCTCCCAGCCCGCCTGTGAAAAATATTCCGCCAGGGCGCTTAACATCTTTTTGTAATAATCCATACATCAATACCACCTGACCATTGGCAGCTCATTGTTTACATCGTTGGTGAACAGGATCTGATGCAGGTCGATAATTCCATTCATAAAGGTTGCGGCGCAGGCACACAGGTACAGCTCCCACATCCTTGCAAACCGTTCGTCAAACATTTTCACCGCCTCACCGCGGTGCTTCTGAAAGTTCTCATTCCAGCACAGCAGCGTCCGGTTGTAGTGGCGACGCCAGCTTTCCACATCCAACGTGTAAAATCTCTGGTCCCCTGCGATGTGAAGAATCTCCCGCAGGCTGGGTACAACTCCTCCCGGCTTTAAAACGCTCTTTACGCATTTCATAAAGGTCTCGTAATGGTCACGGCCCACGTGCTTGATCATGCCGATGCTGACCACCCGGTCAAATGAAAGCTTTAAATCCGGCAGATCCCGATAGTCCAGCAGCTTAATTTCCACATAGTCCTCCAGATGCTCCTCCCGGATCCTGCGCTCCCCCTCCTTTTTCTGCTCCTCGCTGAGGGTAATCCCTACCCCGCGCACCTTATATTTCTTGGCTGCCTGAATCAGCAGATAGCCCCAGCCGCAGCCAATATCGCACAGCGTCATTCCTTCTTTCAGATACAGCTTTTCAAGGGTACGATTCACCTTATTGCGCTGCGCATCACAGAGGCTGTCCTCTTCGCTCCGAAAATAGCCGCAGGAATAACTCATGGTCTCATCCAGCCACAGCTTATAAAAATCATTCCCAATATCGTAGTGCGAGGAAACCTCCTTCTTCTGATTCTTTTTGGAGGAAGAAGAAAAAATCAGGTTTTTCAGTTTCTTCTGGTCCGTCGAAAAATTTCCCATCTGCCCCAGGAAAAGATTCAGCACGTGATAAAGGCTGCCGCTGACCTCAATATCGCCATTCATATATGTATCGCCCAGGGCAATGGAGGTGCTCTCCATCAGCTCGCCCAGAGACGGCACCTTATGGAAGGTAACTGAAAATTCCGGCTCTCCTTCCCCGATCCGATGCTTTTCCCCGTTTAGAACGATCTCAAAAGGGTGCGCATCAAATTTCTCCATAAATTTTATAAATTCATTTTCCACAAGTCTCATACGTCGATCTCCTTTCTGCCAAACTCCAAGATGCCATCATAAACGCCATCATAAACGTAGCATCCCCTTACAATAGGATTATTCCACGTTTTATCACCAGTCTAAACTCTATTATTCTAATAGAGTCAATAAGATATCTGTGAAGAATTTGTTAGACAAAGACCGCGGAAAACGTTATAATTACTTCGTTTTCTTATTTCGCGAGCATTAAATGAAGAAGATCGAGGAAGATCAAATCAGATCGAATTAGATAGGATTAGACATGGCAAAAGAATATCTGACCATCCGCAGATTTGCGCAGCTGCGCGGAGTCAATATCAACTCGCTCCGCTATTATGAAAAGTTAAAAATCCTGGTTCCCGCCTGGATCGACCCGCAGACCAAATATCGCTACTACCTGCCGGAGCAGCTTATCACCCTGGACATGATTCTGCTGTGCATACAGCTGGGGATACCGTTAAAAACCCTCCGGGAATATATGGATGAGAACGGAAATTTAAAGGAAAAGGTTATTTTGGAAAAGGGGAAAGAAAGGCTGTTATCCCAGATCTCCGAATTGCAGCAGGGCATTGAACTTACGGAATTTCAGATTAACAGCATCGAAGAAAATCAAAAATACAGCGGCCAGACAGGAATCTATCGCCGCCGGATCAAAGAGCGCTATCTGATGGAAACTCCCTTTAACGGTGACTTCGGCGCTCTGCATGAAAAGGAAGAGGCAGCCATGAAGCTGTTTAACGACGCGCAGGCCCAGAGCATGGTCCCCGTGTTCCCCGCGGGCATTGTCATCCACTGCGAAACCGCTCCGATTTCCTACTCCTTCTTCGTCCAGGTCCTCCACCCGGACCGTTCGGTCAGCAGAATTATCCGCATCCCCGAAGCGGAGTTTCTGTGCAGACAGCTGGACATAACGCCGGAAATGGATCTTTTGGAGACCCTGCGAAGAGATTTTGACACAGACCAGCTGGAACTGGCCATCATAGCCAATATGCCCCTGGCCAAGACCAGCTTTAACAGCTGGCACAGCGAAGTACAGGTTCCCGTCTAATTTCCGGCATCCTGCCGGCGGACGGATTGCTGGCCCGCGGACAGATTGCCGGCCCGCGGACAGATTGCCGCCCGCTTTCTTCCGCCCGCTTTATACCAGCCCGCTCTCTCTTATAAACCGAGATTCGCTCTGGGACCGGTGAAAACGTTCCTTCGTATAGCTGATATGCAGCCTGTCTTTGGCACGGGTCATAGCCACGTAGAAAAGACGGCGTTCTTCCTCCAGGGCCTCCGGCGTCTCCGCCCTCTTATAAGGCGTGATCCCTTCATTGGCGTCGGCCAGGAAAACCACGGGGAATTCCAGGCCCTTGGCCCCGTGCATCGTCATGAAATGGACGCTGTCGCCGGATGGCCCGGCGTTTTTTTCCTGCGGAGCGCGAAGCTGCCTGTCCACATAACGAAGCCATTCCATCCCATTCCGGCAGCCGTCGGCCGTCTCCTGCAGCTGCTCCGCCGTCTCATGGAGCCGCCCCTCTCCGGTCTTATCCAGCTCCTCCAGATAATCGTCATAGCCCATATAGCGGCGCAGGTGGCTGAGGCCCGCATAGGGCGGCGCCTTCTTTAACAAGGCCAGGTCATAGGACAGCCGGTCCAGCTGGTCGAGCCGCCTTTCATCCTCCTCATAATATGCAAACAGATCATCCAGGCTGACCGGCTCCCGCCCCAGGGCGCTGCGGCTTATGTATCGTTCCGGATGGCTGATCACCCGCAGCCAGTCGGCCCGCCTGGTGCTGCCCGCGGCCGCCGCCAGATAGGCGCAGAAATCCTGACAAATAAAATGGCTGTAAATGCCGCCGGGACCTCCCTTTACCTGCACGGGAATCCCTTGGTTTTCCATCAGCCGAAGAAGCTGGGCCGGATTGCGGTTGGTCCGATAGAGGACGGCCATCTCGCCGTAGGCGAGCCCCTCCCGGTGGTAGCGCAGAATCTTTTCGATGATGGCCTCGTTTTCCTCCCGGAGAGTGGGAAACTCCTCCACCGTTATCGTTTCTGCGGCGGACGCCCCGGCTTTTCCCGCCATTTTGCCCTGCGTTTTGTCCTTCTTTGCCGCCCGTATCTCCTTGGGCAGTCGGTTTTCGTTGCAGCCGATCAGGCGGCCGGCGGCCTTTACGATATCCGGGCGGCAGCGGTAATTGATATTCAGAACATACTGCTTCGCGTCGGGATAAGTCTGCAGAAAGTCCCGCATTCTCTCCGGCGCGGCTCCCCGAAACCCATAGATGGACTGGTCGTCGTCCCCCACCACCATCAGGTTATTCTCCGGCCGGGCCAGAAGCTCCGCCAGCTGGCACTGGATGCGGCTGCTGTCCTGATACTCGTCGATCAGGATGTAGCGGCAGCGCTCCTGCCAGATCTCCAGGATATCCGGCCTCTGGTTAAAAAGCTCCAGGCAGCGGGAAAGCATATCGTCAAAATCCAGCTTCTTTCTGCTTTTTAACAGCTCCTGATAGCCGCGAAAGAGGGCGGCAAACTCCCGCGGAGTACAGCTGTTTGGCCGGTAGTCCTCGGGGCTTATCCCGTTTCCCTTCACGTCGCTGATCTCCTTTAATACCTCCTGGTACCAGCCTTCCCGATCGTGATAGATGCCTAAGCCCTTCGACACCTCCTCCAGCAAAGCCGCCTTGGCCGCCCCCTGCACCACGCTCCCCCCGTCGTAGCCTCCGCTGTAGCGCAGAATCTGGAAAAAAGCCGAGTGAAAGGTGCCAAAGGACACCTGGCGGCCGGACGCCAGGACGGAATGGGCGGAAGATCCGGATGGCGGGCAAGCCAAAGAACCGGCCTGGTTCCTGCCGGTTTCCGCATCTTTCTGCATTTCTTCCTGTATTCTTTTAAAAAACCGCTCCCGCATCTCCAGGGCGGCCGCTCGGGTAAAGGTCAGCACCAGAATATTTCTGGCCGGAACCCCTCTCTTTATCAGGCTCAGAATCCGCTCCACAATCACGGTGGTCTTGCCGGAGCCGGGGCCGGCCAGAGTCAGGCAGGGCCCGTCGAAGTGGGCGATCGCCTGACGCTGTGCCTCGTTGAATTGTCTTGTCATGCTGTCTGCAGATCCGCCTCCAGCTTCTCTATGGCCGCCTGAATCCGGCGCAGGGACTCCTCCCGTCCCAGGACGGACAAAATCTCCGTCGCCCCCGCCGGAGTCATCTGCTTGCCGGACAGGGCCGTGCGGATCGGCCACATGATATAGCCTACCTTATAGCCCTTCTCCTCGCCGTAAGCCTTCAGCATCGCGTAAAGGGCGTCGTTGGAATAGTCCTCCTGTATCTCCAGCAAAGGCGAAACCTCTTGCAGCAGAGCCAGGGAACTCTCCTTCGTGGTCTTCATCTTCTTATGGACGTACATGGAGCAGTCGTACTCCGGCACCTCCTCAAAGAAGTCCACATGATCCCGGATATCGGGGAAAACTTCAATGCGGGTCTTAACCATGGCCGCGATGGTGCGCAGATCCAGATCCCGATGGATGACCTCTTTCAGATAGGGCTCCGCCATGGCGTAAAACTTCTCAAAATCCATGGCCTTCAGATATTCGCCGTTCATCCATTTGAGCTTTGTATAGTCAAAGACCGCCGGGGATTTGGAGATATGGCGATAGTCAAATTTAGCAATCAGCTCGTCCATGGACATGATCTCCTGATTGTCCTCCGGGCTCCAGCCCAAAAGGGCGACAAAGTTGACAATCGCCTCCGGCACAAAACCCTGCTCCAAAAGATCCTCGAAGGAAGAATGACCGCAGCGCTTGGACAGCTTCTTGTGCTCCTCGTCGGTGATCAGAGGGCAGTGCACATAGGTCGGCACCTCCCAGCCGAAAGCCTCGTAGAGACGGTTGTACTTCGGCGAGGAGGATAGATACTCGTTGCCCCTCACCACATGGGTGATGCCCATCAGATGGTCGTCCACCACGTTGGCAAAATTATAGGTGGGATAGCCGTCGGACTTGATCAGGATCATATCGTCCAGCTCCGCGTTGTCCACCGTGATATCTCCGTAAATCTCATCGTGGAAGGTGGTCGTCCCGGCGGTGGGATTGTTCTGGCGGATCACATAGGGCTTGCCCGCCGCCAGGTTGGCCTCCACCTCCTCCTTGGACAGATACAGGCAGTGCTTGTCATAGACCGTGATCTCCTTGCCCGCCACCTCGGTGCGCAGGGACTCCAGCCTCTCTTTATCGCAGAAGCAATAGTAGGCCTCGCCTTTCTCGATCAGCTTCTTCGCATATTCCAGGTAAATGCCGGCCGCCTGGCGCTCGCTCTGCACATAAGGGCCGCAGCCGCCGTCCTTGTCCGGCCCCTCGTCGTGTTCCAGGCCGGCCTCCTTCAGGGTACGGTATATAATGTCCACTGCCCCCTCCACATAGCGCTCCTGATCCGTATCCTCGATGCGCAGCAGGAAATCTCCTCCCACATGCTTTGCAATCAGATAAGCGTACAGCGCCGTGCGCAGGTTGCCCACGTGCATTCTGCCGGTGGGGCTGGGCGCGAAACGGGTTCTCACTTTGCTCATAGCTCTACTCCTCAACTCCTTAACACATTTTTCCGCCGTTCAAAGGGAGGTTTCTGTCCTCCGCCCCACTATCATACCCGCATTTAACCAAAAAGTCCAGCCCTGACTATGCTTTTTTCCCTGTTTTCCCTGATTCCTTCTTCCCCGCATCACCTGCCCCAAGGAGGGCAAACACCAGGGCCAGAACAAGCAGAGAAAAGGTGTTGGCCGACACAGAGGTCATAAAATAATCCACCAAGCTAAAGCCGCAGAACGTAGTGGCCGCATCAAACAGCACATACAAACCGACCGTCATTTTTCTGGGCATTTCTTCAAAATTAAACAACGTCTCCGACAGAGCCTCTCCTGCCAGGTTCAGCGGATAGGACACGACCGACGCGACAATAAAATACCAGATAAAACTGCCTGTGCTCTCGTATGCAAAACCCAGCAGACGCATGACCGAACTGCTGAGCAAGGCAAAAACAGACAATACGATAAGGATCAGCACGATCCCTACAATAAACACAAGCAGCGTCTCCCGCTTTTTCTTCCCGCCATCCATTTGCTCTCTCCCGCGTTTAAATTTTTATCAAAATCCTTTTTCCATTATACTGTTTCTCAGGTTATTTCGGAAACTGAAAATTTTCAAACTTTCATTTTAGGAATTTCTCAAAATGTTTCACGACACTTTTCCTTTACGCAAAGACATGCTACAATGGAAACGTAAAAGCGATTGCCAGTCAAACAGTCAAACCGTATTTACAGCGAGGGGGAGCCGTATGAAGAGATTCACGAGTTTAGACCGATACCAAAAGGGCGTCTTGCTCTTTATGGCCGCCATGATCCTGGTATTTGCAGTGATCTATTCCATAACAATCAGCCGGGTAGGCTTTTTATATCAAGATTCGATCCTGATTCCCCGGCGGGAAAAGGACGCCACCATATATTCCGGCAAAATCCATAGGAAACCGGTAAGCTTCACGGTGTATGCAGACAATACAGTGGAAGTCCAATACGATGATAACATATACGGCCCCTATTCTGTCAAAGAGGATCCGTCCGCCATCCCAGACGGCATTTTCGCTTTTTCAACGGGTAATATGACCGGCATGGAAGTTCGTCACCGGGAAGAGGTCATCTTTCGCGGCGGTGTGCTGCAGCACGGCGAGGAGCTTTTGCTGTATAATGAGGATGGCAGTCCTACAAATATGCACGTTTCCGTGATAACAAGCGACGGAATAGTAATAGACACAGACGGAAATATCGTTGACCCGATGCTGCCTTTGGCTGACGCCATCATTCATTTGGCGATAGATCCCGAGCTGACGCACAAAGGAGACTGGCTCATATGGCTGACGGGCGTATTGGTCTGCGCTGTCACGGCGCTCTCCATTTTATTCGCAGACGATCTCTTTCGCTGGAATTTACGTTTTCAGATCCGCAATGCGGACGAAGCGGAACCTTCCAATTGGGAAATAGCAAGCCGGTATATCGGCTGGACAGTGCTTCCTCTTATGGCCTTGGTACTTTTTATCGTAGGGCTTCAATAGGAAAGCCAACGGCTTCTATCCGGAGAATACCACTGGCAGAGAGATCTCCAGCCGACCGCTTCGATTAAAATCTACGGATCGAGGCAGATGGCGGAAAGGGAATTTGAGAATCTGATTTTTAAGAATTACCATAGGGATAATAGTCAAAAATTCCCTGCACCGCATCGACGATGTCCATTATCGCCGCGGCAGGAAGGGAAGAAATTTTTTTATATCCTCTCACACGCAAATCCAGCAGCTTCATCTGCTCGCATAGAACGATCCCTCTGAAATCGCCTGCGCCGATTTTAATATGCAGAGGGTCGGGACGCGCCGTTTTACGGACAGGGCAGGCGATGACCTGCTCCGTCCGATTAAAAAAATTCTTGCTAACCACCAAAACCGGCGTCATTACTCCTTCTACCGATAAAATATCGCCCTGTTCGATCTCAAACATGATTTTACCATTGCTCCCTTCCAACCGGCTGCCCCCATTCAAATTCCTCATACGGGCCCATTTGATTTTGATATGCCGCGGCTCTCTCCTCCAAAGTCTTATGCCGGAACGTCTTGGACAAAACGATTTTGCCATCTTCAACGGTTACATCCAGATATTCATTTACATGAATCCCCGCTGTCTCCAGCATTTCCTTGGAAAGACGGATTCCCTGGCTGTTTCCCCAGGACTTTACCTGAACGGTCATTTCACTGCCTCCCTTCTGCGGTATATAGAGGTTTAGGTCAAAAGATTCCTTGTTCCGATATCATATATACATAGTATATACATGTAAAGTTAAAATTTCAAGCCCCATCAGAACAATGTTAATTCCCATTGCTTGTGTCTGGAGCCACCCCTTTTTATAATTAGGATATAAACGCTGCGGCAGAAAGGGGCAGAAAAATGATCTCAATAAATATAAAGCGTTTCCGCAAATCCAGAGAAATAAGTCAGGAAGAAATAGCAGTAAAATTAGGCATTGTAAGGCAGACCGTCTCAAAATGGGAAAACGGTTTATCTGTTCCGGACGCAGACGTGCTTATTCATATGGCGAAACTTCTTGGAGTACCTGTCAGTCAACTTTTAGGAATTGAAACAGAAAATAATTCTGTTATGGATTTATCCGAAGAATTGGCAAAACGGAATGAAGAGCTTGCAAAGAAGAAGCAGCATGAAAAGCTGCTCCAGCGGGCAGGCAAAAAAAGAGGTTTGATCCTAACCCTCTCGATTGCAGCCATGATGATTGCACTGATCATACAGAATGAAGCCGTTTCAATCCTATTATCAGGCTTGTGTCTGTTTGCGGCCGCACTCACCTTGTACCGCAATTTAGCCCTGCTGACAAGCATCACCACGAAGGATCTGAAAATTCGCATTCTCCGCATCACAACTTTTTTGATATCGGCATTTTCGCAGCAGGGATTGTTTTTGCTCTCCTGCTTTCTTGCGACATTGTCTCGTTTTCGGAAAATAGCGAAAAAATACTTGCCATGGCTGTGGTATCCTGTGTGATAATCTTTTCCGAGATTGTATCGCCAAAACTTCCGTACAACAAACATACCGGCCTGCGCCTGCCGTGGACCGTACAGGACGAGGATACGTGGAATGTTGCCCATCGGATCATCGGCCTTGTTTCTCTTCCCATTGCGTTACTCTATATCGCCTGCAGCCTGACTGTTTCCGACTTTGAAACAGTTACTCTCTGCGCAATGGCGGCATGGATCGGTATTCCTGGGGCGATTTCTTATCTGTTCTACAGGAGGCGAGGGCTGAAAAGTAATGGAACGGCAGATAATGAATAAGGACGCAACGATAAAAGCCGCTATCCGGCTGGAGCATCCCTCCAGCCGGATGGCGGCCTCTCTATTATTTGCCAATCCGCAGACCCTTATCCTCTTTTACTCTTTTACTCTTCTACTCCTCTGCCAGCAGGCGGATCATCTCCTGCGGGCTTAGGGCGCGGCGGATCTTTTCAAGGAGTTCTTCGTCCGCCAGCCGGGCGGCTACCCGTGACAGAAGAAGCATGTGATTCCGTTCAAAATTGGAATCGCTGCTGACGCAGAACAGAAAAATCGTATCCACTCTTTCTCCGTCCAGGGTCTCCCACTCAATCGGATCCTTCAGGGTAGCGATGGCGATTCCCAGATTTTTCGCATTTTCACTCTTGCCGTGGGGAATGGCTATCCCCTGGCCGATGCCGGTCACCCCCTGCGATTCCCGCAGATAGACATCCTTCACAAAGCCCTCCACATCGTCGATGTATCCATGCTCGTAGAGAAGGGATGCCAGCTTATGAAGGGCATCGTCCTTGTCTTTTGCATCCATCCCGATGCGGATTATCTTTTCGTCCAATACATCTCTCAGATTCATACTATTTCCTTACTACTTCCTACTTCCTATTTCCTTGCCATTTTCTTTTTCTTTACTGCACCAGATATTTATACAGTTCCTCAGCGGATAAGCTCTTCAGATAGCGAATACTCTCGTCCGTATCGATAAGTTCCAGAAAGACTTTGTAAAACTGCTGCACCCTCCTGGAATTATCCTGATTCTCGATCCGAAAAGCCAGCAAAAATACCGTGTCCACCTTCTCGCTCTCTTTTTCATTCCAGATAATTCCTTCCCGCAGAAAGGCGATAGCCACCTTGGAATCGTTCACATAGGCGGAATTTCCGTGGGGGATGGCGACGCCGTTTCCGATATAGGTGGAAACCGTCTTTTCCCTCTTGAATATCGTCGCCCCATATTTCTCCGTCACATAGCCCATGGAAGTCAGCGCCTGGGAAAGCATCTCGATTAACTCCCGCTTATCCTGCACGGCCACATCCCGAAAGATAAGCTTCGGATCAAAGAGGGAATGGCAGGATACGTCGAAGCGCCTGCGCCCGTCCAGCTTTCGTTTTCCCAGCTGGCGGAGTCTGGCATTGATCTGGGCGACCCCGCTGTCATTAAGCAGAGCCCCGATCTGCACCAGCTTTTCACTGCTTATGCCCAGATCCGAGGTGGTCACAATCAAATCATACTGGCCAAGAATCTCCGAACGGAATTCATGCACCGAGAGGATCGCTATGGATTCCACCCGGGGAATGGTCTGCCGGATCTTATTGCAGAACATCTGATTGAGTCCCATTCCCAGTTCCGTCACCAGAGCAAGACGCACCGGCCCGGCCACCCTCTCCAGCGCCGACTGGATGTACAGAGTGATGTAACTCAGTTCCGTCGAAGAGATATTGATGCCATAATACTCTTCAAACAGGATCGAGAGCGTCCAGGAAACCCGAAAGGTATCCTTATACTCTTCCTTGATGAAATCGGTCAGGGGCTTTGTGCCGTGCTTTTCAAACCGCATCCGGAATATGGCCGGACGTATATGGTTCAGCAGTCCATAATAGAGCTCTTCATCCTGGGTCAGATCCACGTTCAGCACCTCGCTGATTACCGAGATGATTTTCCGGATGAACCCCTTCATCTTTTCATCGTAGCGATAGGCGTTATTCTCCTCTGCACTAAAATCATGGAGCCTTCCCGAGCAGAGCAGCTGGACGGCTAAAAAGGCAATCTCCTCCTCGCCGGTGGAAATCCCGAATTTCCTGTCGATCATCTGAAACAAGGACTGCGCCCAGTTATATTCATTGTACTGGATCACTGTGCGGCACTCTGTCTCGGAAAGCTTCAGTTTCCGCCTGCGTCTTGCTACGGACAGAGCTGCATAGACCAGGATGGAGTGAAAGGATTCCTCGGTAAATTTGAAATTCCATCCGTTCTCCATCGCAGATACGCAGTGGGAAATGGCCTCCAGATCCGTTCCTGGGCAGAAAACGCGAAGCCCCTCGTTCAAATCATAAAGATCATTGTGCAGCACAATGTGGCAGATTGCAAGCCTTA